>JAFRWW010000013.1 GCA_017441585.1 Lachnospiraceae bacterium
CTCATTTATCCTCCAGCCCCTGCAAAAGCACATGCCCGTGTCGGGATGAAGCTTCATGAACTCGACCTGCTTTTTTATCTTGGCCGGGAGCCATTCATCATCATCATCGAGAAAGGCTATGTATTCGCCCTTTGCCAGATGAATACCGGTGTTTCTAGCAGCCTGGGCACCATGCTTTCCATCCTCGGTCTTTACGATTCGAAGCGCATCCTTATCCCGCTCAAAAAAAGGAGCGGCGGCATCAGTGAGCATGGCAGAATAGCCCTTGCCTTCCTCATCTTCCCTGTTGTCATCCACGATAATGAGTTCCAGGTTAGCGTAGGTCTGATCAGCCACGCTCTTTACCGCACGGCCGATCACCTCTTTTTTTCTCTTATATGTGGTTATGACCGCGGTCACAAGCGGCTCATTCATAATCATTTACTATAATCCCTTTGGCGATCTGCATGGATTTCTTAAGAGCCCAGAGAGTTCTGAGCCTCCTGTTTTTAACCAGTCTGTACACCAATGCATCCAGCCCCTTCAGATCCACATCGGCCATACTCTGCACTGCCTTTTTATAACAGTCCTTTGACAGTAGATGTGCGTATTCCTTCCTCAGAGCCTCATTGTCTGCATGGTTATCCCTGTGCATGAAATAAAGATCCAGATATTCTCCCGTCAGCACTCTGTAATACTTGGTCATCAGCAGTTTATCAAAGGAGCCGTCAGTCTTATACTGCCTTACAAAATCCGTATAGGCATCCAGAGTCTTTTCCATGATCGCGACTATATCTGCACTGAACCTGTGGCTTATGGAAGTGGATACCACCCTGTAATGATAGCCGCATACCGGCTCGTATGAAACCTGCCTGCAGTGCTGTAAAAGATGAAGGGTAAAGACGGTATCCTGCCCCTTTTTAAGTCCCGGCTTAAAACGTACTTTGTTTTCCTCTATGACGCTGCGCCTTATGAATTTGCCCCAGGGGGCACCCACCTCTAAGGGGCCAATAGCGGGATTTGCGTTCAATATGGCCCGCTGCAGTACATCCGGGGTAAACAAAGAAGGGTCAGGATTCTTAATAACTCTTTCCAACTCTCGATTTGTATAGCTGGTACAGTATCCGTAAAAGAGGATATCCAGCTCCGGTTTCATAACTCCCGTCAGATGACTTAACAGCCCCGGAGAAATGAAATCGTCGCTGTCCACAAACATGACAAAATCACCCGTAGCCACATCAAGACCTGCATTTCTGGCTACGGATACTCCCTGATTTTCCTGATATATATAATTGATCTGTGGATATTCCCGGCAAAGCGCCTCATAACCGGCGCTCAGAGCATCGTTGGCACCGTCGTTGACCAGAATAAGTTCCTTATCCTCATGATCCTGAGACAGGATGCTCTCAACGCAACGGCGCAGATAATCAATTTTTGTATTGTATACGGGAACGATCAAAGATACACGGCTCATCGTTTTGCCCCTTTAATCACTTTAATCACTTAACAGCTATTACTGTGCCTCGCCGCCTTCAGGTGCCGCTTCACCCTCCGGCTGCTGTTCACCCTCCGGTGCAGGAGCAGCTCCGGGATCCTGACTTGAAAGGATATCGATCATCTCACGGATCATCTCCTCATCCTTAAGCCTGAACAAAAATTCCACGCGGCGGGAAGCCACCATGTCCACCTCTCCGCTTTCATCATAGATGGGGCTGCTGTAGGAGCGTCCCGTCACGGATACCACTGAGCGCAATGCCTCCAGCGCCTCATCGGACAACACATTCGTGTCATCGGACATACAGTATTCCGCCACGGAATAGGCTCTCTTTTGTGACAGGTCCAGATTGAATATATAATTACCGTCAGTATCCGTATGGCCCTCGATGAGGATCTCCGAGACATAAGGTCTGTACTTTTCACCCAGCAGGATATTTACATACCTGGGAAGGAACTCATCCAGGAACTCCTTTCCCGAATCCGTCAGAGTGTCCTTGTTATAATCAAACATGATATTTGAATCAAAGGTGATGGCGCCGGTCTGCTCATCCACGGCTATGCTGAGTTCATCATTTTCAAACTCAGCCTTAAGGGCCTCCACCAGCTCACTCCTGACACCGATGATATCGTCCAGCTTAGCCTGCTGCTCATCCATCAAAGCCTGCAGCTGGGATAGCAGTTCATTCTGCTCCTTCAATTTTTTCTCCTGAAGGGCTATCCTTTCTCCCTGCTTGGCCAGAGCCTGTTCCTGGTCATTGAGTTTCATCTCCTGATCCGCCACCTTGATGCGCTGCTTTTCCAGCTCATCCGTCCGGGTCATGAGTTCCTGTTCCTTGCCCAAAAGTTCGTTTTCCTTTTCATCGTACTGTATCTTTGCATTGAGCACGGTGAAGGAGATGATGAGCACAAAAGCCAGAAGTAGGCCTGCCATCATGTCCGAATAGGACATCCAATATGAAGTTTCTTCGTCATGTTTACGATTGTAAGATAACACGTTTTTATTCCTTTTTCATATGCGTCATCCCGAGGAACACTACAGCAAAGAAGATCAAAGATTCTTCGCTTCGCTCAGAATGACAGTGGGAAAATGCCGGAATTCACAGCGAAATGCCGGAATTCACAGCGAAACACCGGAATTCACAGCAGCCTGATCACCGAAACAGTCCGCGCTTTCTGTGGCGTTCGGCCTCACGTATCTGATTGAGGGTATCCGTCAGATCCTCGATGGCATTTGCCGCCTTTTCAAAGTTCTTATCCACATTGTCATAAGAATAAGCCAAAGTCTGGTTCAGGCCGTCAAGCAGCTCCTGCTGGGCCGCGATACGCTGATCCAGAGCCTTTATGGAAGAATCCGTAAGAACACTCCTGCTCACCAGTGCCTGGGCCGTCAGTTCCTGCTTCCTGATGAGAGCCTTGTCATTTTCAGCCAGGGCGTTCAGTTTTTCAATATCCTTGAGCATGGTCTCATGCATGATATTTACATCAGCCACACACTTAAGCATAAGAGCCGTCAGTTCTTCGCTGCCCTTTTGTATCTTTGCGATATTATCAAGGGCTCCGCCGGTGGTCTCGATCATCTGACGTATCTTTTCCTCATTTTCCTTCTGGGCAGCCATATTTGCGTAGGACTGCTCCGAAAGCTTTTTGAAGGTGTCATCAAGAGACTTATTCATCTCGCTGATGAAGGAGTTGACTATCACTGCAAGTGAATCAAGCTGATTCTTCGTAGCCTGGTTTGCAAAATTCTCAATGGTGCTGTCAAACCTGTCAAACTGGGGTATGAGCATGGCGCCGATCTCTCTGGAGAAGTTTGCCGCGCCCTCGGTAGACAGCTGGGATATGACCCTGGTCTGCTCCTGCTGCAGCTCAATCAGTCTGTTGAAGCCATCGTTTGCCGTATCGGGAAGGACATATTTCTTGTAATCGTTTACAAATTTTCTGACGGCATGCTCGGCGTCCTCCACCCTGCGCCTTAAGGAATAGTTAAAGACAAGGGAGAAAACCATACCATAGATGGATGTGTGGAAGGCCACTTTTATACCGGCCATCAGAGGCTGTATGCTGTTTGCGATCTCCAGGGTGGAACCTGTGGAAAAGCTGTTAAGACCCAGAGCCAGTCCTATGAAGGTACCCAGGATACCCAGTCCCGTCATGGCGGGTGCCACCTGATTCAGAATATTGCGGTGAAGCACATAGTCCATCAGATCGTAATTTATATAATCCTGGATACTGCACTTATAATAAGGCAAAGCAGTCTGCTCTATACGGTCCAGTTCGAATACAAAATCCGCATACTCCCGTTTCAGCACTTCATTTTTGAAAAGCTCCGCATTTTCATTCCTGTACTTATCATACAAAAATGTGTGCTCCCTCAATGCGTCCCGCTCCATCTTTTCGCAGGCCTCGCCAAGGTCGTCCGCAATGGCGGCCGCCGGCTTAAAGGCGTTCTTGTCACAGGTCACGAAAATAATAAAAACGAGAATGAACATCAATACCGTGACTATGATATTTGCAACGCTTATATCGTCCGAGGCAAATACATTAAGCAGGATCGCCACGATCAGCATTACGAAGTACGCGATGTATACTATGGTTTCATACCACTTTGTCTGATGCATTTTTAACCCTTTCCTTTGTCTGATACTATATACTACCTTCAAAAGGGCACCGGTGTACGGTGCCCCAGTTTTTAAAAGATCCTTCGCTTCGCTAAGGATGACAACTGCCAAACGTTCAGGATGACAACTGATAAAACTTATCCCACAAGAGTCATCTTATACCAGATCAGCGCATCCTCATAAGCCTTATAGATGGGATCGATATCCAGATTCCGAAGCAGCATGATCCTGGACACCTCCGGCCAGTCACCGGCCTCATACGCTTCCATAAACTCCAGCACGCAGGCCAGAGGGCCCTCATGCTTAAGGAGGGCATTGGAAATGCTCGGCGCCAACTGTATAAGCTCCAGTGCCTCCGCCAGCGGCTTTTCAAGAACCGCATCCAGGGCTGAGAACAGACCCATCAGGAACAGCTCCTCGCTCTGCATCTTAAGCTCAAATACACCTGCCAGATTCTCGCAGAACCTGGCACGCAGAAGAGAAAGCCTGGTAAGCTCGCTGGGCTTGTCCGAATAAAGTTCCTCGGTGACTACCGTATTTATCCACTTTTTGAGCTCTCTCTGACCCAGCATGGCAGCCGCATGTCTGATGGTGGTGATCTGTGCGGTCTTTACCACTCTGTTTACCATCTTAAGTAATGATATGGTCAGAGCCGGGTCGCGTCCGATGACATCCGCCGCCGCCTGCAGTTCAAAGTCAGGTGAATTCACTACCTTTAAAAGCTGAAGATATGTCACCTTTGCGGGGGTCAGCTCGCTGTTGCCCATAGCCACGGGGATACGATAAAAATCTCCCTCATAAAGGTCATATCCTCCGGTTTCCTTAAGCCCCTCAAATATCTCCATGGTCTCTATGCCACCGGCAATGAGCTTTGCCATGGGATACATACGGGCAAAGAATATCTTCGCCTTTTCTATAACTATCTTTTTATTATTGAGAAGGACATAATCCATATGTGCCAGAAGAGGCGCATAGTCCACAAACTCGCTCACCGCTATCTTGCGGATGGCCATCTTATATCCGGCCTCACGAAGCTGCTTTACCCTGTCCACATACATATCCACGGGAGGAACCGTACGGTCCAGCAAAAATACGATCCGATCATGGGCTATCCCTTCACACTGACTGTCCATATCAGAGAAGATGGCGACATTGCTCACGGGGATGAAGACCTCCGAATCCTCGGAAATAGTCTCAATGCCCATGGCATTAAGTATGGAAAGTCCGGGAACGCTGGTAGCCCCGTCATTCACTCCCGTCATCATACTCAGCGGATTTAAAAACTGATTTGACTTCTGGGAAAAAACGGAATATGCCCGCACCTTAAGGTCCTTGTCAAACATAGGCAGCAACGTAATCAGCATGATACACCTCCATGTACACTTTTAAGGCAAAGCCCCAAAGAACCCTGCCGGAATACCTCTCTCACGGAGAAGCCTTTGCTTAAAGGCCCCATCCAAACATAATTTTAACATATATCATGTGCAAAATCCACAAAAAAGTTTTCATAATTGAACATTTGACGCAACTTGGATATACTATTACCGTTATGAAAGAATTCACATGGAAAAACAAGAAAGTACTGCTCATCTGCAGGGAGACCTACTGCAAGCCCCTGTGGTTTCTGGCCGAAAGCCTTAAAAAGGACAATGACGTAGCGGCATTTTTCATAATGAGCTCCGAGTCCTCATTCAACAAATGCTACTACAATGAGCATACCTATTATCAGTTTAAAAAACTGGACGGGATACAGATCTATGACGTAAAGGACATCTGTAACGAGTTCATCGACAGGATGGATTCCTGGCGTAAAAAGACAGGGGTCAGACGGGGTGTAAAAAAGGCAGTGGGAGGATCCGCCCCGCTTTTACCCAAGGACGGCCCCATGGATATGGATTATCTGAATATGATCGAGCGGGATTACTGCCACTTCAAACCCCTCAATCTCCAACTCATGGCCTCCCAGGAAAATACCAGACACTATCACTTCAGGATATACTGGTCCCTCACCTCATACGAGGAGAACTGCCTGTGGCTGGAGCTTAATTACAAAAAGATTATCGGCATCTTTGATGAGTTTAAGCCCGACATCATACTGGACATGGACAATGCGGAGCTGCAGCGCACAGTTCTGGCGGAGGTGGCATACCGGCACAGTGTCCCTGCCCTCACCATAGAGTATTCAAAATTCGGTTATTACAAATACCCCAGTTTCCAAAACTCCTATGGAATAGATGATTACATCCGGTATATGTATGAAGAGAACCTGAAAAAAAGCGATGAGGACCTTAAGGAATCCATCGACTACATCATGGACTACCGGGCCAAAAATTCCATCATGAACCAGGAATTTTCCGGTTCCGTAACCAATAAATACGAAAGAGATTCCCTCATCTGGATCTCCAGGGTCATGAGAGGTAAATGGAATTACTTTTTTGACCAGGACATCACCGCAGGAAACCTTAAGCAGAAAAAGAAAAGCAGGATGCTTTACGCTCCTTCCCTTCCCTATCTTCGTCACTATCTGGAGACGGAATTAAACAAGCGGATGCTTTATGGTAAAAACAGGTATTTTGAGCCTCCCATAGAAGGCGAGGACTATGTTTACATGCCCCTGCATCTGATCCCCGAATCCTCGGTATTTGTAAAAGCCTCATACTATGTGGACGAGCTGAATCTCATCGAACAGGTCAGCAAATCCCTGCCCATCGGCTGGAAGCTCTACGTAAAGGAACACCAGGCCATGCTGGGTGAGCGGGCGCTGTCCTTTTATGAAAAGGCAGCCGAGCTCCACAATGTAAGGGTGGTACAGGTAAACCATTATAAGGATCCCAAGCCCTGGATCTTAAACGCCAAGGGTATAGTCACCATAACCGGAACCGCAGCCTATGAATCGGCGCTTCTGGGAAAACGCTCCATTATCTTCGGCGAGGTACCCTTCTCTCTGATAGAGGGCATCACACTGATATCGGACTTTTCAAAGCTGCCTGCTGCCCTTAAGGATTTTGACAGACCGGTAGACGATGAAGAATTAAAGCGTATGACACATTCAGCCGCCGCATATATCGAAACGGTGAAACAGGCCGGTGAGCCGGTGAAGATATTTGAACTCATGGATCAGGCAGAGGAGATATTCGCCGGCAAAAAGGAACGGGATGCAGCCTTTGATGAGATGCTGGATGTGCTGGTGGATTTTTTTGAAAAAGGATACAGAAACTATTTAAAATGGCATGAAAAAGATCAGCGTCATAATAATAATATACAAGGTTAAGGACTACCTGAGGCAATGCCTTGACTCCGTGACTTCGCAGACCTATAAAAACCTTGAGATCATAGCCGTAGCAGGAAAAGATAAGGACGGGGGAGATGACGGCTGCGAAGAGATCTGCCGTGAATATGCCGCGAGGGATGAGCGTATAAAGATCATAACCTGCGCCGCTGCCGGCGTATCGGATGCCAGGAACAGAGGACTTGAGGCCGCCACGGGAGACCTCATCGGTTTCGTGGACTCGGACGACTTCACGGACCCTGACATGTTTGAACATCTCATATCACTGATGGACGAAAAAAATGCCGATATCAGTGTCTGCGGCAGATATTATGAATTCGTGAACAAAACCTTATCCGACTCTCCTCTTCCCGATGGTCCTAAAGTGATGGATGCCCACGGTGCCATGGAGATGATCCTTTCCGGCACGGGGTTTTACCTTCACAGCTGGGATAAGCTTTACAAAAAGGAATTATGGTACGGGATCACCTTCCCCATAGATTCCTATGTGGAAGACAGGATAGTCATCGACAAAGTCCTGGGACGGGCAAATCGCATAGTATACGATCCCACCCCCAAATATCATTACAGGGAACGAGCGGGCAGCATGTCAAAATCGGGAGATGTGGCCGCCCACAATCATGAGGCAAATCTCGAGCTTTCAGTTTACATAAAATCTAATTTCCCTGAGTTATGTAACCTTATTGATAAATATATGCTCTATGAATGCATAACAGCGATCCAGAATGTATATCTGGCATCAGGCAAGGGTGATATAAAGACTTACCGGGGCGCATTGAATGAGTATGAAAAGACGATCCGTGATATAGATCCGGAAAACAAAAATCCCCTCATCAGAGGGGATAAAAAGCTTCGTCTCAAAAGATTTCTGGCGCTTTACGCTCCGTCGCTCCTTATTATGAACACAAAAAGAAGGAACAAGCAGTTGGCACAGGACGAAGTTAGATTTACATAATATCCTATACTTTTATTTCATCACTGGTCTTTACTGCAATTTGTACGCGCATTGGTTTACATAATTACAATATAATTTCTCAACAGTTTTCAGTTCTTAATACATCAAATCAAATATACGATCTCTTACTCTTCCACCGTGATCACATCATCCAATACATAATGGAATGAGGGCGCAGATGCTTTATTATTCTCCTTATAAGATACTCTAAGGTCGATCCTGTCATCGGGCTCAAAGGGATCGGTGCCGGTATAAGCCCCGGAAAAGACGTCTATCCTTCCCTTTTTGAAGCCATCCACGGTATCATCCAGCACCTCCCGGGTACCGTCAGCGATTATCTGGGAATTGAGCTCCATCATCTCGACCCAGCCTTCTTTAAAACCTGCGCAGGCATCATTTCCGTATACGTCCCCTTTCACAGCCTTCTCTATATTCTTTTTATCTATGACTGCACCTACGGCGCTTATCATGTAAGGTTCCCAGTTTATGCGGGTGCTGACCAGGGTTCGGGTGGGGGCCACATCGATCATGCTCTGGTTGTACCCCACGTGATATACGGGGTGTCTTTCCTGAGCTTCCTCACAGGCCACCGCAGGGCCTATGGTATCACTGTGCTGCGATATGAGCACACAGCCTTCCTTTATCATTTCCTTTGCGTTCTCATACTCAAGTGTATAGTTGTTCCAGGTATTGGTGTAGCGGACTGTCATGACCGCCTCAGGCGCCTTACTCCTGACTCCCAGGAAAAACGCCGTGTATCCCGATATCACCTCAGAATAGGGATAGGCAGCCACATAGCCGACCTTTGCCTCCTCCGGCTTTATCACCTTTTCATCGATCATCTGACGAAGCTTCATCCCGGCCACCACGCCCGCGGCATAACGGCCTTCATATATCCTTCCCATAAAATTATGATAATTCGAAAGCACAGGATCGGTGTTGGCCATATCGCCCGTAGCCTCACAGATCTGTACCTTGGGATTCGCCGCGGCACACTCCTTTGCCGCCTCCTGATATCCGTAACTGGTGGTAAAAATGATCTCACAGCCCTCCGCCACCAGTTCAGAAAGCATCTCGGGACCTGATGCAGCAGGCACATTACTCCTTACCACCGATTCAACCCTGCCCTCATATTTTTTCTCTATGGCGTGCTGAGCTCTTATAAAATTGGCCGTATATGGCGCGCTTTCGTCTCCGTCATAGATATAGCCGACCTTTACCACATGATACGGGTCCGATGTGTTTATCTCCAGTATCCTGTACGCTCCGGTGAAAAGAAGGAGGATGGTCACTGTCACAATGGTGATGATAAGATTTCTTTTCATGCCTTATCCTCCTTGTCTTCCACTGTCTTCTTTATGCCATCATCCGATCTTTTACCGGCCTCATCAGATTTTTTCACGCTGTTTTTACCTTTTTTAGTCCCGTCCTCTTCCTTCCTGTCCCGGTGTGCCTCAGCCATGACTTTGACCAGGGCTGCCGAATTCATCGGATCCGTGGCATAAAGAGCCTTTACATCTATTTTGCCACTGTCAATGAGCCGAAGAAGGGCATCGGCGATCTCAGGGTCAAACTGGGTTCCCCTGCCCTTTTCGATCTCGGAAAGCACATAATCAAAGCTCTGCTTTTTCCTGTAGACACGGTTTGCGGTCATGGCGTCAAAGGCGTCAGCCACGGCAATGATACGGCCGTAAAGAGGTATATCCTCTCCCTTAAGACCCTCTAAATAGCCGGTTCCGTCATATCTTTCATGATGATATCTGGCGCCCTCCTCCACATGGTCCACCAGAGTGAAATCTTTTAAGATATCCGCACCGTATTTGACATGGTTCTTCATAGTTGCATATTCTTCATCATCCAGCCTGCCGGGCTTATTCAGCACACGGTCGGGTATGGCGATCTTGCCTATATCATGGAGCAGGGCGGCCTTTCTCAGATTCTCGCACTCATCCTCACTAAAGCCCAGCTCCCTGGCCAACATGACGGAATAATCCGACACACGCTGGGAGTGCATACTGGTATTCCCGTCCTTGGCATCCACCGTCTTTGCAATGGCAAGAATCGTCTGGTTGCCCATGCGGATCTGCTCTCTGCCAAACTCGATCTCTTTTCTCTGGAATTCCAGAGTACGCTGTATCTGGGTCCTGACTACGAACCAGGTCAACCAGCTCACCGCCAGCATCCCCACCACCACCATATAGATGGGGAACCATGCATTATCATAGATTTCCTTGGCCACGATGATATTATATGTACTGCTCTCAATGATCTTATCCGACTTACCGTCCAGAACGCTCAGCCTGAAGGTGTATTCCCCGGAGGGGATATTGGTATAAACTATACTGGAAAGCTCGCTTTGCAAAACCGTGGTGGGGGATGCGTCAAACCCCTCCAGCTGGTACCTAACGTAAGGATCCTCTATGGCATAGTTTATAACCTCCGGGAATATCTCTATCCTGGCCACATTTCTGCCTATCTCAAAAGGTATGCCGCGCTCCACCGGTCTGTACACATCATCGGTTTTGATGGTGGACACCATCATACGATAGGAACTCCTGGTCTTCTGATAATCATTTACATTTATCTTGTATACGCCCTTGTCCGTGGAAAGATAGATATTACCCTTGTCATCCCTGTGATTCCACGCATTAGCCGTAAGGGATGCAGTAAGGCCTCTCCTTGAATCAAGGAGTTCGGTCATCATTCCCTCCCCATCTTTGAGCAGATCCTCACGTCCCACCACATCAAGACCGGCGCTGGAGCATATAAAAAGTCGCCCGTCGCTCATAACTTCCATATCATAGTTGTTATAATAAGGGAAATTATCAAGGCTCCTTATACTGCTCACGGTCAGATCCGAATAATTAAGTCCGTTACTGGTGACGACAAAAACACCCTCTCTGCCGTCCTTCACCATTCGCATGATAACTCCGGAGCTCAGGCCGTCACGGCGATTCAAGGTGCGCTCCACCTTTTTATCCTTTATCACAGCAATGCCCTCTCCGTCCGTTCCTGCCAGTATCCTGCCGTCATCAAGTTCCAGAAGACAAAGTACCAGCGCATTACCCAATTCATCGCCGTAGGGTATCTCCCCGGTCACCTTATCACCGTCGATCCATACGATGCCCTTATCGGCAGAGACCACCATTTCTCCCGTAGACAGTTCGCTTATCAGCCTGACACGGCTTCCCAGATCATCAAAATATTTTATTTTTCCCGAATGGGAAATCCTGACCAGTCCCTTTCCAAAGGTGCAGACCCACAGATTCCCCTTTGAATCGGCTCGCACGCACCTGATGCGCACATCCGAAAGTTCCTGCGTATAAGGATTGGCAACCGAAGTCCTCCTTTCGGGACTTATGACATCCAGTCCGTTATCGGTTCCGACATACAAAAGCCTTCTCCATTCACAGACCGAATTAACCACCTTTTCCTCCAGACCCGAAACCTTATACATATTGGAAAAAGACGCGGGAGACATGCACAGAAGTCCCAGACGGGATGACGTAAACCACAGATTTCCCTGATAATCCACCAGCATGTGATCTATGGCATTGCGGAAACTGCCTGTATTCAGCTTCCTGAAAGCGCCGCCCGGATTGACATAGCCTATTCCTTCATCGGAGCACACATAACAGCCCCCTTCTTCATCCTGATACAGTTCCCTTATCATGGAAGAGTTATCGATAAACCTGTGGGTAACCTCCAACAGCTTACCGTCTTTTATCTCATAAGTGTGGATACCGCCTGCTGAAGTGCCCGCCATGAGGGATCCGTCCCTGCCAAAATGACAGCACATAAACGCTTCCTGAGCCGAAAGATTAGTCCTTTTATCCAGTATCTGACCTTCCTTTAGCAGGAAAAGTTCACCGGCTGCCGTGACCGCTGCAACATATCCGTCGCTTCCCGCGCAGCTGCTCTGCGCATATTTGACCTCATCTATGGTATTTCTCATTTTAAGGCCGCCGTTTAATACCACCACCTGCATGCTGTCGGAAGTTCCGATATAATAGGTTCCGTCATCTCCCATGACTATGCTGCGGATGGAATCCGAAGGCAGCCCCTTCATGGTGTCCAGGACATTCACCACCGTCTCATTTATACATATGGCCACGCCTCTGTCATTGGTGCCTATCCACAGACGTCCTTCCCCATCCACATACAGACAGTTCACGTTTCTGACAGATTCAAAATAATTCATGAAACGGAATTCACTTCCATTATATCTGTACAGACCTGCATAGGTTCCGATCCACAGTATGCCGTCCTTGGTCTGGGCTATGTCATTGGCCTCACCGCAGGGCAGCCCGTTTTCCGTGCTGTATACCGTCTGCACGTAGGAATCGAAGTCTTTTATCCCCGTTTCGCAGTATGCATCCCGGGTAAAGATTGCCGACAGAGACAAAACAAGCATAAAGCCAAGCATAGCTTTAGGCCCTGCCTGCTGCTTTTTTTCTTCACTTTTTCTTTTTTTCATACGGTATAATCTGATCAATGCCAGAATGCAGACCAGAGTGATGACCTTATCCAGAAAATCGATATAGAATTCACCGATGAAATAACATACAAAACGCGCAAGCCCCTTTTCATACAGATATTCGATAACGCCGTCACCGAATATATTGCCCGTCATACCGCTGTTGAAGATCAGATTAACGGGAACGGAAACGCAGACTGACGCCAGGGTGACCACGACGCTGGCGCTCATGGTCCTGAAAAGACTTTCAAAACAGCCTCTCTTAGCCGCAACGCCCACGGTTATTCCGATGACGATGCTGGTGAGGCTGTAGATAAGGGCAGAGGTGTGATACATGCCATAGATGGTATTGGAAGCAAAACCCACGATCGCTCCGCAGGCCGGTCCCAGGGCACAGGCCGTGAGAACCGTACCAAAGGCATCAAGCCACAGAGGCAGTCCCAGGGACTCTGCCACCCATTTTCCAAAACAGTTTAAGATTACACACAGCAGGACAAAAAATGCCACAGCAGTAGCTTTCCAGTTTTTCATGTCAAAAGGTTATTTATCAAATGTCACAGTTCTCTATGATTCAGTTAACAGCCGATCACTTCAGCGACTGCTTCAAGATAGCCATAGCCTTCCGCCTCATCCGGCTCAAGCATGGCACCTTCTCCCCATTCGTTCATTGCATTGATAATGATCAGTTCTTTTATGTCAACCTCGCCATCCTCATGCGCTATATTATTCTGCTGATTTATGTCAAGGTTCTCAATTGTTATGTCAACCTCGTTTGCGGGTTCAGTTAACATCTGTTTATCTTGAGTTATGTTAACTGCAGTTTCGTTTTTAATCGGCACAGTTCCGCTTTGAGTCATGTTGGTTCCATTACTGCCCCGACCATCAACAATATCCTGAAGCCGTCCCAGATTTTCCCTGAAACGCGAAGGACTGCTCCCCATATACACAAGCCCCTTATGATCCCTTCGCGGCGTATTATCCCAGCGTGCCAGAGTCCCGGGGATCTCATTATCAGCATACTTCCTATTCTCAATGGAAGAATATATCCATTCCATGGAGATCATACGCTCCAGGAGAGTAGTCTTAAAACACTTATTATAAAGCGACCTTAAGGCTACTGATATATTATACTTCATGGTCTGCCATGGTTTCAATCCATGTTTTAAAGAATATCCCGGTTCAAAATAATAATATGCATCTATCAGTTCGCCTCTGTCATCCTGCTCTCCTGCAGTTTTTGCTGATATTATGTAAACCCCGTCAAAGCCCGCGGCCCTGACTCTATCTTCAAAGACTTCCTTCATCCGGCCCAGGTCGGCTATGTCATAACTCCTGTAGATCATGAGTACCGGCTTATTTCCGATCTTTATATATCTCCTGTCCTTAAAGAATGTCAGTAGATAATCTATATGCTTTATCCAGTCCTCTTTCTTACCATACTCCTGAGCCATGAGCACTTCATTCTGCAGACCGTACCAGGTTCTGGTCCAGCTCTCATTAGCCCAGCAGACGCAATAATTCATGTCTATGTCGGGATTATCCCGCAGGGTCTCCATGGGCTTTTCCATGAGCTGTTTGGAATTAAACCAGTACTGATAAAAGCAGAACCCGTATATGCCGTATTTTTTGGCCAGATCTGCCTGCCATCTGAGTGTCTTTACCCCATCATTATCAAGGTCGTAATAGTTCTCATTCTGAGGTATCCTTGGCTGCCTATGCCCCTCAAAAAGGGGCTTTGCCTTGCGGACCGCAGTCCACTCGGTATAGCCTTTGCCCCACCACTCATCATTTTCGGGGAAGGTATGAAATTGTGGAAGATAAAGTGCCAGTGGTTTCATATTATTAGTCAACTCTTGCAGGTAATCGTGAAGAAGAATCCTTAACACACGCTCCTATCACGCCCACCGCAAACCAGAATACCGGGGTCGCCAGCTGAAAAGTAAGTATGTTAGATCCAATGCTGGTAAGCAGGGTCACGGCTATGATACCGCACTCGGCAGCGCATATGCCCAAATCCCTCAACGCATATTTAAAACACAGAATCATCAGATATATAAAAATGGCGGTTCCGATCACGCCCATTTCCACAAAAAGCTTGGCCAGGCCGCCATCGGCTATCATGTGTTCACTTATGCCGTTAGCCCTGTGACCGTTGGCCCCCAGACCATTGCCCAGCCAGAGACTTGACATATTGTTTATGGCGCCGATCCACTGATCGGATCTCTGTCCTATGGCCCCCGGCAAAGATACCAAACGATAGTAAACCTTCATGATGGCTGAAGAAAAGATCACACACATCAGCACAAAAACGCCTCCGAAGGCCACGCACTCGATGGCAAAATACTTTTTATCAAACAACCTGTACACAAAAAATACCAGATAGTTTATGTATAAAAGCACCAGTATGGCTACCACCATGGCGGAACGCTGGTTACTCAAAAAGGCAAAGAGCATGGCGCCCAGAAGCAGAAGCTTCCCCTTTTTGCCCCTGCTTTTCATGATAAAATGGACCGCTCCCAGCATGGCAGCCACTGAAATATATCCCAGCTGGATACTGCCGGTGACTGAATGCATCCTGACTCTCATGGTCCCGATGTCAGCCTTAGATATAAGGTCGGCATGAAAGAGATAATCCAGATAAAACTGCGGTCCCCAGATAAACAGGATAACTCCGATAACACCCAGGATATAGACAGCCGCTATGAACCAGGAATAAAACTTATCCCTGAAGCTTTCCTTCGCTATCCTTCCCGCGATGTAAAAAGCCATGGTATATATCCCGGTGACAAACTCCCCTGCCCAGACCGAAAAGGGCATGCCAAAGGCCGTACACCATATGACCGAAAGAAGGTTATACACAAAGTACATAAGTGCCAGGATATCAATGGTATTCATGGTGGCAAAGGCAGCCTTTATCCCCATCCGCCTGTCTTTCATCTCAAAATAAAGGATGGCAAAAAGCTGCAACCATATAAGGCATAAAAGGGATGAAGCAATGATTCCCGGTCTTATGAAAGACGAAAACATGGCGGCCACATACGACAGGGCCACCATTACATAGTAAGCGTAAGAGAGCTGATATCTCTCTAGTCCTATATTTTCCTTAAATTTAAATCTGTTCAAATCTGTGTTTATCCTTTATTTGTTTTATGTAAACTATTTCAATCCAATCACATTTTTTATATCTTTATAAAGATTCTTCGCTGCGCTCAGAATGACATAAATTGCCTATTTTATCATCAAGTGGGAAGTTTTAGTAAATATCATATCGATGTAGTTACAAATCTTATGTAACCCTATCCGGATATCATCCCAACCACGAGCCTGACTATCTCACCGTAGCTGCACTCCCGCTCTTTTTCCTCATTTCCGACCGGTTCGATGACGGGGGCCACCTCACCTTTTATCACCTGCTCCATGAGATCCGCCAGTTCCTTTTCATTGAAAGGATCAAAAAAGCGGGCATTTTGGTACCCATTCAAAACCTCCAACGAAAAGGGACAGTCCGATGCCAGGATCATGGTGCCCACTTCCCGGGCCTCAGCCAGTGGTACGCCAAAGGTCTCTATATATGAAGGGAACAGCAACGTCCCCTTCGAGTACTCCATAAGGACCTCCTGTCTGCTGACTCGTCCCGAATAATAAATATTTCCGTTAGGATCAGGGTATTCCCTCTCAGTCACATCCTTGAGGGAAGCCAGTGTAAAATGAACCTTAAAATCCTTAATCCCCCTGTCATTTAACAGCTTTGCTGCCTTTAAAATGAGTTCATGATTCTTATACAGGATCTCTCCGGAGGGAAAGAAAAAATGGGTTCTGTCAAAATCCTGAGACGAACTAAGTCTGTAGGAGGACATATCTCCCACATCCGGAAGGACGCAGAATATTTTGTCCCCGGCTGTCCCCGTCTTTTCCTCAACGGCAGCCTTCATCCATTTTGTCTGAACGATCACCCTGTCGGCACGCTTTACGGAGGCATCTATCAGCGCACCTATAAGATACTGATATACGGCATACTCCCTCTCTTCTTTTTTCAGGAAAGAAAACTTTTTATTTTTCTGGAATCCAAGAGGCTGATGCACATACAGCACCTGAGGGATCTTATTTCCCGCCTTGGCCAGCAGCTTTCCGTCTTTTGAATAAAGGTCTGTTTTTCTGCGGATGCTTCCCTTTGTAAGCGTGTTTTGAAGGGATAAAATTATATCAGGTTTTAACTCTTCCAGAAACCTGCTTCCCGTCATGAGATCAAATCTCAGTCTGTCCTTCTGGGAACGCTTAACATCAACCATGACATGGACAGTTATGTTTTCCGGCGGATCTTTTATACAGTCGATCCCCGTCAGAAATATCCACTCATGCTCCGGATGATGAACCTTTACATATTCATAAAAATCCATCAGAATAGCCAGAGCTCCGGTCTTGGACGCGGCTATGTCATTAACCAGTATCCTCATTTAAGCCACACCGTCTTGTTTACTATATGGGTATAGCTCTGGATCAGCTTGACCACCTTTACGGATACATTTTCATCCGCATAATCCGGCGGCTGTACCACAGGCTCTTTATTCTCATACATGGAAACCGCAAGCTCCACTGCCTGCTCCACATCCTCTTCCTTTATGCCACCTATGACTACCGTACCCTTGTCCAGTACCTCTGGTCTTTCGGTGGAAGTACGGATGAGCACTCCCGGGAAATTCAGCATGGCACTCTCTTCCGAAAGTGTGCCCGAATCGGAAAGAACACAGTAAGCATTCATCTGAAGCTTATTATAATCGAAAAATCCAAAGGGCTTCATATTCTGTACCAGGGGATGAAATTTGAAATTCCTCTGATCTATGAATTTCCTGGATCTGGGATGCGTGGAATAAATTACAGGAAGATTATATTTTTCTGCAATATGGTTTATGGAATTCATCAGGGACATAAAATTGTCTTCCAGATCTATATTCTCTTCCCTGTGGGCAGAAACAAGGATATAACCCTTTTCCTCAAGGCCCAGATCATTAAGCACAGTGCTGTTATTTATTTCTTCCTTATGATAAGATAACACTTCTTTCATAGGCGATCCGGTCACAAATATCGTCTTTCCGTCTATACCTTCAGATAATAAATAACGCCTCGAATGTTCTGTGTAAGGAAGATTGATATCAGAGATATGATCCACAATCTTACGGTTTATCATCTCTGACACATTCCAGTCCCAACACCTGTTTCCGGCCTCCATATGAAAGATCGGTATCTTAAGCCTCTTGGCACTTATAGCCGACAGGGCGGAATTCGTATCACCAAGGATAAGGACCGCATCAGGCTTTTCCTTAACCATGAGACTGTAGGACTTGGCAATAATATTTCCCATGGTCTCACCCAGATCAGCCCCTACGCTGTCAAGGTAAACGTCCGGTTCCCTGAGTTTCAGATTCTCAAAGAAAACCTGATTCAAGGTATAATCATAATTCTGACCGGTATGTACCACTACATGATCAAAGTATTCATCACATTTTTTCATAACCTCGGACAGACGGATTATCTCCGGTCTGGTTCCGAGTATGGTCATTACTTTAAGTTTCTTTCCCATTTTCATAAACCTCATTTCGTAAAACTTAGATAGGTAGCATACATGGCTGCTGTAAGAAGGTCTGTCGCAGACTCCGGCGCGCTGTCCTTAAATGATGATATCATATCCGCCAGACCGCCAAGAGTTATCTCATGTATGCGTCCTATCCCTTTATATCTGTAAGCATCCTCCGGACAAAGAGCAGGTTCCGTAGTCACAGGCCTGCTGTCAGACCTGCCCTCAAAAGCA
>JAFRWW010000014.1 GCA_017441585.1 Lachnospiraceae bacterium
TGCTTTATAGTGCGTACGGACGAAATGGGAAAAATGCTGAGATCGTCTGTATTATTTTTGAATGTAAGTACGGACGAAAATAAGGAAAATACCGAATCGTCCGTATTGCTTTAAAATGTGTACGGACGAAATGAGAAAAACGCTGAGATCGTCTGTATTATTTTTGAGTGTAAGTTGAATGTAAGTACGGACGAAATGGAAAAATGTAGGAACACTCACTCATCCATCGCTTCAAGTAGAAAACTAACCGGTCTGAATCCGTCATTGCATGATATCATCGCCGATCTCGGATTTTTCACTACTCATCATTATTCCTCCGGCGTCTTACCGGCGATCTTCATCACGGCAGCATCATCCGCTTCCTCATACATTTCCTTCACATGATCAAAGATCCTCTGCCAGGACTTCATGGGAGATTCCTTATATGCAGCGGTGACAGCCTCATAGCCCCACAGCTTCTCCGGCGGAAACATAATGGATACCGCCATGCCATACTCATGGCCCTTTTTATTCTTCCTACGCTCAAAATCCGAGATGACCAGATACGTCTCCATCTGGAGCTGTGTAAGGATTCCCGGATAGTTTTTCTCGCCCTGCTTACCAAAACCTGCCCTTTTCTTTAGTTCTGTAGACAATATCCTCTCGTCCTTCCACAGAGTGTCACCGTTTGCATCTTCACCGACATAAAAGTCCATTATGAGTTTTTCACGCCGCCCCGAAAGACCATCCTGCCAACGGGCATCATAATCATAGCCTGACCGGCGACTGTTGACAAAATAAGGCAACCACTTAAGAGAGATAAAACCGGCTTTCTTATCAAAAAACTTGCCATACGCAATCTTCTGACGGCGGGCGATGATCTCACGCCACTGCCAGGGATCCGTATCTTCATCTCCGGTCCACCAACATCCGGGATCCGTCCACTCCTCTACGGAAAAGCCCTCTACCTCATTGGCAAAAAGAGGCAGAAACCCCACTGCCTCTATGTATTCTTCTAATTCTTCTACCGTATGGATGCACTCCGGGTGATCCCAATCCGTCTCCGCTCCGCTCCGGTCGGCTCGGAACAGACGTCCCCCGGACGTCTCTCGCCCCTTCATTATCCATACACCGTTTTCTACTGACATGACTTAACCTTCCGTTTACTCACCACCTGACGATAGTGATAATTGAAACAACGATCGCACACAACACACCAATACCATACATTGCGATCTCTATTATTTCCAGCACAAAGAATTTATAGGATGCCTCCACCCCCTCTTTCTTTGCCCACTTATGATTTACTATATCGGTAATGCTGTCAAGCCTGAGCACAGCTCCGTTTTTGATAAACAGATAATGTCTTCCAAGCCTAAACTGGTCGCCCATTCGGGGCTGCGCCGAGGCAAAGTCGCCGAACATTAACTGCCCGCCATCTTCTCCAAGGCTTCATGATCATTTTTCAAACGGAAATACGATGCCGAACTGTCTTCTGATCTCATCCATCTGCTTCATGATCGTAAGAGTCTCGCTATGGGGCATTTCACTGCACTCCGTGAGTCCATCCTCGAGTGCTTTCTTACAGGCGAGAACCTCGTATTCATAACCGGTGATCTGCTCAGGAACCACGATCTCTTCCTTTATCTTGTACTGTGACCTGTCAGGCTCGTAAACAGTGATCTTTTCCGGATTGTTTATATTCTGTACACACATAAAACCATCCGTGCCGCAGACCAGACCTCTGCGATCCGTAAGACCATACATAGTCGTGAACATGCTGGCCATCACGCCGTCGGCATATTCAAGCATTACCGAATCCTGACCGTCCACTCCCGTATCTGTCGGCACCATCGAAGCAGAGATCCGTTTAATATCATTTCCAAGGATCATACTGGAAAAATTCAGCGTATAAACCGTAAGATCCAGCAGGCACCCTCCTGCAAGCTCCGGCTTCACCATACGCTCGTTCATATTTATCCTGTAACCGAGATTGGAATCAACAGTCATTATCTTTCCCAGCGTGCCGCTTCCGACTATATCCTCTATGATCTTACGTGAAGGCATATACCTGGTCCATATGGCTTCCGTGAGCAGCAGCCCCTTCTTTTTGGCCAGATCGATCATCTCCTCAGCCTGCTTCGTATTTGCGGCAAAGGCCTTTTCACACAATACGTTCTTTCCGGCGTTCAATGCCTCGATCGTCCATTTATGATGATGGGAATGCGGAACTGCGATATATACCAGATCTACTTTTTCATCCCCCAGCATATCCTCATATGAGCCATACGCCTTTTCAAAATTCCATTCCTTGGCAAAAGCTTCAGCCCTGTCATAATCTCTGGCTGCGATAGCATAGTTCTCCACATCCTTAAGGGGAGCTATCGTCTCTGCCATCTTTTTTGCTATCCCGCCTGCACCTAAAATACCTACTTTCATCTTGTCCTCTCCTTTCTGCCTAAAAAAAATAAATCCGATTGTCACTCTGTTATATGAGATATTTCTTTCGAAAAGCAACCATAAAGATACTTCCGGTGACAGCTGCCATCAGTTCTGCGAAAACTACAGAATACCATATGCCCTCCACTCCGAGCAGCACCGGCAGCATGAGCACAGCCCCGAGCTCGAACACAAATGTCCGCAAAAAAGATATCAGCGCCGATATTGGTCCATTATTAAGGGCAGTAAAGAAAGCCGAGCCGAAAACAGCCATTCCTGTGAACAGGTAAGCAACAGAAGCAATCCGAAATGCATGAACGGCATCCGGCAGCAATTTTAACGCGTCTTCCAAAAACAAAGCGGAAAACGGATGGGCCATTGATTCGGAAATAACAAACATCATGACGGATGTGACTCCGATGATGATCAGGCTCCTTTTTAACAGATTTTTAAGTTCACTTTGATCCTGCGCACCGTAATGATAGCTGAACACCGGCCCTATGCCATTAGAATACCCTACGAAAATAGCAGTAAAAATAAGGCTCACATACATCAGGAGGCCGTAAATGACAACGCCATCCTCGCCCGCATACTTAAGCAGCTGTGTATTATATATGATCCCCACCAAGGACGATGCGGCTTCCGCCATGAATTCCGAGGAACCGTTTATACAGCAGTGGATAAGCGCCCTGCCATCCCACACCGGCTTCACCAGTTTAAGGAGGCTGTTATTCCTTCGGACGAAGTAGATAATCGGAAGCACACCACCTACTATCTGGGATAACGCCGAAGCTGCCGCAGCACCGACAATCCCCCACTTAAAGCAGATGATAAAGAGCGCATCCAGCGCAACATTACATAATCCTGCACATATAGTGACCGCAAGTCCCAGTCCCGGCTTTTCGGCAGTTACAAAAAAAAGCTGGAACTCATACACCCATATCCATGCGGGCAGGGCAAGAATAAAAATCCGTCCGTACAGCGCACTGTATTCAAGAAGGCTCCCTTTCGCACCCAGCATGGCTGTGATCTGCGGCATGAAGATAAATCCTGCTACCATCATCAACACGCCCAGACAGGAAGTCACCAGAACGATCAGGGAAAACAGGCGGTTCGCCTGCTCCCGGTTCTTTTCCCCCAGCGTCTTTGCGATCAGCGCACTGCCTCCTACCCCAAACATATAACCGGTTTCTCCCAGGATATTCAAAACCGGCATGATCAGGTTGACAGCTGCAAATTCCGTTTTACCCGCATAATTGGCGACAAAATACCCATCCGCAACGATGTACAGGGATGCAAATACATTCATCACAACTGACGGCAACGTAAACCTCAGCAGTTTACCGTATGTAAAATGCTCTGATAAATGAATCCGTGATCTCATGTTTCTTTCATCTGAGTTTCCTTATCCTATGTGAAGGTTTTTACATTTTTTAGAAAACTATTGATTCTGTCCCAAAAGTCCGATCTCTTCGGCGTGGGCCTTCATACCGTCTATACAAATAGCAGCAACCTCCGACACTTCCATTCCGAGCATATCACAGCCTTTTCTGATGGTATCTCTGTCACACTTGGCTGCGAAACGCTTATCCTTAAATTTTTTCATGAAACTTTTTGTCTCCAGATCGGTAATCCCATTAGGACGCATCCTGGCACACGCCTGAATGATACCGGTCAGTTCATCCACTGTAAAAAGGCTCTTTTCCATATTTGTGACCGGCTCCACATCATTAACTATACCATACCCATGACTTAGAATTGCCCGAACATCCTCCGGTGATACTCCGGCATCAAGCAACGGCTTTTCAGTATGCTGCAAA
>JAFRWW010000015.1 GCA_017441585.1 Lachnospiraceae bacterium
ATAGGGGAGGTAGTAACATGTCGGAACCGAAATTATATCGAAAGAGGATAATCCCGGATGAGTGCGTGCCGCTTACGGACGACAAGCTTTTATATTTTGACGACAGGGTGATAGTTACGGCATGGAATGCACTGCATCCGAAAAAGGATCTGCATCATGGCTATTCCTGCTATTTTTTAAGGGAAGGTTTTAAGGTCAGCAAGTTTCTTTATGAGAATGGGGACCTGCTCTATTGGTATTGTGATATAATCGATTATGAGGAATATCCCAGGGAGAATAAATGGGTGTTCAGGGATCTTCTGGCTGATGTGATCGTGTATCCCGACGGTTTTGTGAAGGTGGTGGATCTGGATGAGTTTGAGGAGGCGCTGGAGAACGGCTCTTTGACGCTTGATGATGTGAAGAGGGCCCTTCGCTGTCTGGATAAGCTGCTGAATATCATTTATGAAGGATCCTTCGATAAGCTGACGGATGAGATAGAGGTAAGGATACGCTAAAGGGTTTAAAAAGGGGGTAATCATGAGACGAATTTTAACCGGCGAAATGATGGCAAAGGCTGATAAGGCAGCGCAGGATACATACGGTCTGCCCTCTTTGGTACTGATGGAAAGGGCCGCTCTTGCGTCTGTGGATATTTTGAGGAAACCGGAATGCGGTTTTGACCTTACCAGAGTGCTGGTGATGGCCGGTACCGGAAATAACGGCGGCGACGCTCTGGCAGTGGCCAGGATTTTGATGGAAGACGGGATCACTCCCGACATATACATCTGCGGCGATCAGGAAAGGGGTTCGGAGGCCTTTAAGAAACAGCTTTTTATTTTGAAAGCTTACAAGGCCTCTTTTTTGACGGAACTTATAGAGGATACCGGATATACCGCAGTGGTGGATGGTATTTTCGGCATTTCCCTGAATCGGGAGATCACCGGGGAATACGCCACCTGCGTGTCAAAGATAAATCTGTTTAAGGAAAAGGGTGCAAAGGTCATGGCACTTGACATGCCTTCGGGAATCCATGCTACCACGGGACAGGTCATGGGCGTGGCGGTGAATGCGGATCTGACCATAACCTTCGGCTTTTGCAAGCTGGGTCAGCTCCTTTATCCCGGAGCGGGCTGCTGCGGGCAACTGGTGTTTAATGATATAGGCATACCCGAGGGCGTGACCTCTCTTTTAAGGGATAATTCCCAGATATATATTCTGGATGATGATGAGATAAAATTGCCGGAGAGGCCGGCCTATTCAAATAAGGGAACCTTTGGCAAGATCCTGCTCATAGCCGGTAGCGAGGATATATGCGGCGCCGCCGTTTTGTCGGGACTGGCGGCCATGCGGATGGGCGCGGGCATGTTAAGGATCCTCACCCACGAAAGGAACAGGGATACCATCATACAGCTTTTCCCCGAGGCCATGGTGGGAACCTATACCGAAAAGAACCCCATAAAAAAGAAGGAACTGGAGGAGTATCTGAAATGGTGTGACTGTATAGCGGTAGGCCCGGGTATCGGACAGTCTCAGGTGGCAAAGGATCTTACTCACTTTGCGCTTAAGCAGACACAGGTGCCCGTGGTGGCGGATGCGGACGCGTTGAATATACTGGCTAAGAATCCGGAGCTTTTATCGGGACATAGTCAGGATATAGTCATCACTCCCCATGTAGGCGAGATGAGCCGTCTGACGGGACTTAATCCCGCGGAGATCACATCCCATCTCATAGATACGGCGATGGATTTTTCCAGAAGTTATGATGTGGTGACGGTGTTAAAGGACGCCCGGACCATCACCTCTGATACGACAGGGAAATGCATAATAAATCTGGCGGGTAATTCGGGCATGGCCACAGCCGGTTCCGGAGATGTGCTTACCGGTATCATAGCCGCACTCCTGGCGTCAGGCATGAGAGCGTATAAAGCGGCTGCTCTGGGCGTGGCCCTGCATGCGAAGGCAGGAGACGCAGCAGCGGAAGATATGTCCATGGAAAGCCTGCTGGCCCGGGATATAATCAAGTATCTGGAGTGAAAGCTTTTTCAATAGCCTTTGATAAGTCCGAAAGTCTTTGTTTATAAGGCTTTTCGGGCTTTTGTTTTGAACTGGAAATAGATGATTTGTGCAAAATTATGGCTGGACTTTTTTTGGTTTTGGTATTATGCTCTTTTTAAATTCATTTCTGGAGGCACTTCTTTCGTGCCATATTCCCAGAACCACAAATTAATATATCAGACATAGTAGTATTCGTGTATAGCATGTTTCTATTCTATGCATATCGTAATTGTTAGCGTGGGAGGATTTTACTCTACGCTAACACTATTTGAAAAAGGGGGAAACTATGGGAAAAATGCCAAAGCCCAACGAAGCATTGAAGGACTTCTTTAAAGACAACGATATTTACGCCGACGTCTTCAATGCAGCATTTTTTGACGGGAAACAGTATTTTAAAGGAGATGATCTATCTGAAGGCGACACGACCTTCGAAAACAGCATAGAGGTAGGCCGGCAAGTGATAAAAATCAAACGGATCCGGGATATAGTCCGGATATCCAAAACAGGCATATGTTTTGTGATCTTATGCCTAGAGGAGCAGGACAAGATAAACTACACCCAGCCCCTCAGGGAAATGATATATGATTCCTTAGGATATCTTGAGCAGGTGAAGTCTGCGGTTGTGAGCGAAGATAAAACAAAATGGACTGCTGATGAATATCTGTCTAAGATTCCCAAAGAGTACAGACTCATGCCTATAATCAGCCTGGTATTGTATACAGGTGAAGAGCCCTGGGATGGCCCTAAATGTCTACACGATATGCTGAACATAGATGAGTATCTGAAAAAGATCGTACCTGATTATTCCATGTTTTTGATTGATTTAGGCCATGATACGCGCTATAATTTCAAAAACAGAAAACTCCGGGAACTGTCTGAAATCCTCAGTTCACTTTACTTAGGAACAGACTCCAATAAAGAAGTCGGCATGGATATGCTCTCCATGGCCGGGATTTTGACAAACGATTTAAAACTATACAATGCAGCAAATGAAGGAGCAGATAAGGGGAGGAGAGAGAAAATGTGCAGGATCTTAGATGAACGAGATAGAAAGAATGAAGAAAAGGGTATTGCTATAGGTGAAGCTAAGGGTATCGCTATGATGCTTATCAGGCGCCTTAATAAAGTTGGAGAAGTAGACGCTACTCTCCAGGAAAAGATCATGGGCGTTTCCGATACGGAAGTTCTTATTAAGTGGTTTGATGACGTGGATAAGTACACTTCGATTCAGGATTTTGTACAGGACATGGAAAACGCCTAATTAGATAACGTTTAAAGTTTAAATGCGGTTCCGGTGAAGAGCGCCACATATCTTCCGGTGTCATCGGTCACTTCTACATTTATAACGGTGGTGGTCTTTCCGCTTTTTATGCTCTTTGCTTTTGCGATTAGCTTTGATCCTTTTGGAGCGGACAGATAATTTATGCTGACCTGGGACGCCACTGACAGGCTGTGGATCTGATTTGCTACTACGGCAAAGGCCAGATCGGCCAAGGTAAAAATGACGCCGCCCATGATGCCGCCGTATGCATTTTTATGATCGTCAGTCAATATGAGGCTGCAGGTGCTGCTGTCATTGGTCATCTCATCTATGATCGCACCTGCGTTAGTCGCGAATTTATCGTTTTTAAAATGTTCTCTTGCTTCTTCGATAGTCTTAAATGTGCCCAATGCTTTCCACCTTAGAATTTCCTTTCCTGATTTTTGTACTTTTTTTCCTATCGGTTTTTCTTTATTATAATTTTTTGTGGGGATTATAACAACACAAATTGAATTAAGAATAATGAATATAGATGGTGTTTTTGATAACGTGATCATGATGGATGATCTGTTAAATATATAATATTGAAGTAAGTGTGTGCTTTGAATTTATTTTTGTTCATATAGTTCAGCATAGATTTCTAAATACCGTGTTAGCATATTTATGTCTGCGATGTTTCCGGAGTTGAGTATTGATATTATTGTATCAGGGAGATATTTCAGGACAGCATTGTTAGAATTGCCTAAAACAAGGTAATCCAAGCTACAATCAAAAATTTTGCATATTTCAACAAGATTGCCGAGAGATAAGGAGGCACAGCCACGTTCAACGTGGCTTATGTGTTTTGTAGACACATCCAGTATTTCGGCAAGTGTTTCCTGAGTCATTTTCTTTGAATGTCTTAGCTTTGACAATCGTTTTCCAATCTCAGATATCTTGTAATCTTTCATAAAACTAAACCTCACACGTACCATAGTTTAAATTACAGAATACCATTAGTTAACTATGTGATTGGTTTATTATGCATAAAAAGTCTATTTTTGAAGTTTACTTGTTTGGACAAATATGATAATATTACGATAGATGTTCACTTTTTTATGTAATAGTAGGGGAGCAAGGAGATAGAGTATGAAGATTGGACATATAGTTGCGCTAATAATAGTCACGTTTATTTCTTCCATAGTTATTTTTGAAATATGTCTTGCATATGGAATAGAGGATGTATTTTTTAAGAAATTATATAATGGATTATTCTCATTGTCGATATGTGAGACGGGAGTAATGTTTGGAATGATTCTGGTTAAATTTAAGAATACTGGGTTAAAAATTTTGTTTGGAATACTTGCGGCGATATTTGTGAATGTAGGAGTAGTTTTATTTTATTTAAGTGTCTTTTGGAGGTTAAAAGGATGAAGCGGAACTGTTTAATAATATATGTGCTTGTATGTTTGATATTTTTGGGAGGATGTGGTGAAGCGGGTGACTATTCAGCAAAACAAATCGCAGATGAATTAGTGAATACTCCAATCAATGAATTGGTGGGTGATACGGATGCGAATGGCTCAAACACAGAGGAACAGACGGATAAATCATCCAAGGATAGTGGGGATAGTGACACATCTGAATATGCAAATGAAAAGAAACGATATAAAGTTGGAGAAACATTTATATATGATCAATGCGAGATAGTTATTACTGAAACTAATGTTTGTGAAGACAGTTATGACGGGGAGCGGTATGTAGAGGTTTTGTATTCTGTTAAAAATATTGGAAATATCGATGTGATCATAGCTTACTGGAGTTTTAATGCATATGCTGACGATTATCATGTAGATACTACTGATCCCATTTCTGATAACAGACAAACTGTAGGAACTCTTTCGCATGGAAGAAAAATGGACGCTGTTCTTAGAATTCGTGTTGATCCGTATAGTGTAAAGTGTATTGAATTAGAACCGGCAGATTCAGACATAGTTATTGATTTGCAAGATGTTGATAAAGGTATATTTGTTGGTGGAGTCAATAGCGGGTATGATTCTGTTAATGCAGTAAATGGTGAATCAGATAATAGGTATACAGATGAAAAATGGGACTACGATTATGATGCAATGAATTATGCTGGCCATTACGAGGGAAAGGATTATAGCGTTGATTTTTATGCATATTCAGATGTGGATGGCGATGAAATAGGTACTGCAGATTTATTTTATCAGGGCAATTATATTTCGTCTGAACCTGTTTATCTTGTGTCAGATATGAGTTCTTGGTCTGATAGTGGTTATGAAGCACTTTATGCTATATATACTGAGGATGGAGCTACGTATCTGGGATTTTATGAAATGAACGGGACAATATATATGGATTTTAATTCCGATTCAGCAACTATGGATACTTTAGAAATGATAGGCAGTTTTTCATCCTAATCAATAGTTAAGTCTTGCATTTTTGGCTGATGATTCTGTCTCATAGATGACAGCGGAAGGGAAATTAATTCATGGAAAGTCTGATGCTTGGAACATAATCAAGTATCTGGAGTGAAAGCTTTTTCAATAGCCTTTGATAAGTCCGAAAGTCTTTGTTTATAAGGCTTTTCGGGCTTTTGTTTTGAAATGTACAATAGATGATTTGTGCAAAATTACGGCTGGACTTTTTTCAGCTTTGGTATTATGCTCTTTTTAAATTCATTTCTGGAGGCACTTCTTTCGTGCCATATTCTCAGAGGTATAATTGAATATATTCAGTAGTGATTAGGTGCTGTGAATGCTTGCATCATAAATCACATGATTGAAGAAGGGGTGTCTATGGGGAAAATGCCAAAACCCAACGAAGCATTGAAAGACTTTTTTAAAGATAATGAAATATATGCCGACATCTTTAATGCAGCGTTAAAATCCGGCGTATGCTTTGTGATATTATGTCTGGAAGAGCAGGATAAAATAAACTATACTCAGCCTCTTAGGTCAATGATATATGATTCTCTGGGATATCTTGAACAGGTAAAGTCCGCAGTTGTTCCCGAAGAGAAAACAAAATGGACTGCCGATGAATATTTGTCAAAGCTTCCAAAGGATTACAGAGTTATGCCTATAATTAGTTTGGTGCTGTATACAGGTGAAAGTCCCTGGGATGGACCAAAGTGTCTACATGATATGCTTAACATAGATGAGAGCCTGAAAAAGATCGTACCGGATTACTCTATGTATCTGATTGCTTTAGGACATGATAAGCGTTATAATTTCAAGAACAGAAAACTTAGGGAACTGTCTGAAATTCTTAGTGTGCTTTACTCCGGAACGGAGTCGGATAAAGAATTTGGCAGGGATATGCTTTCTTTGGCCGGAATATTGGCAAATGATTCAAAATTATACACCGCGGCAAATGAAGCAGCAGATAAAGAAAGGACAGTAAAAATGTGCAGAATTTTAGATGAACGCGATAGAAAATCTGAAGCTAAAGGCGTTGCCATGATGCTCATCAGGCGTCTTAATAAAGTCGGAGAAGTAGACGCTGCTCTTCAGGAAAAGATAATGGATGTTTCCGATATGGATGTTCTTATCAAGTGGTTTGATGACGTGGATAAGTACACTTCGATCCGGGATTTTGTACAGGATATGGAAAACGCCTGATCAGATAACGCTTAAAGTTTAAACGCAGTTCCGGTGAAAAGTGCCACATATCTTCCAGTGTCGTCGGTCACTTCCACGTTTATGACTGTGGTGGTCTTTCCGCTCTTAATGCTCTTTGCTTTGGCGATTAGCTTTGATCCTTTTGGAGCGGACAGATAATTGATGCTGACCTGAGAGGCTACTGACAGGCGGTGGATCTGATTGGCGACCACGGCAAAGGCCAGATCCGCTAATGTGAATATGACGCCTCCCATGATGCCGCCGTATGCATTCTTATGATCATCAGTCAATACGAGGGTGCAGGTACTGCTGTCCTCGGTCATCTCATCTATCATAACACCTGCGTTAGTTGCAAATTTATCATTCTTAAAATGTTCTCTTGCCTCTTCGATAGTCTTAAATGTGCCCATGGTTTTCCTCTTTCTTATATATAATAGTTCTCATATGATCTGATTAAACATATCATGTGTATAAGGTGAAAATCAATAGATTTTTCTCCTTTATCCGTGTCATAATTCAAAAATAATACGGACGAATGGACGTTTTTTCCATTTAGTCCGTATGGTGTTCTTGAGGCGTACGTACGAAATCGCATTTTTGTCATTTCGTCCGTACCAAAACTCAAAAATAATACAGACGAAAATATGTTTTTCATATTTCGTCCGTCTGGTGAAAAAAAGTCATACATACGAAGTCACATTTTTGTCATTTCGTCCGTACCAAAACTCAAAAATAATACAGACGAAAATATGTTTTTCATATTTCGTCCGTCTGGTGAACAAAAGTCATACATACGAATTCACATTTCTTCCGATTCGTCTGTACTAAAACCTAATCAATTTGGGAGATCGACATTACCTGATCATATTTGTTTATTCGATTACAAAGATCATACCGGCATCAGCCGGTCCAGCATTCTTAAGATGGGTTCTTTGCTCAGAGAATTCAGGGTCTCGGCAGTTGCCTTGAGGCCCTCTATTTTTGCAAAATCGTTATTTTCTGCGTAGAGCTGTCCCAAAAGCTCATAGTTAAGACGCACATCGGTGCCGATGGATATGCCGTATTCCAAAAGTTTTTGCGCATCGGCCTTAAGGGTGGAGGACTGCTCTTTAAAAAACTGCTCCTGATCGCTTTGGAGACTGGTTGTTTTTGGCGTAAAAGCCTGCTCCTGACCATCTTTGGGAGTTTCCGCTGTGGACACATCCTCCAGAAATCTGGCGGAATGTATAAGATATTTTTCCGCAAGTCTTGCAATAGTACGCACTAAAATAGTATAATTGCCATCGTATTCGGTAAGCTTTGTTATATTTGCTGCGCCATACTCCAGCTTCAGATCCGTATTGGTCTGTCCAGTGCAGTTGAGGATACGCTTTCCTTTAAGGCCCTTGAGCTCTGTGATATATTCGTTTACGCGCTCATCGTCAAGCTCGGGATGCTCCGGTATCATAGCGGGATCAAAAGGAATGTAAGGGAGATTTTCAATATCTTTTCTTCGGACGGAGTTAGCCCGAAGTTCTCTCTCCCAGAACTCCTTGTTGACATCCTTTTCACTGCGCTTTGACATTTGAAGCCTGACGGTGAGCACTATGACAAACACCAGAAATATTGTTAAAAAAGGAAGTTTCATTTTTGCCTCTTAATTTTAAGGAAAGGATTAGTTATGTTTAAATGGTTTCAAAATAAAAACCGTCGTGTCATCAGCATTATCATCATCGTGATCCTGGCTCTGGCCATGATAATCCCCCTGATGATCTCAGGCGTTTCGGGATTCTGAAAATCACAGCGTTTATTATATCAAATTCCATGGAATATAAAAAGAGTATCGGAAAAATATATGCGCTCATCTGTCTGACTGTTGCATTTGTCTTGATCTATTGCGTATCAGCTTTTGCTTCGGCAGATGACGATATCATACTTGACAGGATTTATGCGGGAGACATTAAGCTCTCCGGCATGAGCCCTGCTGCGGCCAGAAAAACCGTGGAAGATTACGTAAATGGTCTTAAAGATCTTTCCATAAAAGTGGACGTGGTGGGAGGAAATACGGTTACACTTAAGGTTTCGGAGCTGGGGATGAAGTGGGCTAATCCGGAGCTTATCGAGGAAGCCTATGCACTGGGGCATAAGAGAAATCCTATAAGTCGGTATAAAGATAAAAAAGATCTGGCTGCCCACGATAAGGTTTTTGATATTAATCTGGAATTTGATGAAACTGTCATTGAAAATGTGATAAAGGAAAAGTGCAGCATCTTTGATGAAAAAGCCTGCGATGCATCCATTACGAGAAAAGGCGGTGAGTTCATCATCACCGATGGCGTGGCCGGAGAGCGCATAAATACACAGGCTTCCGCCCTCAGGGTAAAAACTTATATGGAAATCTTCTGGGACAGGGATGAATACGGTCATACCCAGATGATAACCGAGGTTTATGAGCCTGAGCATTCCGCTCAAGATCTTAAGGACGTAAAGGATGTATTGGGGACTTATACTACCGGCTTTACTTCATCGGGTGCAGGCAGGACTGCAAACGTGCGCAACGGCTGCTCCCTCATTAACGGAAAAGTACTTTATCCGGGACAGCAGCTTTCCGTTTACAGCTGCGTGAGTCCCTTTACCGAGGAAAACGGTTATAAGCTGGCCGGTTCCTATAATAAGGGCCTGGTGGTGGAGACTCTGGGCGGAGGTATCTGCCAGGTGTCTTCCACGTTATATAATGCCGTGCTTCGGGCTGAACTGCAGGTGGATGAGCGTTCCAATCATTCCATGATAGTTTCTTATGTGGATATTTCAGCAGATGCGGCCATATCCGGCACCAGCAAGGATTTTAAATTTACAAATTCCACTGAATATCCCATATATATTCAGGGTACCACCTCGGATGATAAACAGATTACCTTTACCATCTATGGAAAGGAGACCAGGGATCCTTCACGTTCTCTTTCTTTTGAGACGGAAGTAGTGCAGGAGACGGAGCCCGGGGATCCCAGGGTCATAGCCGATCCCAACCAGCCTGTGGGTTACATCACTGCACAGAGTGCACATACGGGTTACAGTGCTAATTATTATAAGATAGTAAAGGAAAACGGAGAAGAAAAAGAGAGAGTAAGAGTAAACTCCAGTTATTATCAGGCTGTGCCCAGGATCGTCACCTTTGGTACAAAGGGGGATGTGACGGGGATGATGTCTGCGGCCATCTCCACCCAGTCGGTAGACCACTGCAAGGAAGTGGCCAATAATCTGGTGAATGCAGCCAATGCCGCAGCTATTCAGGCTGCCGAAGCAGCTGCTGCAAATGCTGCAGCGGAAGCAGTGGACTAAAATACAGTCAGAAATTTTGTTCTTGTGTTTTTTACGGCGATATACTAAAATATATAAATTGTTTTGTATGGTGACAATACCAGGATGAAGGACAGGCTCCCCTGACGCTTCGTTGGGGGCAGGAAGGGAGATCCCGATATGCTGATCAAGAATCCGCAAAAGTATTTCAGCGGACCTTATATCATAAAAGACAGCGGTGAATATATCCGCGAATATACTGAAAAACCGCTTATCATAGGCGGTGAAAGGGCGCTTAAGGCTGCATACGGTCAGCTTAAGGAAGCGCTTGACAGTGTGGGTATAACGCCTGTGGCGGTAGAGACTTTTACCGGTTTTCCCTCTGAGAGACAGATGCGAAACTACGAGGAGCAGGTTCGCAGCAGCAAAGCCGACTGCATCATAGCTCTCGGCGGAGGTCGCTCCCTTGATGCCGCAAAGGCTGCCGCTTTGTATGCGGATGTTCCCGTTATTACCATTCCCACGGTGGCTGCTACCTGTGCAGCCTGGGCGGCGCTGGTCATTCAGTATGATGATGAGGGCTCTTATGTGGGGCGTATTCTTTTAAAGGAATCCCCCAGGCTGGTGCTTGCGGACACATCTGTCATGCTCAGGACTCCCAGACGTTATCTTTTTTCGGGTATCGTGGATACCTTTGCAAAATTCTATGAGGTAAGACCTGTATTTGAGGGTGATCCATCCATGATCCACATGGATGTGGCTTTCCATGCTACGAAGATAGCTTATGACAGGATGGAAAAATATACATTTACCGCTCTGGAGGAAGCAGAAAAAGGGATTTTCGGACAGGCTGCAAAGGATATAGTGGATTCCGTAGTATATCTGGCAGGATTTGCGGGAGCATTCCAGACTCAGACCGGCGGATATTGTTTTGCCCATCCTTTTTATCATACTTCTGCCAGATATCCCTCTACCCGTCACAGGATGCACGGGGAGAAGGTGGCTTTCGGTATACTGACCCAATTATTCCTGGAAAAAAAGGATGAGTCATATATTAAGGAAGTGGTGGCTCAGTTTGACAGATATGATAATGCATTTACCCTGGAGGATATCGGACTTGACAGGGATGATGATGAGTTGCTGATGAGACTTGCAAATGAGATAAAAACTTTGTTCACTCATGTATCATGGAGTGCACAGGATATAGTTTCATCCATGAAAGCGGCTGATCTGCTGGTGAAAAACTATCGTAATGACCGATGAATTTTTGCACACTTTGAACGAGATAGATTATCAGCATTAGCAAATATATATTTTTGAGGAGAAAAAAGAAATGAAAAAATTTATCAGTGCGATCGCCATGACTGCGATCATCAGTTCAGCGTTGCTTATGTCAGGCTGCGGGGCAAAGGAAGCAGCACAGTCTGAGCCTGCGGCAGAGCCCGTACAGGAAGCAGCCGCTACGGAAGTGACAGAACAGACAGATGCAGAGCCTGCTGCAGAGGCAGCTTCGGAGCAGGCCGCAGAGGAGACTTCGGTATCCGAAGATCAGGCAGCAGTGGATGCGGCTCTTCCCGCTGAAGAGATCAGCATCAATTATCAGTCAAGCATCGGTTATGCACCCCTGCTTGTAATGAAGGATCAGGGACTTATAGAGAAGAATTACGGCGGAGACATTAAGGTAAACTGGATGGAGATGAGCAACGGCGCAGAAGTTAACGAGGCGCTTATCTCCGGAAATCTGGATGTGGGATCCATGGGCGTGCCCGTGGCTGTGACCGGTATTATGGCAGGCAGCCCTTATAAGATCGCTTTTGGTCTGGCAGCACAGCCCTATGCCATCCTTTCAAGCGATGACAGCATAAAAACTCTGGCGGATATCGGTGATAATGAGATAGCCATCACCAATATCAACAGCCAGCCTCATATCCTTCTGGCTATGGCTGCAAAGAAGGAGCTGGGAGACGCCCACGCCCTTGACGCTAATCTGACAAAGCTCGGAAACGCAGACGGCTATGCAGCCATGCTTTCAGGTGCGGTTAAGTGCCACATGGTAATCTCTCCCTACAACTTCATGGAGACCACAAACGAGGAGGCAAATATCCATGAGCTCACGATCGATCCTTCCGTATGGCCTGCCGATAACACCGCACTTGTGTCAGTTGTGCCCGAGGCTCTTAAGAATGACAAGCCTGAGGTTTACAACGCCATAATCACTGCAGTAGATGAGGCAAATGAGTTTATCAAGGCTAACCCCGAGCAGACCGCCGAGATCCTGGCACAGGGCTATGACGCTTCCGCCGAGGATATCCTTACATGGATGAGTGATGAGAGATCATCTTATTCATCCGAGCTTAAGGGCGTTATGAACATGGCAAACTTTATGGTAGAAGAAGGTTTCCTGGATGAGGGCCCTGCTTCCATTGATGAACTGGTATATGACAACGTAAAAGGTGAGTAATTTCGATATATGAAGAAAAAACTGCTGGCGCAGATAATTTTCATAATTTTTGTCCTGGTATTATGGCAGGTGCTTTTTGAGCTGAAAATATGGCCTAAGCTTCTGTTTCCGTCCATTCCCATGATCGGAAAGGCGCTGGTTAAAGCCTTTGCCGACAGAAGCTTAGGGCAGATGATACTGCATTCGCTGGGACTTTTGGTGGAGGGCCTTATTATAGGGGTTGTTTTGGCATTTTTGCTTTCCAGCCTCTCTTCCATCAATGAGCAGACCGCGGCCGTGTATAATATGATCGTGTGCATGTTCGATCTGATACCCGGTATCGCACTGATCCCCGTGGCCATACTGTGGCTGGGCATAGGGGATGCTGCCATCATATTCATGGTGGTGCATTCCGTTATCTGGCCCATGTCCCGCAGTATAATCGACGGGTTTAAAGCCGTACCCCGCATCTATACGGAGGTGGGCAGAAATATGGGACTTAAAGGAATGGGGCTGGTTTTTGGTGTATACCTTCCGGCCTCATTTGAGCGTCTGTTTTCAGGTATAAAAGTGGGCTGGGCCAGAGCCTGGAGAGGCCTTATCAGCGCGGAGATGGTTTTCGGCGGAGGCAGTGCCCTGGGCATCGGATACTTTATTACGGACAGACGTACCAATCTGGACATAGCAGGTATTTTTGCCACCATCATCGTGATCGTGCTCATAGGACTGCTGGTGGAATACGGCCTGTTCAGAACTGTTGAGAAAAATACTATAGTGAAATGGGGGATGACACATTGAATACGGAACCTGTTTTGCATATAGCCAATCTGCATAAAGAGTATTACAATCCCACGACACTGGTGCTTTCAGATCTTTCCTTTGATCTGTACCATGAGGATTTTCTGTGCATACTGGGCCCCTCGGGCTGCGGTAAGTCCACGCTTATAAGGTGCATAGCCGGATTTGAAAAATATCAGGGCGTGATACAGATAAAGGGCAAGGATGTGGAAGGACCCGGCACCGACAGGATCATGGTTTTTCAGGATTTTAACCAGCTCTTCCCCTGGAAGACGGTGCTTAACAATCTGACCTATCCTCTTAAGCTGAACGGGATGACCGATAAGAATGAGCGAAGGGAAAAGGCAGAGGAGTATCTTGATAAGGTTAATCTTCTGGAATATAAGGACTATTATCCCCACCAGCTCTCAGGCGGTATGAAGCAGAGGGTGGCCATAGCAAGGGCCATGGCATTGGGATCGGAAATAGTCCTCATGGACGAGCCCTTTGCCGCACTGGATGCCATGAGCCGCAACCAGATGCAGGATGAGCTTATCCGTATCAAGGAAAAGGAAAAGATGACGGTCCTTTTCATCACCCATAACATACAGGAAGCCATATCCTGCGGCAACAGGATAATGGTGATGGGAAAGAACGGCAGCATCATAGAAAACATGAAAAATCCCATAGAAAAACCGGTGACGCCGGCATCTGCAGGTTATGGCGAGCTGTGGAAGCATCTGAATCAGCTTCTGAGGGATAATAAATAAAATGGCTATCAAGGATTTATTAAGCTCTGAGAGCAAAAATGAGGTAAGGCTTCTGGAAAAATTCCTTACCGATGAACAGTTTATAAGACTGCATTACCGCATGAGGACGGGTAAGAAATTAAATCTGGAAAATCCGCAGACCTTCAATGAAAAGATGCAGTGGCTTAAGCTGAATGACAGACGGGATATCTACACGGTATTTGCCGATAAGTATGAGGCAAAAAAGTATGTGGGAAACCTGATCGGGGAGAAATATATCAATCCGGTGTACGGTATCTGGAACAGTTTTGACGAGATAGATTTTGATTCCCTGCCCGATAAATTCGTGCTCAAGGTGACCCACGATTCCGGTGGAGTGGTGATATGCCGTGACAAGGCTTCCTTTGATATGAAAAAGGCCCGGAAAAAGATAACCCGGCGTCTGAAAATGAATTATTACTGGGTGGGACGTGAATGGCAGTACAAAAACGTGAAGCCCAGGGTTTTTGCGGAAAAGTATATGGAGGATTTTGACGGGGGAAATGACCTGACGGATTACAAGATCCACTGTTATAACGGACATCCCAAAGTGGTGCAGGTGATATATGACCGTTTTGCGCCGGATGGCATGAAGAACGATCATTATACACTGGACTGGGAGAAACTGGATCTGGTGAGAGGTCATTACTCAAAGTCGGATCATAAACTGGAACGCCCCGGGGAAATGGATGAGATGTTGCAGATCGCGGATAAGCTGTGCGCGGATTATCCCTATATCCGGGTGGATCTGTATCTGGCAAAGCATAAGATTTATTTCGGCGAGCTGACGCTGTTTCCGGCTTCGGGAATGAATCCTTTTACGCCCTCGTCCTATGACGACCTTTTCGGTTCATGGATCGATCTGACCAAGGTCAAGTGACAGGTACAGGATATGGCTACATTACAAACTCCGCAGGATACCATAGAGATCCTGCAAAAGTATAATTTTTCCATAAGAAAAAAATTCGGACAGAATTTTCTCATTGATATGCATGTGCTGGACAAGATAATAGACGCAGCCGACATATCGCCGGATGATTTTGTGCTGGAGATAGGACCGGGGCTGGGAGCCATGACCCAGCGCCTGTGTGAAAAAGCGCGGCAGGTATATGCCGTGGAGATAGATAAAATGCTGATACCCGTGCTGGGTGAGACCCTGGCCGGATATGATAATTATATTCTGGTAAATGAAGATGTGCTAAAGCTGGATCTGAATGAGATCGTGAAGAAGCACAATCAGGGGCGTCCCATAAAGGTGGTGGCCAATCTGCCTTACTATGTGACTACGCCCATCATCATGTCATTATTCGAAGAAAAGATCCCTTTAAAAAGTATAACGGTCATGGTGCAGTCCGAGGTGGCGCACCGTATGCAGGCCAAGGAGGGCACCAAGGATTACGGCGCTCTGTCCCTGGCGGTGGCCTATTATGCCGATCCGTATATAGCGGCAAATGTGCCTCGGAACTGTTTTATACCAAGGCCTAATGTGGATTCCGCAGTCATCACCCTGACCTGTCATGAAGACAAGCCCGTAAAGGTCAGTGATGAAAAGCTGATGTTTAAGCTGATAAGGGCCGCATTTAACCAGCGCAGGAAGACGCTGGTAAATGCGGTGGCGAATTTTGAGGAACTGAATTATACCAAGGATGAGGTGGCTGCGGCGCTCACAAGTCTCGGACTGGATGTAAATGTGAGGGGAGAAGCCCTGTCGCTTAAGGAGTTCGCGGGACTGGCGGGAGCGCTGACAATCTGAATGTTTTGTCATTCTGAGCGTAGCGACGCTGATCACATCATGAAATGATGTGATGCCGCCCCGGGATATCCTAAGGAATCCACCGCAAGCGGTACCCCTTAGGATGAAAATCGAGGGGTGCGAAGCAACAGGAAGAATCTTAAATGAGATGATTTATTAATATAAACATGGAGCATATATGGATATTAACAAAGTCCTGAAGGAATATGATAACATGGTCCTCAACCACAGGGAAAAGGAGGCGGAAGGCTTTCTGACGGAGAGTCTCACGCAAGCTGTGGGTGAGGGTGACACCGGCGCGGTGCTTTCGCTCCTTAATGAACTGGTGGGATTTTATCGTGAAGTCAACCGCTATGATGAGGCAATCCTTTTTTCCGACAAGGCGCTGGCTATCATGGAGAGTGCGGGGCTGTCCGGGACAAAAGAGTATGCCACGACACTCATAAACAGGGCTAATGCGCAGCGGGCGGCAGGGCTTTTGGATGATGCCATCGCCGCTTACCATGAGGTGGAAGCGATATATGACAGGGTGCTAAAGCCCGGGGCCTTTGATTTTGCGGGCCTTTATAATAATCTGTCCCTGGTGTATATGGAGCAGGAGGATTATGAGAATGCGATAGCTCGTCTGGAAAAGGCTCTTGAAATAGTGGAGGCTCACCGCGAAGGCAATACCTTTGAACTGGCGGTGACACACGCGAACCTGGGTAATTCCATTCTCCATGGAAGAGGGGATGAAAAGGCTGCAAAGGTTCACCTCAATGAATCTGTGGCCATATTTGAGGGAAGACATATTTTTGATACTCACTATGCGGCGGCTGTGACCGGTCTGGGTGAGTGTGAAAAGGCCGCCGGGAATCTTGACGGGGCGGCTGAATATTTTGACAAGGCACTTTCGGCCATATATCAGAATTTCGGATGCACAGATTATTTTTACAGGGTGAAGGAGTTCAGAGATGAGACAGAGAATCTGCGTACTTCTGATCGCAGTAAGGACATATATGATCATGGAGTCGATACGGGAAGTTTTGATGATGATCAAAGTTTAGAGGGCTATGATGCGAAACGAAACTTTAGCCTTGATACAGGAAACGCATGGTACGGATCTGATGGTTATACCACGGCCGGATCCGGTCTTAGGCTGTGCAGGGCATATTTTGAAGAGGTAGTGCGTCCTGTGCTGGAAAAGGAATATCCCGATATTTTGAAAAAAGCGGCCTTTGGTCTTTTTGGATATGGATCGGACTGCTATGGGTTTGATGATGTGTACAGTCGGGATCATGACTGGGGACCGGGAGTGTGCATCTGGCTAAGAAGGTCTGATCATGAAAAATATTCTGAAGAATTAAAAAAATGGTATGAGATCCTGGATAAGAGTTTCAGAGGATATGAAAGGCGCAATACACCTCAGGGAGAGGGCAGAGTGGGAGTGTTTTGCTTTGAGGATTTTGTGGAAGGTATAATCGGAAAGACACAGGGAGTGCAGCTGCTGGAAAAATATGATGAGCAGTGTACATCTTTTGATGCGGATATGTCCGGGTCGGAAGATGATGTGACTGAACCCTCTGACAGAGGAACCGCCGATGCTGTGTGGCGCTCATGCTCGCAGATCTCATTGGGCTGTCTTGTAAATGGTGAGATATTTCATGATGAGAGTGGATATGTGACGGGTTTCAGAAAGTTTATAAAGGATGGTTATCCCGATGAACTGTGGCGTTCTTTTATGGCTCAGAGCTGCGCGCTGTTTTCACAGAATCTTCAGTATAATGTAAGGCGCCTGGTTTTGAGAAAAGATGCGATCTCTCTGGAAATGGTACTGAGCGACGGATTTAAGGAGGCGCTTAAGCTGTGTCATTATGCGGACAGAAGATTTGTGCCTCATGATAAGTGGCTTTTGGAAAGCGCGGTATCCTGCGGATTTAAGGCTGATCTTTTTGATATGATGGCCGGGATCAGGGAAGCGGCCATGGATCTGTTAAAGATCGAACCTGTGGAAAAGGACTTTGCGGTTTATGACGGTAAGGTTAATGCTTTGGCCGGTTACCTGGCGCACAGGATTGCAGAGGCGGGGTATATTCCGGCTCTTCCTGAGGCAGGGAATGTGTATCTTGAAGATCTGGCGGAAAAGATCCTTCGGGCTATGCCCTCAGGATGACCTATGATATGGATGGTACAAAAAACGGGATGGCGTCGACTTGATAGTGTAAAGTTAACATCTCATGTCAAAGGATAGTGCAAAGTCCGCTATGGAAAAATGAGTCAAAGAAAAAAGGATAGTGCAAAGTCCGCTATGGAAAAATGAGTCAAAGAAAAAAGGATAGCGCAAAGTCCGTTATGGAAAAATGGGCCAAAGAAAAAAATAAGGAGGGGATGTACATGGATAACAGAAGCAAAATATTACTTGATATATTACGGGATCATACGGAAGAGGATGATCTTTATGCATATTTTGATGTCATGAAAGATGAGCTCCCTTTGGAGATTGCAAAGCTTGAATATGCGGCTTTTGATGAGGTGACCAATGAGGGGGGAAGAGCGGTGTGCCAGGATAACTGGGGCACTTTTTCCATAATGAGGCTGAGCCAGTATAATAACTGGACCCATGAGATGCGGGTGAGATACGCCACAGATTTTCTGTTGGCCTATGGCAGCGGGCTGAATCTCATATGCGAAAAGTACGCTCGTATGGAAGAGAGCACGGCGCCACAGGAGTGGGAAAAGATAAAGGATAATTTCCCGGTAATAGATGATGAGACAAAGTCAATAATTGAAGCCATCGTGGGGATACAGGTTAAGTGGATGGAGGATTTTGCCGAAAAATATCCGGCCTTTGCGGGAAATGCGCGAAGCATTCATACGTCGGAGGATACCCCCTTTGATACGTCCTATGAGACTTACCTTCGGGGGGAGCTTTCCACTTATTCGGGTATGATGCTCACGCTTTACGGCGAGTTTATTACTTCGCTTTTGAAAGAGGGAAAGAATCTGGCGTACATGACCATGGAGCAGACAGCGAAGCTCTACGGATATGAGAGTGTGGAGGATGCGGAAGCACGGTTGAGAACCTGAATTTCTGTCACTTTGATCAACATCTGTCATTCTGAGGAGCGAAGCGACGAAGAATCTTTTTCAATTAGGAAATTGATCATTTTATTACAGTAAAGTGGAAAATTTGAGCTGAGAATATAAATATGAAAATCAAAGCTGTCATCTTTGATCTGGATGACACCCTTGTAAGCGAATATGCATTTGTAAAAAGCGGTTTTAATGCAGTGGCAAAATATCTGACTGCATGTGAAAACAGCGCGTTCAAAGTCTTTACCGGAGTAGACTCTGCTGTCTTGTCGCAGGAGTTTCTGGCGCTTTTTGATGAGAGTGCGAGAAATGTTTTCAACCGTTTTCTGGATGCTCATGGCGTGACCGGATACACAGGGGATGATGTTTTCTCTCTGGTGAAGGTGTACCGGGAGCATGAGATAGACAGGGAAATATACAGACCATACGATGATGTGGAACCATTTCTTTTTGCACTTAAAGACAGGGGAATCGCAGCGGGCATTTTAACTGACGGTTTTGCCGTGTCCCAGAGAAATAAGATAAAGACTTTGGGTTTTGATGTGCATCCGGCGATAAAGGCTACCGTGGTTACTGCCGAACGTGGTGAGGGCTGGGCGAAGCCTTCGGCCAAGGGGTTTGAACTGCTGTGTGATGAACTAGATGTTAAGCCACAGGAAATGATGTACGTGGGCGATAATCCGAAAAAGGATTTTTATATATCGAGAAATATTCCTATAAAGACCGTGAGGATCATAAGGGGCGGCGGGGTGTATGAGAACGCGACGTATTTTGAGAATGTTAAGGAAGATCACAGGATAGAAAAGCTGGAGGAGCTTTATGCATTCATTTAATGAATTGAGAGAAGAATACAGGGCTTTTAATTTCACACATTATGAGAAAAGCTTTGAAGACGGATTATTAAAGGTCATATATCATTATGAGATCATTGGACTTGAAAATTTTGAGACTAAGTGGACTTTTAAGGTGGGATCTCATAAATCATCAGAGGTGTTGGATGATGAGATATTGGATCGCTTTATTTTTTCACTGGGAATGGCGGAGGCTATCAGCTATTATAAGTGCGCCTGTCCGAAGAAGCTTTTCGTGGAATGCGGTGCCCTTGATGAATGTCAGATAGAGTGGTGGCGTAAGCTCTTTTATAACGGACTCGGTGAGTTCCTGTATGTAAATAATATTGAGGTCAGTGAAGATGATCTGGTCGTCATCAGGGCAAATGAACCGACGGATGATAAAGTTAATCCATTGGCGGATGATCAGCATGTCAAAGGTATAACGCCGATCAAAGATGAAGGAATATATGAAGGAACCCTGGTGCCCGTGGGTGGCGGCAAGGATTCGGTGGTTTCTCTGGAAGTTCTGAAGGGAGAAAAGATCATACCCTATCTGTTGAATCCCTTGGAGGCTTCAAAAAAATGTGTGGAGGTCTGCGATCACTGCGAGGAACCTATAGAAGCAAAGCGTGTGCTGGACAAAAAGATAATCGAAATGAATCAGAAGGGGTATCTGAACGGGCATATTCCTTTCTCGGCGGTGCTGGCTTTTTCCACCGTTATCACCGCATATCTGAACGGGATAAAATACATCGCACTCTCTAATGAATCCAGTGCCAATGAGTCTACGGTGAAGGGTTCAAAGGTGAATCATCAGTATTCAAAGAGTTTTGAATTCGAGCAGGATTTCAGGGAATATATTGCGCACATCGTTGATACCCCCATATCCTATTTCAGTTTGCTGCGTCCCTTGGCGGAGCTGCAGATCGCTTATATTTTTTCCGCACAGAAGAAGTATCATAAGATTTTCAGATCCTGTAATGCGGGCTCTAAAAAGGGCATTTGGTGTTGTAACTGTCCCAAGTGCCTGTTTGTCTATATTATCCTGAGTCCCTTCCTTTCGGTGGAGGAGTTGCGTGATATTTTCGGAGAGGATCTCTTTGACAAAGAGTCCATGGAAATCTACTTCAGACAGCTGGCTGATATAGATGAAGTGAAGCCTTTTGAATGCGTGGGTACCCGCTCGGAGGTGCTGGCTTCTCTTGGTGCTTTTATAAAAAAAGGCGGTCATTCGTATCTGACGGATAAGTATCGGGATCAGATCGAAGGACGCGAAGATATAGAGGGGATCCTGACCGGATGGAATGATGAAAATAATGTGCCGCAGTTCATGGCCGATAAAGTCAGGAATATGCTCAGGGATTGAAATATGATCTGAACCGTATGTCATCCTGAGCGTAGCGAAGGATCTTACATAAAGAAAGAGAAGAAGCAGTGAATATAATTCAAAAGTTAAATGAAAAAAGAATACTGATCTGGGGCTACGGACGTGAAGGAAAGTCTACGGAGGCTTTTCTTAAGGAGCACTGTCCCGACTGTGAGATCACCGTCTTTGAGGGAAAGAGGGAAGAGTTCGATATAGAAAGGTATGATTACGTGATCAAAAGTCCCGGGATCCCATGTTTTGAAGAGGATGAAAGACTGACCAGCCAGACTCAGCTTTTCATGGAGCAGTTTTGGGACAGGACTATCGGTATCACCGGCACCAAGGGCAAGAGCACCACAGCGTCCCTGCTTTATCATGTGCTGAAAAAATGCGGCGTCGATGCAGTGCTTGTGGGAAATATCGGACTGCCCTGTCTGGATCATTATGATGAGCTTATGGATGCTCAGGGCAAGATAGCGGTTTTTGAGCTTTCCTGTCATCAGCTTTCCACCATGAGGACATCGCCCTCGACGGCTGTGATACTCAATCTTTATGAAGAACATCTGGATTATTATAAAACCGCGGATCGATATTTTGCGGCAAAAATGAATATAGCAAAATATCAGGATGCTGAGGATGATTATCTGATAATCGGTGATAATGTAGAAGAACTCAAAGACCGGGCCGACAGGGTGGTGGACTTTGACGGAGATTATCAGTATGACCTTAAACTGCATGGCAGGCATAATCAGTTTAATGCTGAATTTGTCAGATGTGTATGTATGGATACCGGTCTTGTAAAGGATGAAGCCGCTATCAGAGAAGCCATGGCCGATTTTGAAGGACTGCCCCACAGACTGGAATTTGCGGGAGAATATAAGGGGATCAGATTTTACGATGATTCCATTTCTACCATACCCGAGGCTGCCATCAGTGCAGCAGGGGCTGTGAAGGGTGTGCAGACTTTGCTGATAGGCGGTATGGATCGCGGGATAGATTACGATAAGCTGGTCGATTTTATAAAGTCTTCAGGTGAGCTTTTGTTTGTCTGTATGTATGCATCCGGACAGCGGATTTATGAAGAGGGACATTTTGAAGGGGCTGATAATGTTTTTTATGTTCCGAATCTGGAAGCAGCCGTGGAGCTTGCTTTTGAAATAACCGAAAAGGGCAGGAGTTGTATCTTATCACCGGCGTCCGCATCATATGATCATTTTAAAAATTTTGAGGAGCGTGGCGATAAGTTTAAGGAACTGGTCTCGGAACCGGGAAAAGAAACGGACACTTCCGATCCTGAAGATGCCTTTGAGGGTAATCCCGAATATTTTTGTCCCTGTTGCGGCCATCGGACTCTTTTTGAAAAAAGTGCGTATGAGATCTGTCCCGTGTGCTTCTGGGAGGATGATCCGGTTCAGGAAAAGGATCCCGATCTGGCCGGCGGTGCGAACAAACCCAGCCTGAATGAAGCCCGGAAAAATTGTGAAAAATCCGGGGTTTGTGAGGATCGCTTTCTGGATGAGGTGAGGAAACCTTTGCCTGCGGAAAAGGTCTGACGTCATTCTTAACGCAGTGAAGAATCTTAGGAGGAACGGATATATGAATTTTTTCAGGGTGATCGCCTGTGTTCTTATGCTTGTGCTGTTTTCCGGTTGTGCAAATCTGAGTCTGCCGGAAGAATCAGAGGCTGTGGAAACTGTCGATGAGGAAGCTATAGCTAAGGAAATGGCTGAGATCGAGGCGGAAAAACAGGCGGCAAAGGAAAAGGTAAGGGAAGAAAGAGAAAAGAGTTCGAGCGAAGCAAAGGCTGAGAATACAATCGGAGATTCTGATAGTCAGGAGCAGTTAAAGGCTGACAGCGATACACAGACGCAGGTCACTGAGCCGGCGGATGCAGGCCAGTCTCAGGTTGTTTCACCGGAGCCTGCACCTACAGCAGAAACACTCCGGTTCAGGAACAAAAAACTTCTGGAACAGCATTATAATAAGCATGGTATCGAGATGGGCTTCGGTTCTGCTCAGGAATATGAGGCTGCGGCCGCACGTGTGGTTTCTAATCCCGGGGTCATGCACAAAACGGAAAAAGAAGACGGGGACGATGTCTATTATGTGCTCGCCACCAATGAATTCGTCGTGGTATCTACGGACGGATATATCAGAACTTATTTTCTTCCGGATTCGGGAATAAAGTATTATAACAAGCAGTAAAGATTTTTTTGGAAGGGATCATTTTTTTACAAAGCTGGTTATTTTTGGTTTAAAATGGCGGGTTTTCAGAATACTTGGCTTGAAAATAAAATTTTTAAAAAAAAGGGGTTGACATTTATGATGGTTCTTTGATATTATTGTTCGTGCGCCGATTCAATCGGCTTTTTAAATTGTGCGGTTGAGACCATGTGTGTTTTCGGTTTAGCACAGCCGCATCTGTGATGACAAAACTTTGGAGAGGTATCGAAGTGGTCATAACGAGGCGGTCTTGAAAACCGTTTGTCCGCAAGGGCGCGTGGGTTCGAATCCCACCCTCTCCGCTAGGGAGTGTGAATCTCCCTTTATAGAGAGACCGTTATTGACGGTGAATAGATTAAGGCTCAATGGAGAAGTACCCAAGAGGCTTAAGGGACACCCCTGGAAAGGGTGCAGGTCGTTAATAGCGGCGCGAGGGTTCAAATCCCTCCTTCTCCGTTTCATCTAAAAGGATGAATTTGTACTTTGACAAATAAACAGCATTCCAAACCTGAAAATTCACGAAGCTTTTGAGAAGTATAGACACAAAAAGTCTGAAGCAGAGGATGCTTGCATCCGGATGCGGAAGAGTTTTTGTGGATACACGGCGAATGCCGTGACGAAAAAGATGCGAAGCATCTTTGAGTTCTTCGAAAAAGCTGGAAAATTTGAATTTCAGAAGAACCAAACCAAGTAAATGGATATGCAGCAATTAGCTGGATGTTCGACTTGAGCAGATTCTTCAAATTCTTGTTAGTTACGGATTGCATCATTTGATCACAGGCTCAAGACCTCCGGTCTTTCGCTGATGATCAAATTGTCAATACATCCAAAAAGTAACAGTCTCTTACGAGCGAGCTCGACGAGCCTGTCACATTTTTGTATGTGCTGCAATCCTTAAACTCACATATTTTTACGAGAGTTTGATCCTGGCTCAG
>JAFRWW010000016.1 GCA_017441585.1 Lachnospiraceae bacterium
CCCGGGTATCGGCTTATACATCTCATGGATTATACCCAGAGCAGCATAGCAGTCCTTAACATCATTAACGATTATCCTTACCGCAAAGAGGTCGTAGATCTGATCCAGGTTCTTATGCTGGTTCACCATCTTTTTGTATATGGAGAAAAAATGCTTTATCCTGCCGCTAACCGAGGCATTGATATCAGCCTCCTCCATCTTCTCCGAGACCTCAGAAACAATCAGAGCCACAAATTCCTCCCGCTCTTCCCTTCTCTGGGAGATCTGAAGCTTCAGGTCATGGTACACGTCGGGCTTAAGATATTTTAATGAAAGATCATCAAGCTCCACCTTTATCCTGCTGATACCCAGTCTCTGGGCAATAGGGGAATAAATATCAAGTGTTTCCCTTGAGATCTCCTGCTGTTTTTCCGGGGACTGGAACCGGAGTGTCCTCATATTGTGAAGCCTGTCCGCCAGCTTTATGATGATGACCCTGATATCCTTTGCCATCGCAAGGAACATCTTCCTTAAATTATCCGCCTGGAATTCCGCCCTGTTCCCCCGGTATTTAAGCTTATTAAGCTTTGTGACACCGTCCACCAGCTCCGCGACATCGCTTCCGAATTCCCTGTCCAGATCCTCCTTCGTCATTATGGTGTCCTCCACCACATCATGAAGAAGTCCCGCAACTATGGTCTCCTTGTCCATCTCGAGATCCGCAAGTATTATGGCCACACTCAAAGGATGGACGATAAACGGCTCTCCGGACCTGCGGAGCTGCCCGTCGTGGGCCTTCACTGCCAGATCACAGGCCCGTTTTATCATGGTTATGTCATCGGAGGGATGATTCTTTTTCAGCTTGTATTCGAGTCCTTCGTACAGCTCTTCCGGCTTGAGGCTTTCAAGCATGGGCGATATCACGCCTCTGTCCAGTATGACGTTTTTTTCTTCCTTTTCAGCCATTTATCATCACCTCCTTTCGTTTATTCATAATATGATATCAGGGTCAAAAGTCCATCCACGCGACAAGCTTGCTTGTTGGTGGGGATGAGACTTTATGACCCGCCCCACATCGAGCGCGAAGTGGGGCATAAGCCCCGCGAAAGTGCGAGATGTGGGAGGAGCGTGGGAGCACAAAGTGCGGAGCGCTCCGGATATCGGGTTTTGACCCCGACATCATAATATGTAAGGTTAAAAAGTCTTCCGGCTGATGCTTTCACCACAGATCGCTCCGTTGCCAGGGCAGCCGGCTCAATTCAAGTACAACATCCCCGGCCAGCGGGGATGTGAAACGATTCCGATATCAGATGGCTACCGGGATGTTTTTCACCTGTTCTCCGTATTTATAGTCCGTAAGTTCAAAATCGTCAACCGTAAAATCATAAAAATCCTTTATGTCTTTGTTGATATGAAAGACCGGTGCCGGATACATGGGTCTTTCGATGAGCTCTTTTATTATGGGTACGTGTCTGTCGTATATATGCGCATCGGCTATCACGTGGACAAGCTCTCCCGCTTCCATGCCGCAGACCTGTGCGAACATATGGACCAGAACTGCGTACTGCACCACGTTCCAGTTGTTTGCGGTCAGGACATCGCTTGATCTCTGATTCAATATGGCATTTAATACCAGCGCGCCGGTCTCCTTGTTTTCGGTCACGTTAAAGGTCATGGAATATGCGCA
>JAFRWW010000017.1 GCA_017441585.1 Lachnospiraceae bacterium
GATGTAACTGATATCCTCGAACAGTTCCAGCGAAAAGGAATCCAGTGCAGAGTTTTCAGGATCGTTTTCATCAATGCTCTTCTGCAGGTCATGAAGATCCTTATAAATATCCCTGTGAAACGTGTTTTTGTATATTCTAGGAATGGCCGCTGATGCCCTGAAAGTCACATCTTTGCCATCAATATTCACTGTCTTTGTAAGTGCCATTTCACTATCCTCCAATCATGATTAAGGGCAGAGCATAAAGCCCTGCCCCATAGTCTTAACCCTGTCCGTTATCATCACCCGATGAAGTCGGTGTCTGATATACCGCAGAATACCAGCCGTTATAGACCTCATCCGTTGTGTTCGCTCCGGTCTTCACCTTCACAAGACCGCTCGGAAGCGGCGTTGCCTTGATCTCCAAAGATTCCGTCTGGACTTCCTTGGAGTCCTCATTGGTTTTGCCTTCGATGGTCGGTCTTGCGGCAGTACAGTAATACATGCAGTGCCTGATCTTTTTCTTGTCTCCGGAGAACTCAAAAAGAAGAGCGAAATAATCAATATTAAGTCATCGGGTAAATATTCCTCAGAATAATAAAGTGTACCCAAATCGTACCCAACGCCAATTAAAAAATCCCTACAAGCCGCTTAAATTCACGGTTTGTAGGGATTTCGTGTATTATTCCAGCTCAATGAGTCCACGATTATTCTTAAACATATCTGTTTAGTTTTGGTGCAAAACATGGGCGTTTTTTATCTCATTTCCACTTTTTATTCTGACTATCTGATTTTTTGTTGCCAAAATGTTGCCAGACTATCGGATTAATACCTCCTTTTTGACGAAGCACATAATAATTATCTCTTCCTATACAAATGATTATCTATCCATAATTCACCTTCTCCACCTTGATCCAAAGATAATTCAGAATTGTGGTTTTTATCCTCAAACTTATATCCTTTTTTCGCGCAAAATATATCTGACTCAAATGATTTCGTTTTCCCGGAATCATCTACCATAGACTCAGTTGTAATATGACCTTCGGATATTCTTGCACTTATTTTAATACCTTCTTTATCCAATTTGTGATTGTTCATTTTAAGCGGAGCTGATACTTCTCCCTCATACTCTCCTTCTGCACTTTTTAGAAAACTCATATGTTTATCTGTCTCGAAAATATCATCTCGTACTTCCAAGGAATTTAGATTATTAACCCGGTTATACAATTCGGTAACATTTGTACCTACACTGGCATTGCTTAAATCTTCCATCAACTTATAGATTTCAGACAACTCACTCTTATGATCGGATTTATCAATTAAGTCTCTCACCTCTTTTAACTGCGAATCGTTTCCTCCAGAAAATGCCTGTTTGATTAAAATATAACCATTTTCTGTTGTGTCAATTTCAATAAATTGTTCTTTCAGCGAATCTATTGAGTTTTTCACATTCTCGTTTAAGATATCCTCTTCAGATTTATTCGCTTTATTTGTCGAAGGATCTAAACTTATCCATAATGCAGGTCTAACCGCTATAGAACTATCATTAACTTTATAGCCACTAGTATATATTGAACCACTACTTCCTACAGCAGCAGCACAATTTGCATAATGACCTGGAGAACGAAGCCACCATGAACAAGTATCACCCTTAATGTGTTTTTTTGCTATTCTTTCTTTTGCTATTCTTTCATTACAATAGTCTGTCCCGCAACACTGTCTTGCACTATCTGAATTGAAATATTCTTCCGCCTCAAAACAACTCAATAGGAATATTCTATCTACAGTAGAATTACCCACAGGGCCACTTTGTATAGCATATCCGGGATTCTCGTCAGCATTTACAACAGAATTTACAATAATTGATGTTTCATCCTTATCAAAAGCATCACCAATAAAACCATCATTTAACCATTTCCTTATATCTGAAGTTTCCCATGTCGTGCTCATATAAGAATAATTATATGGCTTACAGTCAAGTGTATATCTACTAATCAATAATAGTTTATCTTCGTCTCTTAACAAAACTATCCATTCTATAGCCTCTTTTCCATCTGATGTATCATTATCTTGTTCATATGTTCCAAAAAAGACATTTGAACCAACCTCTGCTTTTGAAAAAAGTTCAATCTGACACAAGTATTTTATATCATCTAAGATTTGACCACTATCTTTAAAATCAAGTCCTTCAAGAAGTTTACATGCCTCCGCATAATCCCCTGCTTCTCTTAACTTTTCAGCTCTCTCATACTTACTTGATTTTATTTCATCATTTCTCCCCAGTTCAGATAATAAATCATATGCCGCTTCATATTCTTGTAAATCAAGCAATTTCATTGCCTGATTATATTTCTGTTTCTTCTCAATAATCGGAACTATAGTGATTCCCACGCCAATAATAACTGAAATTATTACAACAGCAACAACACACAAAGTGATTCGCCTCTTTTGAGCCGCTTTTCTATCGGCAATCTGCTTCTGTTCCCTTGTTTTGATCTGCTCAATCTGTTTTTTGCATTCTTTTATTTTCCCTTCGCCGTCTTTATACTCTCCGATTTTTTCAAAACCGATGATGATACTTCTGTAGTCTTCCTCTGTACCTACATTCTCCATTCTGGTACAAAGTGAAACATAGTCCTGTTCGCGTTTAGCTTCGGCCTGGAATCGTAAATCTCGAACTTTATTTTCTGTTTCTTTAATAAACGAATCGTATGCCTCACGGATTTGATCTGCCGTCTCTTGATCCTTTTGCGCTTCCAATTCGATCATCTTATCAATCGCTGATAAGTGCCTTTCCTTTGTTGACCGAATGATCGCACCTGTCTCTCCAACAGCAAATCTTTCCGCTTTTTTCCAGTCTTTATCTTCGTATATTTCTTTCTCTTTCTTCAGACCAGCTACTACTGATTCATACTCAAGACCATATTTGAACAGGTTTTCTATCTCACGTCTTTTCAAATAATTCGGGACTACATTTTCTTCCACGATCTTTTTGATAGCATCCTCTTCTATCTCGCACGCCGTAACGGGTTTCTTCGAAACGCCTGTCAATCTGTTTAGCTGCGCATTAAGATACGAATCTATGCTAGAATGCTTTCTTTTAGCAAGGAACAAACCCAAATATACTTCACCGTTTTCCGGGTCCATATCCATGGCACGTTCAAAATATTGGATAGCGTTATCCCACTCTCCGTCTTCTATTAATAGATATCCCCTCTTTACTGCCGCATCACTGTCGCCAACGAAATCTCTTCGATCAGGTTCAGCTGTTGCCCTTTTATCTTTTCCTAATATCTTATCAATTCCACGGACAAGATCCTGGATCGCACCAACCTTCCCCATATCCTGAGCCTGCAGCCTGGCAAATTCTTTAGGCATATCATAAGCATCAATATCCTTAAAACAAGGAATAAGAGTCTTCTTATGTCCTGCTTCGATGAGTTGGAGAAATCTGCTCCACTCATTCTTCACCCATACCGCATTGTAATGATCATACGTAGTTCCAAAAGCCAGCATGACCTTTGCGGAATTTAATGCGGCAAATATATAAGGTTCGTACTCCTGCCCGAGCTTGTCCTCCAGAGTTATCCTGGAAAAGAATACTCTGTAGCCCTTATCGACCAGTTCATTGTACACATCCTGCGCTATTACGCTATCGATAGTCCGCTGGCCATCATCTTCAGTTTCCTTATAACAGATAAAAATATCATAGGGTTCTTCCTTTGAAGAAACCTCTACAATACCTTTTCTCAGTTCTTCGATCTGCTTTGCTTCTTCCCTGTATACGGCTCTTGAAACGGAATCGGAATTTTCCATGACAAGGTCAAAGTTATTGTCATCCATCACGCTGTCAAAAGAGGACCTGTGACATGTAGGAATCTTTTTACCGGTCTTGGGGTCGTCCACATATTCGATACCATATTTACAAAGCACTAAGCCCCAATATGCCTCTGCCTCTGACTGATACTCAGAAACTATGGATTCATAAACTCCCGCAGCCTTATCAAACTCATTTTCAAAGCGCAGTTTATTAGCACGCTCATATAGTTTTAAGCGCTTCTCATCATCAGTATTGGGGATTGTCTGTTTGCTCCCACAGTATTCACATTCACAGATTGAAGATGCCGGCAGGATCTTTAATTCTCCGCCGCACATTTTACACTTTATTACAGCCATAAATACCCTCTTAATTTCAATATTTCCGAACGCTACATCCACAATCTATTGCTACGAGACGTTCGTTTTCTTATCCTCCTAATTATATAACAGATAGAAAAGGTAAGAAACAAATCTGAGAAAAAGTAATATCTTGATTTTTAATCCGCTCTATAATACTCGTATCAAAATCATTTTTTGGCTGGTCGCAAGACCCAGGTCCATCGTAGGCGGGGAAGTTCCCCGCCATTTTTCACCACACAAAAACAAAGGTAACTCTATTATGACAACGAACAAATTGAAGTAAGCAAAATCTTATCATCAGTATTTCATGCACTGCTTCCAAATCCAGTTTTCAGAAAAGTAATGCCACAAGAGTACAAACTGTTTCAGGCTGCCGATCTTTTATGCACTATGGAACTTGTTCGTCTTAAATTTGAAAACAATCTTTTCTCCAAGTCCGAAATGATAATCTTTGGCAACATCCGCGATATGAAGAAAAACTACCTAAAGCCTCTCACCAAAAAAATGTGGTTATAGTTTATTGATTAATCAAGGCAGAATCAATATTAACCCATATTGCGGGGCGAACAACATTTGCCTCCTTGGGATACATCCCACGATTATGAACCTGACCCGCATCGTCAACATATGCACACGTTTGCATATCTTCATCTGTACGCAACAACCATGATGACGCATAATGACCAACCTCCGTCTGTAGTCTGGCACGTTCTGTCACATAACATTTAAAAGTAAATACACTTTTACTAAGCACTCTTTCGAAATACTTTTCGGCCTCTTCAGCATTAAGCAAAAATACCCGATCCAACGAATCGTCCTGACCATCCATAGTTGTAAACTCATTTTCCGAATCAGCAACTTTAGCAATTATTAATTCTTTCTCACCATCTAAAAAAGTTTCTTTATAAAAATCATTATTCAGCCACTTTCTCAAATCACATGTAATCCATGTAGTATCAGATAATTCCGCAGAATTATTCAAATACTGTTTATATATCAGACCGAATCTACTGATCAATAATAATGACGATCCTTTTTTATCAAGAACAATCCATTCTATGTCTTCCTCACCATTAGATAAATCATTATCTTGTTCATAAGAACCAAGTTTGACAATATCACCTATCTCAGCTTTTGATAAAAGAATCCTATTATTCTTCACTTTTATTTCACCCAAAATCTTATCACTATCTTTGTAAGCAAGTCCTTCTAACAGTTTATATGCAGCTTCATAATCTCCTGCATTTCTTAACTTTACAGCTCTATCATACTTACTTGACTTAATCTCATCATATTTTTCTATTTCAGACAATAACTTATATGCTGATTCATAATCCTGTGAACCCAACAAATTTACAGCCCTTTCATATTTACTCGATTCTATCTCATCATTTTTTCCAAGTTCGGATAATAAACTATATGCCGATTCATAATCTTGTGAATCAAGCAATTTCATCGCCTGATTATATTTCTGCTTCCTCTCAACAATTGGTATAGCAGTAATTATTCCCGCTATGATAACTATAATCATTACCACGGCAACAATACCCAAAGTTATTCTCTTCTTTTGAGCCTCTTTTCTATCAGCGATCTGTTTCTGTTCCCTGACTTTAATCTGTTCGATCTGCTTCTCGCATTCTTTTATTTTACCTTCACCATCTTTATACTCTCCGATCTTCTCAAAGCCGGTGATAATACTTCTGTATTCTTCCTCTGTACCTGCGTTCTCCATTCTGGTACAAAGTGAAGCATAATCCTGTTCTCGTTTAACTTCAGCTTGGAATCGTAAATCTCGAACTTTATTCTCCGTTTCCTTAATAAATAAATCATATGCCCATCGGATTTGATCTGCCTTATCCTGATCCTTTTGTGTTTCCGATTCGATCATCTTATCAATCTCGGATAAGTGCCTTTCCTTTGTTGACCGAATAATCGCACCTATCTCTCCAGTAGCAAATCTTTCTGCCTTTTTCCAGTCTTTGTCTTCATATATCTTTTTCTCTTTCTTCAGGCCGTCTACTATTGATTCATATTCAAGTCCATATTTGAACAGACCTTCTATCTCACGTCTTTTCAAATAATTCGGGACTACATTTTCTTCCACTATCTTTTTGATAGCATCCTCTTCTATTTCACATGCCGGAACAGATTTTTTTGAAACACCTGCCAATCTGTTTAACTGCGCTTCAAGATACGAGTCTAAATTAGAATATTTTCTTTTCGCAAGAAATAACCCTAAATGGCCTTCTGCATTTTCAGGATCCATATCCAATGCATGGTCAAAGTAATGAATTGCCTTTTCCCATTCACCATCTTCAAGCATCAAATATCCACGTTTTGTTGTGGCATCACTATCGCCGGCGATTTCACTCCTTTCAGGTACAGGAACAGCCCTCTTTTCTCTTCCAAATATCTTGTCTATGCCTCTGAGCAAGTCCTGGATCGCACCAACCTTCCCCATATCCTGAGCCTGCAACCTGGCAAATTCTTTAGGCATGTCATAAGCATCAATATCCTTAAAACAAGGAATAAGCGTCTTCTTCTGTCCAGCTTCTATGAGCTGAAGAAACCTGCTCCATTCATTCTTCACCCATACCGCATTATAATGATCATACGTCGTTCCAAAAGCAAGCATGACCTTCGCGGAGTTTAATGCAGCAAATATATAAGGCTCATACTCCTGCCCCAGCTTATCCTCCAGAGTTATCCTGGAAAAGAACACCCTATAGCCCTTATCAACCAGTTCATTGTACACATCCTGCGCTATCACACTGTCAATGGTTCGCTGACCATCATCTTCAGTCTCCTTATAACAGATAAAAATATCATAAGGTTCTTCTTTTGATGAAACCTCTACGATACCTTTTCTCAGTTCCTCGATCTGCTTTGCTTCTTCCCTGTAAACGGCCCTTGAAACAGAATCAGAATTCTCCATGACAAGGTCAAAGTTATTGTCATCCATCACGCTGTCAAAAGACGATCTATGGCATGTAGGAATCTTTTTACCGGTCTTAGGATCATCCACATATTCAATGCCGTATTTGCAAAGAACCAGGCCCCAGTATGCCTCTGCCTCCGACTGATACTCCGACACTATGGATTCATATACACCCGCGGCCTTATCAAACTCGTTTTCAAAGCGCAGTTTATTAGCACGCTCATATAACTTCAAACGCTTCTCATCATCAGTAATGGGAATAGTCTGCTTACTCCCACAATATTCACATTCACAGATTGATGATGCCGGCAGAATCTTTAATTCTCCGCCACACATCTTACACTTTATTACAGCCATATAATATAATTCCCCGAATTCAAAATTGTATTATCACTAATCACTGAACCTCCGACTTTTTTAATACCAACCACCGACTTTTTTAACGTTATACCCTTGTAATACTCACTTCCGGTTGTAATACTTTTTTAGGCATAATCTCTCCTTCCATCCGGATATTCAATATATGCCTTGCCTTTTTCCTTGTCATAACCGGCAATCGGTAAACCTTTTATTCGTCGAATCTCATTATCTATTCGTATAGATTTCTTAAAGCGTTCCGTCAATTCATCATCCGATATTCCACAAGTATAATCCAATTCATTCTTTTCAAGCATATAGTTCTCCTATTTTTGCACTAAAACAAAACCACTATATTTTGAATATCTGATTCTTTGTCGCCAAAATATAGCCAAACTTTTATTATAAAACAGCATCCCGCACTTCAAGATCAATGATCCCATATATGAACAGTTTTTCCACCAAGTATCTTATTTGTATTTAAATCTTTCACCTTAATTGTTATAACTTTTGAATCCATTGTTCTTAGTTCTTTTGTATCCATATCGAAAGAATATCTGTTATACCATACCGTATCTCCCACTTCATTTTCATCATCAAAAACATGTTCAAAAGCATAGTCACCATCCATTCCCTCTACTTCAAATTTAATCTTACTATCTGTAGGTCCATCTTCTACTTTCCAATGAAAGTATACTGTTGTAGTGCCTGTTATTTCATCCATATCGGTTACTTCATCATCTTCACTCGTATTACAAACTATCTTTGAAATTTTCCATTCTTTTTTCTTCTCAGGCTTTGCCTCCACCGTTCTAACAGTCTCAACCGTTTCGCCTTTTTCTTTCACTATAGTTTCATTGTTTATAACTGTAGTGCTTTTATTATTCTTGATCATCTCAATTAAACTGTTTACGCCGGCAAATATGCCCAACAAACAAGCAAGTGCCACTATACTCACAATAATAGCAGTACGAATATTCCTCTTCTTCTCCTGCTGTTTTAAAGTGGCGATCAATTTATCTTCCGTAATACCTGTCGGCGCAGAAACATTTCCTTTTGGAATTAATTTTGTTAATCCTCTTACTATATCTTGTATTGCGCCCACTTTACCAAGATCTTGTGCCTGCAAGCCAGAGAACTCTTTCGGCAAATCATAAGGATCTATATTTTTATAACACGGTATAATAACTTTTGACTTATCTCTCTTTATTATATCTAGATATCTGCTCCATTCATTTCTCACCCATACAGCATCAAAATACTTATATTCCGTTCCAATTACGATCATAACTTTTGCAGAATTAAGAGCTGCAAAAATATATGGTTCATATTCCTTTCCAATTTTATCTTCCAACGATATTTTTGAAAAGAAAACCCTATAATCCTTTACAACCAATGCCTCATATATCTGTTGTGCCAAAACACTATCTTCAGTTCTTTGACCATACTCATCAGTTTCCTTATAACAGATAAAAACATCATACGGCATCTCAGTTTGTGAAATTGTAATAATGTTCCGACGGATTTCCTCAATTTTATCCGCCTCCTGTGAATACAGATCTCTTGCCTCTTTATCGCAGTTTATCAACGCATTCTCAAGATTCGGGTCCAGCATCACACTGTCAAAAGACAGCCTATGACATGTAGGTATCTTATTCCCTGTTTTAGGATCATCCACATATTCAATTCCATATTTACACAACAAAAGACCCCAATAAGCCTCTGCTTCATCTGAAAAATCGGAGATAATATTCTCGTATATTCCCTGTGCCTTATCAAACTCGCATTCAAACCTCAACCTATTGGCACGTTCAAACAGCCTGATCTTTTTCTCGTCATTCAGATTAGGAACAGTCTGTTTAGAGCCGCAATAATCACATTCACATACGGGTGAACCCTCGATAACAGTCATCTCGCCACCACACATTTTACATTTAAATACCATAATCTCACTCCCTTCCAATATAAAACACCTCGTATCCATCTCGCAGATATATTTATGAACAGTTTTCTAATTTGAGCTTACGATTGTTTTTCACAATTTTTTAATGGATTCTATACTATCGACGATATCATAAACGATCTATAAGACTTTCAAAATACTTTTTATACTGATTATTCTTCACTTTCTCGGTAATCACTTCTATCCCATACGATTCTGCCATGGAACGCTTGGCGAAATTAGTCTCCTTATCCAAATTTGGTTCATACCAAAATATCTTTCCGCAATCTTTAAAATTACGCTTTTTCATATTCACAAGCCACCAGATATCAAACTCTGACAGATCCATACCGAAGCCGACAATATGTACATCGCCTATCAGAAAATAATCGATCCAGTTTTGTGGAACAAAAGGAGTATTATGACTCAGACATCCTTTATACCTTCTGATAAGTCCCGAACTATATCGCTGCAATAATGCAATAAGCTTACCATAATAATAGTGTCCCATGATCATGGAACTATATCTCGCAGCCTCACCATGTATGTGCCAGATATACTTTTTATCCGCACCCGTGCCTAATAAGAAAAACTTATAGATACCAAACTGCTCTTCTGTTTCAGAACCTTTTATTGTATTTTTCCTATATTTATTTGCACGTCCAGGAAGACATTTAAACTCCTCAACAAGAGATTTCTCCAGTTCATACGAATAATTTGTGGTCAATACTGCATCAAAATCCTTATCTAAAAATCCAAGTAATAACTGTCTTTGTTCATCACATATCTCAGAACCGATTAATTCGTTCCCAAATAACTTCATTGCGCCATCAACACAATCTCCGGATTCGATAACAATCCGCAGCGGATATGGCAAATCCTTGATCAATTCCCTTTTTGAATCATCAATATCACCGGTAGATACTTTTAAAATCGATGATTCCCATGACGATTGTCCAAAGCATCTGTTTATTCCATTACCAATCAGCAGTACTTTGGGAATCTCTCCAGATTTTATTTTTTGTAATTCAAATGCACTCTCGATAGTTCTCATATAATACCCTCTATATGATCTTTTACTCTATTTTTCAAACTCAACAATATATCCAACGTGTCCCTTCTCGTATCCTGATTCGTTAATCAAATCATTTGATGTTCCATTCAGCACCCAACGTCTTTCCTTCTCACTATAAACAAGGCACATATAATACCCATTATTATTTGAAGAATTATCAGGCCATCCCCCCATCCAATAATTTGAAAATAAGGAATTATCTACTTCATGTCTATTATCTGTCCAAAAATAATGATTGTATACATCATTCGTTTCTCTCATGCCTCCAATGAAAAAACACACTGGAACATATGCAGTATTATTCAACTTCGAAATAATCATATCCATCTCTTCATTATCATTAATATGCAATAAATGTCCTCTCATATCTCTGGCTTTCTTCTCAGCTTCATTCCATGTAACATCTTCTACGTATATTTTATAACTACTTTGTACATGTATAGCATCTTTACTAGCATCTTTACTATAATGTGCTTCCCCTATTTTAATTGAATATGTGCTAGGAATAATGGTTGAACAACGCTTTACATCCACTAACTTGGCTCCATTTTCTAACGATATTACATATCCATCATAAAAATAAATATTATATTCCTTAACCGTATTGCTATGAGGATCTGTTTTTTTAACCACTCCGTTCTCTATAGATATTTTTACACCATATGATGAATAACTCAGGCCTTCTAAATCTTGAATAAAATATAACTCCTCGTGTGACAACATATCATTTCTGATATGTTCATTTTCAATCTCATTTACTCTGCCATACAATTTTGTCAAATTTACTTTCTGATCAATATTCTCAACATCTATTGCCGTAGACACTAAAGTGTCTATTGATTCCGGTACATCAATAGATTCAAACAATTCTTTTACCAAATCTGCATCTTTCTTCTCAGCTAATTCTTTTGCAACATAATAACAAATGATTTCAAAGTCTGTTTCAGATAATTCAGCCTTTTTTGTTTTGATATAATCCAATATTACATCCTTATCACTTCCAACGCAGACCCCTATTACTTCATTTTCTAATTGATCATAATCTATTTCCTCAGGTTCCTGAGCCATTTCACCGGATTCCACATCACCATCATTGCCTTTTACCGGCTTTTTTGTATTAATCAAAACAACAACCGCGATAATTATCCCGATCAACACCACAGATGACAATGCTATGATCAACTTTCGTCTCTTTATAGCCCTGGCAGCGTTTCGTTCACGCTCTATTCTTTCTTCTTCGTACTTTGCTTTCAGAGTTTCAAGTTTATCCACCCCGGCAACAACCAGTGCGTCAGCATCGTTATATCCGGGTATTGTCCGAAGTTCCTCAATAGCGGATTCAACATCTTCCAGATTTCCATTTTCAATCTTTCTCTTTGCCGACGAATAAACCGACTCTACATGATTTTCCTCTGCTTTCCTTTCACATATCTCAGCAAGCTGATCTGCATCTTTGTAATCACTGACAGACCTGAATTTTTCTGCGGCAGACCGATATCTGCTTTCACCATTTGACAAGCTCTCCGCACGCTTCATAAGCGTTGCAGCCTCTTCATATATATCATTCAGATATTTATTTCTATTACGCTCATTGATATTCTCTAAATATCCTTTAAGCGTATTGGACAGTTCATCATCTCCAAAACGTACTGCCTTCTGATAATTGCTGTTTCCTTCAAATGAATTCCGACAATCAGCCAAAGCAACTCTGGTGCTTGCCTTCATTTCAACCATGAGTTTGCCCAGATAAGCCTGTGCACACTCTGCATCCTGGTTCAATACATCTTCAAAAAAGGCATCTGCCTTTTCCCATTCGTGATCCTCAAGGGCAATGTATCCACGTTTTAACAGGGCGTCGACATTTGCACTATAACCACTTACTACAGTCTCCTTAACTATGACCTGTGCTTCATCATTACCGATAAGCTTGTTAATGCCACGAAGCAAATCCTGCATATACCCCAGATTGTTCATATCCTGGGCTTGAAGATGCGCGAACTCCTCAGGCAGGTCATAAGGACTCATGTCTTTATACATGGGAATGAGTGTTTTCTTTGCTCCGGAATTGATCAACCCAAGGAAACGGCTCCATTCATTCTTAACCCATACTGCTTCAAAATATTCTTTTCTGGTTCCAATGACCAGCATAATTGGGGCACTGTTCAAAGCCGCAAAAATATAAGGTTCATAAGCCGTTCCAACTTTATCCTCTAACGTTATTCTTGAGAAAAATACTTTATAGCCGGCTCCGACCAGTTCCTTATATACATCATATGCCAGGACACTATCTATCGTCCGTCGTCCATTGTCATCAGACTCTTTATAGCAGATAAAAATATCAAAAGGGGACTCGTTTTTTGAGATATCCAAAATCCCCTTCTGTATTTCATCTATAGCCTTCGCTTCCTGTTCGTATATTTCTTTTTGAAATGGATCAGCATACTGTAATGCGGACTTGTAATCTGAATCGTTAAATATAGACGTGTACTGTGCGCGATTCACTGTAGGAATACGTTTATGAGTAACCGGATCCTCAACATATTCAATACCATAGCGACACAAAACAACAGACCAATACGCCTCTGCATCGGTCTTATCTTCAGAAAGTACCTGTTCATACAGCAGCATCGCCTTGTCATAATCATTTATCTGCCGAAAATGCGCCGCCCGGTCATACAGATTTACTTTCTTCTCATTATCCAGTCTGGGTAATGTTTGTTTCGTCCCACAACTGTCACATATTCCTACAGATGCTCCGGGTTCAAATTCAATCGATCCCCCACACATCTTACACTTAAACAATGACATTATGATCGATCCTCCACAGGCTCTATAACAAATTTAAACACAACTCGACGGTCTACCTTCTTTTTATCAGCGTCATAATTTCAGAACACTTGCTGATTATTTCATCCTTCCTGCTTTCACGGATCAGATCCTTAAGCTCATCTATTTCCTGTATCAGCTGATCTTCCACTTCGGGATTCTTTGTCCTTAATGCAGAATACTTGATCTCTTCCATAACCCGTTCTACAGGTTTTAAGATTTCCTTATCCGTAATGCCATCAGAAAGACCTACAACTGATGACTTCAGGTCTCGCATAACAGAAGTCTGCGCCTCGATTTTTTCATCGACCATCTTTGCATGTTCCCTGCCGCCCTGCAGAAGAAATACAAAAGCAACATATCCGATCAATAATAAAAAGCTTATAACAAAAGCCACAACGGCTCCTATATCAGAGAAATATATAGAATAAATACTAAAGCACAGTTGAACTGTCAGATACAGGAAAGTGATGAGCATTTGTGAGCCACTCAGCATGTACTCACTAACATCATTCCGGTATCTCGGCAGGATAATGTTTACAGCTATGATCACAACAATAAATGCTATTATAGAGAAAATAAGTTCAATAAAGAAAACAGCCGAATATAAGAGTTTCCCAAACTGGCCGGTTATTTCAGTGACAGTCTTGGGGAACACGACCATTCTGAAATTTCCCAACATATCAAATGAAACCTTTGTTACAGGCTTTCCATTAACATATGAAGGGATCACTATGATATCATCATGCCCATAGTACCTTGTAAGTTCCACTCCATCAGATGTCTCTGAATAACCATATGGAATATCACCCAGAGAATAATTCACCGTTGCCGAATCATAAAGCAGTTCAATATCCCAATCCGATTCTTCATTCTCCTTATAAAAAGCAGAATCCTTATCACAATATATTTTTATCCCCTTAACAGGTTCAGCATCTATGGCAGCTACAGTTACCGGCAGATAAACACTGCTTAAGCCAAGCCCGTTAAAGAAATCTTTCCCGATCCCTGTTACTTTATGACCTTCTATTTCTGACGGGATAACAAGATCTTTACTGATTCCTGTGTATCGTTCTATTGAAATATCATTATTATCAATAGTGTTATACTCAAATTGCTCATAACGCCAATCAAAATAGCCTTTTTCGGAATCAGCTATATCTATCTTCTTAAGATGTTTATCCGCCGCAAACTGATCAGCATAACTGCCGGGTTCCACGGCAACCGGCACTGAAGCATATTTCACATTTCCAAAAATGAGTACTGCAACATATACAATGGCAAAGATAATTGTAGTAATATTAAATGTTTTTCTGTTCATATGCTCTTACCCCCTCTTTGTACCGCATATCGGACAAAACATGGCTTCATCGGACAAGGTATTTCCGCAATTGGTACACACGTTGCTTTCGTTCTGCTTAGCACCACACTTCTCACAGAAAAGCGCAGCCATCGACAATTGATGTCCACACTTAATACAATATTTGGATGTGTTCTGTTGTACGGGTTGTGAAGGAGCAGCCGAAGGATTCATTGCACTGTCCATCGCTCCGGTAGCCATCTGACCGACTTGCTTTCCAATGGTGCCGCCAATCCCGGCCATCATCCCCAGACCGACACCGACATTATTCATCTGACCTATGGCTTCATTCCTCGCTATTTCTTTAGCAACCTCAAAGCCTTTTTCCTGCTGATATGTATAACCTTCCAATTCACGTTTCTTTGCGATAGCCTCAGCCTCAATGACTGTCTTCTGAGCCTTTGTCTGTTGTTCGATTATGCTCAGTCTTTGCTGGAGCTCTGCTTCCGCCACATCCGTGTACCTGCGATAATGAAGATTCTTAAACTTAAGATAATCCCTATCATAATCAGGCTTTACGATCGTCGTGATCAGAAAGTTCTTTAAAGCCACACCATAATCAAAGAAATCATCGCTCAATTTTTCCTGAAGAGCCTGTGAGATTTCCGTCAGATATTGGTCTATACTGAAAATACTTATTCTCTTCTCTATGATTATCTGGGGAATGATCGACTTGATCCTATTCATAATGAAAGCACGGAAATAAAGAGTAAGCTGTTGCTGCGAAAGATCCTTCTCAGTTCCAACAACTTTCACCAAAAGTTTCTGACTGTTTGCAACGGCAAGACTCATCTCACCGCTCGCGCCTATCTCTAACGGAAAATTATATTCGGGATCAAGATACTGGATCTTACTGTCCGTCCCCCACTTTATGGCCATCTGCTCCGTAAGATTAATGAAATACAGTTCGGCGTGAAATTGAACTGTCCCTCCGGAGGGCAACGCCTGGACGTTTTTGATCAACGGAAGATTCCCCGTTTCAAGAATATGCTTACCGGCAGAGAAAACATCCAGTATCTCGCCATTAGCCATAAAGATGGCCTGCTGTGACTCATGAACGATCAGTTCCGCGCCGGTATTAAAATCTGTCTTCGGATGTTTCCATACAAATGTCTTATTGTCGCCTTCATACTTAATAACATCAATAATAGCCATATTCAATTCTCCTCTAAAATAGTCCTTAGCCCATTAGACAGGTAGATTATAATTGCTTCATAACAGCCTCTATTTTACCATAAAAACAACGCGCGAAACAAGCATTTCGACGGAAATCATATCTTGTTTTCGCGCGTTTTTTGATAATTTGCACAAACAGAATTATAAAACTGAATACTTAATATTAACTATTTCACTCGATTCGTTATTATTCGTACTCGATAGTGCCGCTGGGCTTGGGTGTAAAGTCATAGAGCACGCGGTTTACGCCTTTCACTTCTTTGGTGATGCGGTCTACCAGATGCTGCATGAGTTCAAAGGGAATGTTTTCCACTGTGGCGGTCATAGCGTCAGTAGTGTTGACTGCACGGATGATGACAACCCACTCAAAGGATCTTTCACCGTTCTTTATTCCTGTGGATTTAAAATCCGGAACTACGGTAAAGTACTGCCATACCTTACCTTCCAGGCCGTTCTTTGCAAACTCCTCGCGAAGGATGGCGTCGGACTCGCGGACAGCTTCCAGCCTGTCTCTGGTGATGGCGCCGGGGCATCTGACTCCGAGGCCCGGTCCGGGGAAGGGCTGACGGTAAACCATATTTGCGGGAAGTCCCAGTCTCTCTCCCACTACTCTGACTTCGTCCTTGAAAAGTATCTTCACAGGCTCTACCAGTTCAAAATTCATATCCTCGGGAAGTCCGCCTGCATTATGATGAGCCTTGATACCTTTTTCGCTCTCAAGTATATCGGGCCAGATGGTACCCTGAGCCAGAAATTCTATTCCGTCAAGTTTCCTTGCTTCCTCGGCGAAAACCTCTATAAATTCGCCGCCTATTATCTTTCTCTTAGTCTCGGGATCTGTCACGCCGGCCAGTTTATCCAGGAATCTGTCGGAGGCATCCACATAAACCAGATTCGCCTTCATCTGATCCCTGAATACAGAGATCACCTGCTCGGGCTCACCCTTTCTCAAAAGTCCGTGATTCACGTGTACGCACACCAGCTGCTGTCCCACTGCCTTTATCAAAAGCGCAGCCACTACGGATGAGTCCACGCCTCCGGAAAGTGCCAGCAATACCTTTTTGTCTCCCACCTGCTCTTTAAGTGCCTTGATCTGCTCTTCGATGAATGCATCCGCAAGCTCCGGGGTGGTGATCCTGACCATGTCGTCAGGTCGTCTGTCATTTGCCATCTTGTACCTCCTCTATAATAATCATAATTTACATGTAACTAACCTTTTTATATTTTTTCATTCTCCGTTTTCTTAACGTGGCATCCGGCTTTATAAAACATCAACGATTCTGACCTGTAATAATATCAAAAATCTCCTCCGGAGTAGATGCGACGCCTATGTTTTTAAACTCCATCACATCCTCCTTATTTTCAAAACCAAAGCCGTAAGTCACGCCGATGAAAGGACAACCTATCCCATCCGCACCTATGGCGTCATTATCCGAATCTCCCACCATCACGCACTGGTCGGGTGTGAGTCCCATCTCTTCTATACACAGACGGATTATATCAGACTTCGTCAGCTTGTTAAAATTGTCTGCGCCGTGGATCACATCGGAATGCTTAGCCAGACCGAAATGCTCCACTATGTCGATAGCGTAATCTTCTCTTTTATAAGTAGCCACCGCATTTTTATAACCTACCTCACGAAGCCTTATCATGAGTTCCTCTATGCCGGGATAAACTTCTGCCCTGAAGAGAAACTCATGCTGTGAATATCTGTTCCTGAAGGAATTGGCAAACTCCTGAGCCTTTTCCTTTGTCAATCCGTAAACTTCCATCAAGGAACGCTGTATGGGAGGTCCGATGAAAAGTTTCTCATTCTCCGGCGTAATGGGAGGCATGTTAAACTCTTCAAGAGTAGCTCCCACAGTAGTCAGGATTCCCTCCCTAGTATTCAAAAGTGTGCCGTCCACGTCAAAGATGACGGCTTTATAATTGTTGGCGCTCATGTTTTTTTCCTTTCTTACATTTGTAAAGATCCTTCGCTCAGGATGACATTTTATCAGAATACTGCTCAGGATGACATCTGATCAAGATAATGCATACTCGGAAGGATACCTGATCAGGATAATGCATACTCAAAAAGATACCTGATCAGAAAGTTACTTGTAATAATATGCATTATGAATCCAGTCTATATTTTTTCATATGATACAAGTTTTAGATCAGCATCCAGCCTCAGCAGATAACCGTGTCCATTGGCAGGAAGATAATCATAATAATCTCCTCCGTCCAGGTAACTCATAAGGGCCATGATGGTGCCACCGTGGATCACCAGTATCCCTTTGTCACGCCCTTTTGAAAGTATCTGTTCACAGCATTTTTCCACGCCGCTCCAAACTCTTTTGATAAAGTCAGCTCTTGCTTCACCGTTTGGCGGCGGAATGCGCCCGCTGCTTTCTATGAAGGCTCTGTAATCGGAACGCTGCTCAAGTTCAGCCCAGGTCTTTCCCTCAAAATCCCCGAAATCCATTTCCTTAAGATCCGGGATCACACAGGGGGTCATGTCCGGAAGGATCACTGCCGCAGTTCCCAGGCATCTCTTCATGGGGCTTGAAAAAAAAGGGATCCCGTCTTCATAAAAAGATGCAAGGACGGCTCCCGGTCCTTCGCTTTTATCATCAAATATCTTTTTTATCTCATCTCTCCCTTCACCCGTCAGTTCCAGATCAGTCTGTCCCATGTAACGCTTTTCTATATTGAATATCGTCTTTCCGTGACGGATCAAGAGTAGTGTTATGTTAACTTCCTTACTCATCGTGTAAATATTTATGTAAACTTTTAATATTTATCGCACATCATATACAAATCAGAAAAGCCTCAAAAGATTCTTCGCTAATGTCCTAAGGCATCCACCACTTCGTGGTACCCCTTAGGACGAAATTCGCTCAGAATGACATTCGGTTATATCGGTCGCACAATTATGTAAACCTATATCGAATTTATGTAAACCGCAATGCGAAAATTATGTAAACTTACAGTCCGCAGTTATGTAAACCGGTATCTCACCAAACATCGACAATTATTATACCATCTCACACATCCCATGGTCAAACGCTACACCGCTCCTTATATCAAACAAAATCTTTCCATAGCCAAACAGAACACCGCTCCTCTTGTCTATCATAAAAAAAATGTTATAATTGTTGCCGTATATCAAAAAAGCAACAAGGATAAACATAAAATGAATCAGGAAGAAATAAGAAAAAAAGCCGAGGAACTAGCTTTAAAAATTCATAAAAACAGATATTACATCATACTGGGACTCATCATGGGACTCTTCTTGTTCTGGGGTCTTTCGGTGTTCAGGGATTACGGTATATCCTGGGACGAGGAGATTCAGAGAAACCGCTATCTGGCAGGACTTCGCACCGCCATCACCATATTTGCGGGGCAGGACAAAGTACCCGAGGCGCTAAACAAAGAAGAGATCACATCGTTAGGCGTAGGGCGCCTGGGAATAAAACTTCCCCTTGCACTCATCGAAGCAGCCAAGGGCTTTTCCATGACAAATGAAAAGGTGTTTAAGATCCATCATCTTTATTACTTTCTGATCTTTTGGGTCTCAGCCTTTTTTGCATGGTATCTGTTGCGTCTTTTAGGCTTTGATCAGGCGTTATCATCCCTGGGACTTTTGCTTTACATACTCTGTCCCAGAATACTGGCGGATTCCTTTTATAATCCAAAGGATCTGATACTCCTGTCTCTTTACACCATGGAGATGTGCCTTTCCGTGGCGCTGGTCAAAAAATTCAGATACAAGACCGCCATTGCCCTGGCCTTTGTCTGCGCCCTGGTCACCACACTCAGAAATGCACTGGTATTTTGCGCAGTCATCTTTGCCGCATGGTATGCCTATAACGCCTTTATCACAAAGGACAAAAAGAAGATCATCAAGACTCTCAAGGAACTGGGGATAACCATAGGATCTAGTTTTATCTTCATGTATATCCTCACTCCCGGAATGTGGGTAAATCTCTCCGGCTCCATCTCAAAAAAGATAGCCAGCGTGAATCCCACATTTTCCCACGGAGGCTTTGATCTGGTGGCGGGACAGCTTTTGAACAGGACCGACCTGCCCTGGTATTATCTGCCCCTGACCATGACCCTCACCATTCCCTGCGTCTATATAATCTTCAATCTCATAGGCGTCTGGGGTTTCACAAAATACATCGCCAAAAACCTGGCCTACTGCATCAGGTTTCGCACACGTATAGATCATAAGCTAAATGAAAACGACAGAATACTGCTCATCATCCTGCTCCAGGGTGCCTTCTGGATGTTCTACACCTTTGTGTTCAGACCCATGCAATATAACCTGTGGAGACATTTTTATTTTTACTTTATCTACATGGTGGTCTTTGCCATCTGCGGACTGAGAGTCGCCTTTACATCAGGTGACGCCGCCAAATATTCCGCCATCGCCTTCACCACCATATCACTTTTGCTCACCATGAGTTGGATAAAGCTGAATCACCCTTATGAGTACCTGTATTTCAATCCCCTGTTTTTGTCAAAGGCAGCAAGGGAGACCGTACAGGATTACTGGGCGGTTTCATATAAGGGGCTGCTGTCACAAATAAAGGACGGCTCTTCCGCGGACACTCACATTTATCCCGACCTTACCGGTGACCTTCTCTTCGGTGAACCGGGCTGGGAAAACTATCATCTGGAAAAGCTGGAGCACACGGCAAAATACAGGATCTTAGAAGGCAATCCGGGGGACAATAATTTTTATAAAATCTTTAAGACCGTGGAGGTGGATGACCGCATCTGCGAATCTCTGGTCAAAAGAGAAAACTACACAAACCTGATCCGCAAATACTATTATGAAAACGGTGAGTTTTCGGGTGACAACACAGAGCACTCCGTCTATGAAAGCGAGGCCACTCTCACCTGCGGGACAGACGGCACCGACAAGTGGATAAAGATAGAAGTGCCGGATGACATCACGGTAAACGAAATAGATTTTCTCTACGCCGATACTTTCGGCATAAATGACAGCGGCAAATATGTCATGACCACCGAAAAGGATGAGGTGATAAATGATGAACGCCTCTATGTGTCGGAGGATGATGAAAACTACCGTTCATTACCGGATAAGGATCTCCTTAAGGAGTCCGACCTGCTGGGAATAAACTGCGGTGAAAAGCCCCTTGGCAAATATATACTGTACAAATATGAAAACCGCATGGAAAGCGGCGAACCCGCCTTTGCCATAAGGCTTTTCGGCGAAGATAAAAACACTCCCGAAAAAGGAGAAGTATTCTTTAACAGCGACGACACAAAGACTGCTCTTTCACAGATACAGTATCCCGAGCTCTTTGACGATAAGGATCTGACCTTTAAAACTTTCGGCGAGAGTTCCGGAGAAAAAGCCGTCACCATAGAGCTTAAAGATGATGCAAATGCGATCAGGGGGCTTCATCTTGACTGCGGCATAAACTTTATGCGAACGGGCCGCAGCATCCTCATCGAGGGCTCCAAAGACGGCAGTAATTTTGAGCCCCTTTCATGGTACTACCAGGCAGCCGATGACTACCTGTTTTCCGTCCCCGCGTCATATCGTTTTTACAGGATCTCACAGACTGATAATACCCATGATGGCTTTTCACTTTCAGGACTGTATCTGATACGCTGACAGTCCTTTGAGAGAACAAATAAAACTGTTGAAAATAAGCGAATTTTGTTATATTATATATTTGTGGAACTGACTTTGGGGAAGTCATTTTCAGGAGAAGATATTATTGAAGGGAGGGTTTTCCTTATGGTAAGCCGGAAGGTTAAGATAACAAACCCCACGGGTCTGCACCTGCGGGCTGCCGGTAATCTGTGCAAAGAAGCCATGCTGCATAAATCAATGATCACATTTAAGTACGTAGGCGGCACTGCCAATGCAAAAAGCGTGCTTAGTGTTTTGGGAGCATGTGTTCGATGCGGAGATGAGATAGAATTCACCTGTGACGGCGAAGATGAAAATGAAGCGCTGGAAGCTTTGGTGACGGCAGTTGAGAATGGCTTGGGTGAGTGATATCGGGGCTTGCAATTTTATCACGACTTTTAAGGCAGTGGGATATACCGACTGCCTTTAACTTTTTTAAAAGGAGAGAGCTATGTTAAACTTTAAACGCTACCAAAAAAATCCGGTCATGGACTTTAAAGACAGAACCTGGCCGAACAAAGAGATCGAAAAAGCCCCCATATGGTGTTCCGTGGATCTGCGTGACGGAAACCAGGCCCTCATCGATCCCATGGTAGTATCCGAGAAAGTAGAATTTTTCAACTATCTGGTGAATATGGGCTTTAAGGAGATCGAGATCGGTTTCCCCTCAGCTTCCCAGATAGAGTATGATTTCCTGCGTGAGCTGGTGGACCGCAAGCTCATCCCCGATGACGTAAAGATCCAGGTATTAAGCCAGTGCAGACAGGAGCTTATCGACAGGACCTTCGAAGCCATCCAGGGCATTAAAAATGTGATCTTCCACATTTACAACTCCACTTCCACTCTCCAGAGGGACGTGGTATTTAACATGAGCAAGGAAGAGATAAAGGATCTGGCAGTAAAGGGTACCCTCATGGTAAAGGAGGGAATGAAGAATTTTGACGGCCATATCACTCTGGAGTATTCTCCCGAGAGCTATACGGGCACCGAGCCCGAGTACGCCCTTGAGGTGTGCGAGGCGGTGATCGACGCCTGGGGCATCGCCACTCCCGAGGATCCCGTCATCATCAATCTCCCCTCCACCGTGGAGATGACCACTCCCAATGTATTTGCAGACAGGATCGAGTGGACCTGCAGGAACTTCAAGAACCGCGATTCCATCATCCTCTCCGTCCATCCCCACAATGACCGGGGTACCGGAGTGGCCACCGCGGAGCTGTCCCTTCTGGCAGGCGCCGACAGAGTCGAGGGCACACTGTTCGGAAACGGCGAGCGCACGGGTAACGTGGATATCCTGAACATCGCCTACAACATGTTCTCACAGGGCATAGACCCTAAGCTTAAGATAGAAAACGTAAACGAGATGATCGAGCTCTACGAGCGCTGCTGCAAGATAGAAGTTCATCCCAGACATCCTTACGCCGGAAAACTGGTATTCACCGCTTTCTCCGGCTCACATCAGGACGCCATAAACAAGGGCATAAAAGCCATGAACGAAAGGCACCCCGACACCTGGCAGGTACCTTACCTTCCCATCGATCCTTCCGACATCGGCAGGAAGTACGAGCCCATCGTCCGCATCAATTCCCAGTCGGGCAAGGGCGGCGTAGCCTTCATCATGGATACCTACTTTGGCTTCAAGATGCCCAAGGGAATGCATAAGGAATTCGCTTCCGTCATCCAGTCCATCACCGAGGCCCGTGGCGAGGTATCTCCCGATACCATCATGGCTACCTTCAAGGCTGAGTATCTGGATGCTAAGGAGCCCATACACTTCAGGAAGTTAAAGATAGACGATATGTCAGACGCCTCCGATTCCGAGTTTGACACCAGGGTAACCATCGTATACACAAACAACGGCGTGGAAAAAAGCTTCGAAGCAGTGGGCAACGGCCCCATCGATGCGGCTCAGCGCGGACTCATGGAAGAGCTGGATATCAGGATAAAGATACTGGATTATGAAGAGCACGCTCTCCAGTCAGGCTCCACCTCACAGGCGGCAGCCTACATCCATATGCTGGATTCACAGACCGGCGACGTGACCTACGGCGTAGGCGTATCCTCCAATATCACCAGAGCATCCATCCGCGCCATATTCTCAGCCATCAACAGGCTTAAGCTGGGACAGTGATGACCAAAGACACCGGTAAACAGGAAAGGAAGCTTAACATCTTTGCCCTTTCTGCGGCAACGGTGCACTTTATCCTCACCTTTTTTACGGACCACAGTGTCTTTGAAGCGCTTAAGGATACTCCTTTCTATGGACTTTCCCAGGATAAACTGGCCTATTATCTGGCATGTAAGGCAGCACTTTTTGTGCTGCTTTATTATATTTACAAATGGGTGTCCGTGGTGTATTCAGACATTCTGAACGCCATAAAAAAACGGACTTTGATACCGGAAGGATCATCATCCCACTACAAAGTCTTCCTGTATGGAATGATCTATTTTATCCCCATCGCGGCGGTCATGGTATTTAAACTCCCCCAGGGATTCTTGAGCAATGACGAGACGCTGATCTTCGCAGAGGCTTCGGCTTTAAACCAGTACACCTGGTTCTATTATCTGACCACCTTTTATTACATCATCACCATGATGCTGATACCTTCCTGGGTGGGACCGATCCTGGTCAAGATAGCCCTTCAGGTCATCACCTGCGGCTACTGTGTACACCGTTTCAGAGGACACTTTAAAAGCCGTATTTCTTTCCTTATGTATCTGCCCTTCATGATGTTTCCGGTTCTGGCCTACACTACGTCGGCGCACAGGATACCGGTATATTATCTTTTATATCTTCTGTTCTGGGCGGTGCTGTTTTTTGACAGACTGGAAAACAAGATTCCGGATGCGTCGAGAATATTCTGGCTCGTATTTTGCGCCGCTCTTTTGACACAATGGCGCACCGAAGGCATATATATGGCCCTCTTTGGCATGATACTCATACTCATGGCTTACCCTGCCCTCACAGGGATTGACGGGAAAATATTTGACGGAAAAAATATTAATTGGAAAGACCTTAACCTGAAAAGCTTTGACAAAAAACAGCCGGTAAAATTCATAGTGATCTTCCTGTTGATGCAGTACGCCATCAGCATACCTCAGAACGGCGCGCTGCCCATGAGAATGCAGGATAAGGCGGACAACCGCATGGGACCTTTTTGGGCCTACACCATCACCAATATGTACAGGAACGGTCTGGATCTTGAGAAAAACAAAGATGACTTAGAGCTCATATACAGATATCTGGACAAAAATGTGTTAAAATCCATTAATGAGGATCTTAAGGACATAAACTATGAGGATACACTGATACTCTACTATCCCGGTTACACCGGAGTAATAGAAGGTGCTACGCCGGATGACTACAACGCCTATGTACAGGGCTGCCGCAACATATTTAAAAACAATCCCGGCGTATTCTTAAAGACCCGGTGGGGAGCTTTTTGCTATGCTGCACTCCCCTATCACCTGGTGTTTGATCAGGGGCCTTTAAAAGGAGCCTTCTTCGCCTTTAAGGCTCTGTCCTATAACCTGTTCATACCATGCGTGATCCTGCTCATCCTGTTCATCGTGGCAGTGGTCAGAAAAAGATGGATGGAAGGAGCGGCTGCGGCTGCACTTATGTGCCACGCCTTCATAGTGTTCGTACTGGCGCCGGCCTCATATTTTAAATACTATCTGCCGGTTTACATGTGCGCATATTTCGCGCTGTGGTGTATGATATTGTGTACGATGAATAAAAGATTCTTCGCTTCGCTCAGAATGACAGAGGATAAGGACAAATAAAATAGGATAGGCACTAATAAAATAGGATAAGCACTAAGAAAAAAGGATTAGGACTAATAAAATAGGATAAGCACCAATAAAAAAGGATTAGGACTAATAAAAAAGGATCAACATAGAAAAGAGAGAAAAAATGATCAATGCAAACCGCCTGGATGCAGGCTTTTTAAAATATCAAAGTGAATACGAACAGGCTGCCATAGATGTGCTGCGCTCAGGCTGGTACGTGCTGGGCAAGCAGGTGGAGAGCTTCGAAAAAGAATTCGCAGACTATGTACACTCTAAATACTGCGTGGGACTGGACAACGGTCTCAACGCCCTGAAGCTGGCCTTCAGAGCACTGGGGATCGGCGAAGGAGATGAGGTCATAGTCCAGGCCAACACCTACATCGCCAGTGTCATGGGCGTCAGCATGAACCGTGCCACCCCTGTAATGGTGGAGACGGATGAGTACTTCGGTATCGATCCCGAGGCTGTGGAAAAGGCCATCACCGATAAGACAAAGGCAGTTCTGGTGGTACACCTTTATGGTCATACCTGCAGGATGGATGCCATCACCGACATATGCAAACGGCATAACCTCAAACTGGTGGAGGACTGTGCCCAGAGCCACGGCAGTACATTTGACGGACAAATATCCGGTACCTTCGGAGACATAGGCTGCTTCTCCTTTTATCCCACAAAGAATCTGGGGGCCTTCGGAGATGCGGGCGCCATCGTAACGGATGACGAGGAGCTGGCCAAAAAGATAAGGATCTTAAGAAATTACGGTTCGCAGAAAAGATATTACAACGAAGTAGTGGGGGAAAATTCAAGACTTGATGAAATGCAGGCTGCCCTCCTTCGGGTAAAGCTCTCACACATGGATGAACTTAATGAAGAAAGGGCTGAGATCGCCAAAAGATACAACGAAGGGATAAAGAATCCCCTCATCACTCTTCCCCCCGTGTCCGACAGAGTAAAATGCGTATGGCACCAGTATGTGATACGCTGTGACAGAAGGGATGAGCTGGCTGAGTATCTTAAGGATAAGGGCATCGGTACCATAATCCACTATCCCATCCCGCCCCATCTGTCCCAGGCTTATGAATATCTGGGATACAAAAAGGGTGACTTTCCCCTGACGGAAAAATATGCGGATACGGTTTTGTCCATCCCCATCTTTAACGGGCTGACAAGGGAAGATCAAGATATGATCATAGATACGATCAACAATTATCGTTAAAAAGACTCTTCGCTTCGCTCAGAATAACCGCAAATGATTTATTTTACAATCACAAGATTTCGTCAAGTGTTCTATGATAAACAGAATTAAAAATAAGAAGGTAATGATATGAGCAAAATCTCAATAATAGTTCCGGTATATTACAATTCGGATACCCTGGAACTTTTATACAACGACATGAAGGAAAAGATCCTCCCGAAGCTGGGGGATTATGAGATAGTCTTCACCGACGACGGTTCCAAGGATAATTCCTGGGAGATCATGAACAGCATAAGGGAAAAGGATCCCAATGTAAAATGCGTGAAGCTGTCCCGAAACTTCGGCGAACACGCAGCCCTTTTGGCCGGCCTGTCACAGTGCACCGGAGACTGCGCCGTGACCAAGCAGGCGGATCTGCAGGAGGACTCCGAGATAATCCTTGAAATGTATGAAAGCTGGAAAAAGGGCAACAAAGTGGTACTGGCAGTGCGTTCCGACAGGGACGAACCCTTCCTTAAAAAGTTTTTTGCCTCCATCTACTATCATATAATCCACAAGCTGGTAAATGAAAACATGCCGGTAGGCGGCTGCGACTGCTATCTCATCGACCGCCAGGTGATAAAGGTGCTGGAGCTTCTGGATGAGAAAAATTCATCCCTTACGCTTCAGGTACTCTGGGCCGGCTTTAAGACCGACCACGTATATTTCCACCGAAAGGACAGGGAGATCGGCGAGTCACGCTGGACTCTTTCCAAAAAGGTAAAGCTGGCGATGGACTCCATGCTGAGTTTTTCCTACACTCCCATCAGACTCATGAGCACACTGGGCGGTCTGTTCTTCATAGCCTCCATCATCATGATCATAAACGTCATCATAGAGGCTGTGTTCACCGGCGTTCCCGTACAGGGCTGGGCCTCCCTCATGTGTCTGGTGCTCTTTTCCTCGGGCATCATCATGATCATGCTGGGCATTATAGGAGAATACCTCTGGAGAGCCCTGGACGCCTCCAGGAAGCGTCCTCCCTTTATCATAGATGAGGTAAAACAGTGACATATCTTATCCCCATAGCCGCAGGCTTCTTTGGCGCATATATCATAGCGTGCCTTAAGGATGCGGGCAAAAAAGAGAAAATACTTTCCGTGATATGCCTGGTGCTCATCTTGGTACTGCTGGCCATGTACGGCAAACAGGACACCTTACATATAGCAATTTCATACGTATTTCTGATCATATCGATGGTTTCGGCCCTTTTATTCAAAGGCCGCCTGGTCACACTTTATGAAGCCCTCAAAGAGGCCTGTGCCATAAAAGCATCGGAAAAAGAAAAAGCGTCAGAAAAAGATAAGACCCCGGTCAGAAACGAAGAGGACTTAACCGAGGAGGAAGAAGAAGAAATGAAAAAACAGCAAAAGATCATTACGGTTTTATGTGTGGTGCTCATTCTTTACATGATAGTTTCCACCTTCTGTATATACAGACTTAACAGCAAGATCAACACACTCTACGATATAACCATGGAGCAGGATAAATGACTTTTCTTCAGGGTGCGCTCATCACCTTTGCCATGGTGATGATGAATTTCATAATCTATTATTTTTTCGGGCTTCTGGTCAGTGTACCTGCGAAGCTGTCCAAAAATCCCTGCTACACCCTGCTTGCAGGCTTTTTTCTGTACTATTCCCTGTTCTCATTCTTTGCGGTGTACCTGACCTACAGATGGCGCCCCCTGTCCATGCTCTCGGCACTCTGGGGCAGCGCGGTCATTGTCATCATGCTGCTGTCGCTGGCCATCTTTTTCAAAAGAACTCCCGTCAGGCTCTTCAGGGGAGTCATGTACATAAGAAAATCCTATAAACTGCTGCTGGCCTGCGCAGTCCTTTTGATCATTCAACTGGTCATCATACTCTATTCCTATCAGTTCACGCTGGATGCGGCATATTATGTGGCAAACGTCACCACCACGGTGCAGACCAACTCCCTCAATATCTATGATCCCTACACAGGCGACTGGCAGGACCATTTTGAGATGAGATATTTCTTTGCCACCTATAACCTTCAGGATGCGGTAATGTGCTCCCTGTTCAAAATACCGGCCCTTATACAGACCAAGCTGATCATGGCAAGCATAGTCCTCATACTTACCAACATGCTCTACTACCTCATAGGAAAAGAGCTGTTTGACAAGGATAAAAGAGGAGCTATACCCATCATGGTCTTCTTTGCGACCCTGATCAACTTTTTCTTTACCACGATATACACCTCTTCCACCTTCCTTACCACACGTACCTACGAAGGAAAGAGCATTCTGGGCAATGTGATCCTGCCCGCCATCCTGCTCTATTACATAAAAGCGATCAAGGAGAAAAAGATCCGCTGGGGCCAGCTGTTCCTGATAAGCTTCGGCTCATGCACGATCTCAAACACTTCTAACATGCTGATACCGGCAACACTTTTGATACTCTTCGTACCTTACATCGGGGCAATGATACAAAAAAAGCAGCTTAAAGCTGCCTTTAAAAATACGCTTGGTATGCTGCTGTGCATGCTGCCGGGCATCACCCTGTCACTGGTGTACGTAGCCTACGTAAAGGGTATGTTCGTATTCTATACCTATCCCAGATAAAGATTCTCGCTCTTACGTCTTGTCCATGACCATGAGGGCCAGAACTCCGGGAAAGGCCACGATCTTCTGATAAAATGGCAGATCCATTTTTTTACCCAATATCTGACAGAATCTTATATAATGGCAGATATATTTGTACTTGAGAAGCAAAGGTGAATCAAGGTGTCTTCGCTGGTCATAATACATATACCAGCCGGTGGGATTGGTCTTTCGAAGCTTTGCCACACTGGCGGTGTAGCCTCCGTCCATGAGCTCGCACACCGTGATGACACAGGGGAGCACTATAAGCCCCGCCACCTTATCTATTCTGTCATATACATAATCCTCGGGAATATACTTCTCCCCTTCGACCTCGGGGAAAAGGTTATCTTTTAAGAGCGCGGTCCTGAAGACCAGAGTGGTCTCACCGTAAAAACCGTTCAGATACAGTCCGCGCAAAGTATTTACTCCCGCATTCACATCGGATTCCGAGAAGCTGGCTCCCGCGAAGGGACGGATACTATCCTCCATATCCATGCCCTGGAATATCTTTTCCATCACATCGTCCAGGGTTCCTTCGATCACCGAACCCTTATACGCCACGATGCCCGCTCTCTCCTTTGAGCCCTGGATACAGAAATGGGAATTCTCATGATCCCTCCAGGTTTTTATTATGGTCTCCACGGCCTGGGGCATCAGGATATCATCCGAATCAAGGCAGAGGAACAGCTCGGTATCACACAGATTGACTCCCTTATTATGAGCCCTCATCTTGCCGCCGTTTTCCTGATATTCATACCTTATCTCAAAATTTGCACGCTTTTTAAACTCCTCCACGTTAGCAGCAGTACCGTCTGTGGACCCATCGTCCACAATGAGCCATACGAATTCATTGGAGCTCTGGGCGCACAGGCTCCTGAAGGTACGTTCCAGGGCTTTTTCCCTGTTGTATGTGGGAGTAAAAACTGTAAGCAGCATGAATGATTCTCCTGAATAAATATTCTTGATTTTAGTTTACCGCCCCGCTTGTATCCGGTCAAGTAAGTATTGAAAACAAAAGGCGGTTATGCTATACTAACTCGTGTTAGTCTAATCTCATGCAGAGGTGTGATATGAAAACAAGTGCATCAGCCGAAAACTATCTGGAAACCATACTGATCCTGAGCAAAAAACTGCCTGTGGTACGCTCCGTGGACATCGCAGCCGAGACGCATTTTAAAAAGCCCAGCGTATCCATAGCCATGCGCAATCTGCGGGAACAGGATCTGATCAGTGTCACGGACGCGGGTTTCATATATCTGACGGATAAGGGACGCGAGATCGCCGAAATGATCTACGAGCGCCACGATATCATATCACGCTGGCTCATAAAACTGGGGGTATCCGAAAAAACCGCCCTGGATGACGCCTGCAAAATAGAACATGTCATTTCAAAGGAAAGTTTTAAGGCCATGAAGGAACATATAATGGAAAACAAGGAACTTTGACCTATCCTTCCTGACTTGAAAATCTCTCTTTTTCCGTATCCAGTTTCTCCTCAAAACCCGTCAAGGCCGCAAAAGGTGAGAACTGCACTGCCCTGTCTTTAACCGCGACAGAGGTACCGTCCCCTTCTTCATGTTCAAAAGGATAAACTGTATCAATTATATCGTCGTATCTGTGGGGATCCGACCTGTTTTCACTTATATATACCATAATTTATATATCGATGTTGTCATTCCTAATATATACAAACCTATAAAAAGATCCTTCGTCGTAAACTCCTCAGGATGACAATGCCTATACTGAACCTAAGGATCGGACATATACATCATAAATATCATGCCTTGTGTCCACCCACCTGGGCGTTTCTCTCTATGGCGGTGGCTCCCTCTTCCAGATTCATCCCGCGTATGAGCGCATTCTTTCCATACTTTTTCTTCACGCTCAAAATAGCCTGCTGAAGCCTTTTCTCCCGTTCCAGTTCCTGTTTTTCAACTTCCTGTGAGGAGTAATCCGTAAACAGATCCATCTGTACGGAAACTTCCTGCTCTCTTACCTGAGAGGGAGCTTTTATATGATTGGCCACTACATACATACGTCTGACAGTAAGATTTTTATCCACTATCCTGTCAAAAAGACGTGAAACCCCTTCCATTATGATCCGGGTGGATGAGGTCATCATTCCCAGATTCTCGCTGCCATGGGCATGCTCGGGCACCACCCTCCCGTAAAAGTCAGGCTTAAAATTTCCGGAATAGCCCTTCATGGCATTTTCATTAGTAAGGTTTTCCCTGTCATAGCCCACAGTCAGTACGATCTGATCCGTTAAAAGATTCTTATCCACCAGGTCCAGGATCAGCTGATCGGTCATCTCCATCACCACAAGTTTAGCCTTATCAAAAGGATAGGGAGCGCTTAAGACCTGCCCCTGGCTTAAGGAACTGTTTTCCGGTTTATAGGCCTTGATCTCACTGATCAGGCAGGGCTCATAACCCCAGGCATGATCTATAAGGAGCGAGGCATTCACGCCGAACAATTTATATAAAAGCTTTCTATTGAAATAATCATATTCACCCCCCAGGGAACATCTGGCCACGTCCCCCATGGTGAGCATGCCGTGTTCCCTAAGTTTTTTGGCGATACCCCTGCCCACCCGCCAAAAATCCGTTATAGGTTCATGAGTCCAAAGCTGCCTCCTGTAGCTCATCTCATCAAGGGCCGCTATACGGACTCCGTATTCATCCGCCTCCATGCGCTTAGCCATAATATCCATAGCTATCTTGGCCAGATACAGATTGGTGCCTATGCCGGCGGTGGCAGTGATACCGGTCTCATTTAGGACCTCCATGATGATCTTACGGGCCAGACCCACGGCATCCAGCTTATAGGTGTTCAGATACTCCGTAACATCCATGAACACCTCATCTACGGAGTATACATGGATATCTTCCGGTGCCACATAGTGCATATAGATATTGTAGATTTTCGTACTGTACTCCATGTACAGATTCATGCGGGGAGTGGCGACGATATACTCAGGGGGATCCTTTAGCATGGAAACCTTTTGGATCACCTCATAAAGCCTGGCTCTTCCGGGTATGCCATAGGCTTTAAGGGCAGGAGTCACCGCCAGACAGATGGTCTTTTCCGTCCTGGACGCATCTGCCACCACCAGGGGCGTGGTAAGAGGATCAAGGCCCCTTTCCACACACTCCACCGAAGCGTAAAAAGATTTAAGATCTATGGCGATATACTGCCTGTTTGAATCCGTCACACCGAAACCTCGCAGCCTAACTTTGTTGAATAAATGATCTTCGCGCCCACCTTTTTCCCAGTTATCTGTTCTATGGCCCTGGAGTAATAATCGAGCTGCGTCGCATACAGATTTACAAGATCCTGAGGCTTTTTGACGGCGTCAGTCTTATAATCCACGATCACATACTCGCCATCCTCCCAAAACAAGGCATCAATTATACCCTGGATCAGTATCTCCTTATCGTGAGGATAGCTTTCATCCACTGTATCGGCAGGTACCATGATACAAAAAGGCTGCTCGCGTTTAAGATTTCCGTTTAAATATGCATATTTCATACGCTGTCCGATATCCGAGGATACAAAAGCCGTAAAAACCGGAACAGACAAAACCCTTGCCTGATCCTTTGTCAGAAAGCCCCAGGCGGTGAAATCTTCTATCTGTTTCCTGATACCTTCTTCGGTAAGATCACCACCGTAATTTAAAAGCTCAAAAAATCTGTGGTAAGCAGTACCTCTCAATGATCCGATCAGGGGAGTATTGCTGTCATCGATCCCCATTTCCCTCTTTATGAATGAAGGTAAGGGCTTATCGATGTCGGTATTTTGGTTTACATAATCCTCGATTGAATTGACCGAACGCACGTCATCTTGGTTTACATAACTATCCTGTTCATCATATACCAGCTTCAACGCCTCGTTCTCTTCCATGGCCAGATGCTTAAGCGCCGACACGCTTGCCTTAAGGGGAACAAAAACATCCGTCTCCTCAGTCTTAGCATTACCGTGGGCATGACCTATGATTTCATTAAAAATGTTATCATAACCCGGTTCCAAACCATTCCGGTCTGTATCTTCCCCGGCAGTGTCCAAAGACTCTAAAAGACTCACTCTTCTTTCAAAAATGCTGACGTTGACGTCAAGCTGTCTGTTTATAAGAGTTTGGGAATTAATAAACCTGACTGATAACACCTCTGACCGGGCCTGTAATTCATCGAAGGACAGTTCTGATAAGTTCATTGACCTGCACTGTTTCATGAATTCAGGATCATTACAGAGCACCGGCAGCACCCAGTCCGCAAAAGAACGTCCGTCCAATATCTCCTTCGAAGAAAGTCTCCCATCCTCATTTAATGCATTTATATCTGTAGAAACCAGGAGCCGGTCGTTTAAATATTTCCAGTTATTCTTTGAAAGAGAAGCCGACATGATCAGCTTCTCTTTTGCCCGGGTCAGGGCGACATAAAATATCCTCAATTCCTCACCCAGGGACTCCCTCTTCATATGCTCTGCCACAGCCTTTTTAATAACAGTAGTTTTTCTTGTTCTTTTGTCAGTATTGATGTATTCCAGCCCAATACCCATATCGGAATCCATCAGGATCCTGGCTTTCGTGTCCATGAGATTAAACTGCTTTCCCAGACCTGCCACAATGCAGACAGGGAACTCCAGCCCCTTACTCTTATGGATGGTCATGATCCTCACCGCATCATCATTTTCCGAAACGGAATTGCTCTGGCCGTAATCGATCTCATACTTTTTCAATAACTCTATATATTTAATAAAATTAAACAATCCCTTAAAACTTGTCTTCTCATATTCCGCCGCGTACTGGACCAACATCCTCAGATTATCACAGCGGACGCTTCCGGATTCCATGGCCCTCACGCTCAAAATGAAATCATCTTCCTCCAACAACGCCTCTATAATTTCTCTCACAGAGCAAAATGCACTCATATTTGCATATTTTTCTATCTTTTCGAGAATTTTTTGCAACTTAAATTTCAGTGAAAAATCGACGTTTTTTGCATTTATTTCGGGTGTAATTAAAGTATTTTCAGAGTTTCCGGCGGCCTTTGTACGGGTTTCATAACCTTCGTTACCGTCACCCGTGTCGGCAGTCACGTTTTCAAGAACACTCGTTACAGAACCAGTAAACTCCGCATATTTCAGGACTGCATCACTAAAAGTTCCCTCCGGATAAGCCCCTCTTATACGAGCCAGTTCCCCGTCCGTGCACCCTCCAAAGTATCCTTTCAGCACGCTGCAGAGTTTTTCATCATTTTTGAGATTATCCACCACTGAAAGCCAGTCCAGAACGGTTCTGATCTCATATCCGGAAAAATAACCGTCTTTTAACTCTACGTGCACCGGAATATCATGTTTTTCCAGTACTTTTCTGAAGACCGAGTCATATCCCCTGGTGCTGCGCAGTAAAATAACGATGTCTGAAAATTTAACATCTCGTAATACATCACTATTGTTATCTTTCACTTTAAGATCTGTCATCAGTTCCTTGATCCTGAGGGCGATGCTGTTCGCCTCCAGCTCCACCTTGTCCATGGTCTCATCCGGAGGCAATAAAAGCAGCTCGGCTTTATAGGCATCAGCATCATAACACTCGGTATTTTTATCCATCTCCGGGAACTGTGCTCCCATGACCAGAGCCGCCGCTTCATCATATTCGACGCCCCCCACATATTCGATCATTATCTTTTCAAAGATGGAATTGACGATGTCGATGACCTGTTTTCTGCTCCTGAAATTTTTATGAAGACCTATGATCCTGTTTCTGTAACTATCGTTATCTTTATCATCGCCGAATTCATAGGTCTTACTCTTTTCAATAAACAGAGCGGGGGTAGCCAGTCTGAATTTATATATGGACTGCTTGACATCTCCCACCATAAAGAGATTACCCCTTTGGGGCTCACGCTTTGCCAGCGCCTTAAGGATTTTTTCCTGAACCTCATTTGAATCCTGATACTCATCCACATATATCTCTGTAAAATGATCCCTGTAGGTTTCAGCCACAGCAGATATCTCATCCGTCAGAAAGCCGTTTTCATCCTTTTTATACAGTATTTCCAGCACCAGATGCTCCAAATCGACAAAATCCAGCAGGTTTCTGTCCCTTTTAGCCCCGGTATAGTCATCCGAAAAGCGCCTTACCAGTCTCACCAGTTCCCTGATCCTGGGGGCACAGGCGTTTATATCCGACATCATCGTAACCGGGTCACGGTCATAATATTCTTTAAGCAGCTTTTCCCTGGCCTCCTTATACTTTTTCCTCAGATCGGATACCAGATTCTTTTTATCCTCATTTACCGCCATATCCTTTTTAACGGAAGGAAGGCGTGAAAACTCTATCCCTATAAGCGATTCCCTCATCTCTAAGAAATCAGCTCCCTCTTCCCATTTTTGAAGGACAGCCTCAAAGGCTTCCATTTCCTCACGGATCACATCCTCATACACAAAAGGGCCGTCAGCACTCTCACACAAGGACAGGGCCTCATTTGCATTTTTTACCGCATTTTTCAGAATATTCCCCGCTTCGGCATAGTATTTCTTCACCTGAGGCAGCTCAAAAAACTCATCAGGATCACAGACTTCATAGGGCTCAATACAGGATTCAAGCCACAGGGCAGGATCCGGCTTGGACCCCGAAAAAGTATACAGCCTCTCTATCGCCTCCTCCAGCGCGTCGTCCGTTTTACCTGTACATATGGCCTCAACAAGGTCGGTAAACGATTGTTTTCCAGTCTCATATTCGCTCTCCAGAAGCTCTTCCATCACTTCTTTTTGCAGGAGTTTAAGTTCTCCTTCATTTCCCACCCTGAAGGAAGGATCCAGATCGGTCAGATTGTAATTATCATGCAAAAGTCTGGAACAGATTCCGTCTATGGTATTGATATATGCCCCGCGAAGCAGCATGCTCTGCCGGCGAAGATGTGTCCTGTAGCTTTCATCTTCATCCTCCGCCGCAGCTGCCACAAGCTCCGCGAGCCTTTTGGAAAGACGCAGCTTCATCTCATCCGCCGCAGCCCTGGTAAAGGTCATTATCAGGATCCTGTCTATATCACAGCGCTCATTCCTGTCAGCCACGCGTCCCAGTATCCTCTCCACCAAAACGGCAGTCTTACCCGAACCCGCTGCCGCCGACACCAGGATATTATGACCCCTGTCCTTTATCACTTTTATCTGTTCATCAGTAAAATTCATATTCAGATCACCTTAAAGATTCTTCGGGGAAAAAAATAATACATAGATAACTTTACACTATTGCTTTAATAATACACCTGCCCTGCCGTATAAATCAATTCAACTTAAATCTGATTTCTTACTCCTGTCCCTTAAGGGCAGTGGCCATTTCAATATTCTTAACATCCGCTGACAGCACATGGTTCACTATGACAGAGAGCAGCAGCGTACCGATGAAGGTAAGCATGTATGATAGGGGATACACGACTATACAATAGTCCATCCCCTCCGGCATATCGGAAAACATCACTCCCAGGATCCCGAAGCCTGCGATATATCCAAACAGCGTACCCACTAAAGTGACCCATATGTTCTGCTGCTGCAGAATACCGCGGATGGTTTTGGTACTTAGGCCCAGCACCTTCAATGTCGCCATTTCCCTTCTTTTTTCCAGCAGCGAAAGCACGCCGAGATTATATAGAACCACCACCGCCAGGACCACCGCCGCCGTTATCAGGATAGCCGCCATGGAATACATCATGTCCATCATCTCATCCATGGAAGCCATCATCTCATCCATGCTCTGCACATCGGTGATCTCCTCTTCATCCTTTAAACCGGTGTCGACACTCATATTTGTGAGTATCTCGGTGGGCCTGAACTTACAGTCCATCGCTTCAAAGGCTTCCCTGTACATGGTGATGCCCTGGGCAGAAGGATTCCTGTATATCTGTCCCACTCTCACCCTGTGTTTCTCATCTTCTCCCTGTATGTTCCAGGTGATGAAATCACCTTCCTTAACCCCCAGCATCTGCGCCATCCTGTAGGACAGGGCACTCTCTTTTTTCGAAAGGACTATATGACCGCGCTTTTCATCCTGAAAATGCATCAGATTACCCGCATCCAAAACCGTAAGAGTTCCCGTCTTTACCGCAGTATCGGATCTTAAAACGATGGAGGTATTCTGTATCATCTGCCCCCCATACTTCTTAGCATAGTCCACGGTCACCCCGTAGGGCGTATCCTCTTCCATCAGTATCTTTGTTTTAGCTGTGTTTATCTCTCCGTACATCCACCCGGTGATGAAAGTCAGGCTGTCCATGCACCCCAGGGCGGAAAACATCAGCATGGCGCAGCCTGCAGCTCCTGCAGCCCCCATGAGGGATCTGAGCTTATTCCTCATTATGTCCCTTAAATTCCATCTCACGGAAAAGCCCAGTTTATCCCACAGGGGACTTTTTTCCAGAAAGGATCTGCCTGTCACCTTAGGGGATGCGGGGTGCAAAGCCTCGGCCGGTATCAGGGCACACTCCCTGCGGCAGGCATACCATGTGATAAGTGTCGTGATCGCCACTTCCAGAACTATCATGATAAAAGAAAGGGATGAAAAGCCCCGTCTCATATATGGCAGGATGTAGGTATCCGTAAACATGCCTATTATATATGCGGGCAGTGTCCTGTACCCCACCAGGGCTCCAAAAATGCTTCCGAAAAAAGACAAGACAAAACCGTAGGACATGTAATGGACCATGATCCGCCTTGTGGAAAAACCCAGTGCCTTCAGAGTGCCGATCTGTACTCTCTGCCTTGAGAGCAGCCTTGACATGGTGGTGATTATGCCCAGCAGTGATATAAGGACAAACACAATGGGAAAGGCAAAAGACATGGACCTGTGCTGCTGTAACTCAGATGAAAAAGTCGAATATGATAAAAGCTCAGACTTGTCCATCACAACCAGCTGCTTATCGTCAAGAACAATCTTTATGCGCTCACCGATACGCCTTGCAAGTATCTTTTCTTCATCAGTCATATCACCCAGATTATCTATATCTTCTGCGTCGATCAGGGCGGAATTGAATTCAGGATCATCCAGAGGATATTCGGAAATATCCAGAACGGCCACCCCGTATCTGCCGTAGGAGGGCATCATGGAAGCCATATTTTCCACATAATATACAAATTCGGGATGATAAAAAAGGCCTTCTATTTTTTCGGTGAACTCTTTATTCTCCAGTTTAACCGTTATCGTATCACCAACACCAAGTCCCCTTTTTTTGGCAAAAGTCTTATCCAGCCATATTCCCATACAGCCCGGAGTATAATTTTTCCCCTCATATATCTTTATCCCGGAAATATCATTATCTTCAAGAAAATAAAGTGTAAGATCGGGATCGTCTCCCAGTTCATCAGATTTAAGAAGTGCTTTTCCCTTTGTTTCAAGACGTCTTGCGGCGTTTTTGACGCCATTGACTGTTTTTATGTCCGCCATATCTGCCAGGGAAAAATCTCTTCCCCTCACCCAAATATCCCCAAGGTTACATTCCTCATAATATCTTTCCTCGCAGGCCTTAAGTCCCGTCACCTCCGAATTGATACCGACGAAAACATAGATTCCCAGAAAAGACATCAGAAAGATTGAGAGGAACTGTATCTTGTTTTCAAGAAGATCTCTTAAGAGTTTTCTTGTCATCATGGCTTTTATCTATCATAATTCAGTAATTGATCACGTCTGCGGATTCGGGGTTTTCGTTTTTTACCTGCGAAACCACTTTACCGTTTTTTACTCTTATGACGGTATCCGCGATCCTGGCAAAGGATGCATTGTGGGTGACCATTACCACTGTCCTGCCCTCTTCACGGCACACTCTTAACAGTAGTCTTAAAACCTCCCGTCCCGTGTCCGTATCAAGGGCTCCGGTGGGCTCATCACACAAAAGCAGCTTTGGTTTTTTGGCAATGGCTCTGGCTATGGACACACGCTGCTGTTCACCTCCGGACATCTGGGCTGGAAACTGATGGGCGTGATCAGAAAGGCCCACCATCTCAAGGCAGCGCATGGGATCCTCGCAGTCATCCTTTACATCCCGCATAAGTGCCACATTTTCATACGCGGTCAGTGTCGGGATCAGGTTGTAAAACTGGAATACCACTCCCACGCTTAAGGCCCTGAACCGGGTCAGTTCATCGTCATTGTAAAGGGCTATATCCTCGCCCTCGAATAAGAGCTCCCCGCCTGTGGGAGAATCCATGCCCCCTATAAGATTTAAAAGCGTGCTCTTGCCGGCCCCGGAAGGTCCAAGTATAACTACCATCTCACCCTCGTCTATATCCAGGTCGACACCTTTAAGAGCATAAAAGTCATGTTCTCCGGCTCTGTATCTTTTTTCTATGTTCCGAAGGCTCATCAGGACGGACATCAGTGCACCTCCAGAGCCGCCGCCCTTTTACCCGTCATACTGTCCGTTACGGCATCGGTGATGAGCTGCTCACCGGACTCGATCCCCGCCTTGCATTCCACGTATTCATCATTCACTATACCGGGCTCAAAATATCTTTTTTCTATTTTGCCCCCGGCAAGCAGGTAACAATAACTGCCATCGTCATCCGTGTAATAAGCATCAGCAGGTATGAGCACCGCATCGTATGAACGCTGCGTGTATATGGTCACATCTGCATCCACTCCCAGGATGAGATGGCTGTCGGGTTCATCAACCGTCACCTCCACCTCTATCCTGCTCTTGTCGGAATCATCCGTCACGGCCCGAGAACTGATATATGTCACATATCCTTTATATGACCCGTCAGCCACCTGAACGAGGGCCTCCTGTCCGCATTCTATGCTGCCTATGTCAAAACGCGACACCTCCACCTTTGCCTTTACTTCGCCGGTGGATTCTATTGTAAACAGTTCCGTCCCTTCCTGAACAAACGCATCCTTTTTTACATTACAGGAAGTCACGACTCCGTCAAATTCCGCCTTCACTCCGCCTGTTCCTTTTTCAAGCTCCCTGATAGCCCAAGCTTCGCTTTCCTTTGCGGCCTCCGCCTGTTTTTCAAGAGATTCCTTTTCCTCCTCGTTCATAAAGGAGGCTTCATAATTCTGCTTTCTTTCTATGGCCTGCTCCCACTGTCGCTTTATATCCTCCATATTGTTTGTATCATCGTTTATCTTCTCATTCGCCTCAGGGGAGAGCATGGTATGGTATACACCTGCAGCCTCTGTCTGCAGATCCAGCAGTTCGTCATTCAGGTCATTCAGATCATTGGTAAGATCCTTTTTCTTTTTCTTTACACGTTGGGGAACTTCTTCCTCCATGGCCCTGTACTTTTCCACCTTATCCAGAGTCTTATCCAGTTCCTGGGATTTATCCAGAATCTCTTCATTTTTCTGCGCTATCTTTTTGTTTATCCCGTCCACGGCGCACTGCCGGTTCACATCCTCGGCATGCTGCTGCTCCAAAAGGGCCTGTTCTTCTTCCCTTACGGTGGCATATAAAACGCCATACAAAAGATCCTGTTCCTTAGCTTCCTCATAACGCTTAAGATTCTCATCGGATTTTTGTATGGCCCCCGCACATGCCGCTTCGCTTTGCTCACGGTTTATCGTGGCTTCGCATCTGGCATATTCAAGATCTGAAAGATCATATTGAAGAAGTATGTCTCCTTCCTCCACCCTGTCTCCTTCTTTAAGGTCAAAGCTTTCTATGGGGGCAGATACAAGTGCATAATATTTTCTGCTCTCCTGCCCGCAGATAGTCGCGCTCTCCTTTACCACTCCGGTAATATCCCCTTTTATTGCAGGGGTGACAGCGTATTTTTCCGGAAGTAAGATAAAATAAAGCGCAACTATCGCAATGCATGCAAACGTTAAAATGATCCACAAGCTGTTCTTTTTCATACCTTTACGTCTTTCCGCACACTTATATCATGGCTTGCCGCCGACAAAAGCGACGTCATGCTGTTAAGTCCCAGCGCCACAGTGGTCCCGTTATGAAGCACGGCTGACAGCGAAGGCGTAATCAGCCCACGAATTCCCATGGCTATCAGTGCCGTATTGATACCTACTATTGACCTGTAATTAAACCCTATCCTCTTCATAAGCGCTGTGCTAATCTTGCGCAAAATGACCAGGCTTTCAAGATCACCGCAGCCTATTGTGATATCGGCGATCTGTCTGGCGATCTGCGCGCCTTCGCTGATGGCGATTCCCACATCAGCCGCTGAAAGCGCCGGGGAGTCGTTTATTCCGTCTCCCACCATCACTATGCACCGACCCTGTTCTTTTGCCCTCTCCACATATGCTGCCTTATCCTCCGGAAGGACCTCGGCGTAAAACTCATCTATTCCGGCCTGAGCCGCGATGGCGGCAGCGGTTCTCATGCTGTCTCCGGTCATCATCACCACGTGTTCAAAGCCCAGTTCCTTAAGCTGTTCCACCACCGACTTTGTCTCTTCTCTCATGGGATCTTCTATCAGGATACATGCCGCAAGCACACCGTCCTTTGCAAAATACAGATGTGAGTATTCGGCCGGAAGACTGTCGAACAATTCCTTTCTGCCCCCGGGTATGATGACTTTTTCATCCTCAAAGACAAAGTGATAACTGCCGATGACGGCTTTCTCCCCGTTTATATTGGACGCTATTCCGTGAGCCACCACATACTCAACCTTTGTGTGCAGCTCCTCATGGGTAAGTCCCCGTTCAAGTGCCGCATCCACAACGGCCCTGGCCATGGAATGAGGGAAGTGTTCCTCAAGGCATGCAGCCTGACGCAACAGTTCATCCTCCGTCTCGGAGGAAAAGGATACCACCTTTACCACCTTGGGTTTAGCCTTCGTGAGCGTACCTGTCTTGTCAAAAACTATGGTATCGGCCTGAGCCACCACTTCCATGAACCGGCCGCCCTTAACGGTGATATCATGCTCCGAAGCCTCTCTGACGGCCGAGAGCACAGACACCGGCATGGCCATCTTAAGAGCACACGAATAATCCACCATCAGAACCGATACAGCCTTTATCACATCACGGCAGAGCAGATATGTAAGGCCCGAAGCCAGAAGAGTATAGGGTACCAGTTTATCCGCAAGCCTTTGGGCCCTGCTCTCCATGGCCGACTTAAGCTTCTCGGATTCCTCTATCATCTTTACGATTTTGTCAAAGCGTCCGCTTCCGCAGGTTTCCTTTACGCTTACGACTATCTCGCCTTCCTCCAGCACCGTTCCTGCGAAGACATTGGTACCTGCATACTTGTGGACGGGTACGGATTCACCGGTCATGGAAGCCTGGTTTACCATGGCTTCACCCACAGACACTTCTCCGTCAAAGGGAATGATATCGCCCATGCGTACTACGACCTTGTCTCCGCAAACAATGTCGTCAGCGTCTTTTTTTACCTCACCCTTATCAGTCAGAAGCCATACCGTATCGGTATTCAAAGACATGCGCCTTGCAAGATCGTCCACCGAGCGCTTATGGGTCCACTCTTCGAGACTGTCTCCTATCCCAAGCAGGAACATGACTCCGGAGGCGGTTTTGTAATCCTCTGTCAGCACACAGGCCAGAATGGCTATACCATCCAACAGTTCAACCTGAAGCCTTTTATTTTTCAGAGTTTTAAGACCTCTCCATACAAAACCCGCCGTTTTTACCATCGTCCAGCCATGCATTATGGGTTCAGGCATGAACAGTCTCCTGCCGAAGTGCAAAATGACCGAGGTTATGATCCTGTCCCTGTACATTGCGGACTTTTCTCTTCCGGAGCTTTCAAACACACTCTCCGGAACCTTAACAGAGTCAAATGAAAAGTTCTTTAAAATATCGATAACCCTTTGACGGGTACAGTCATAAAAGAGCACCGCATCCGCAGTCCTCTCATATATTTGGGTTTTCCCTATCTCATTAAAACCCTGCAGATAGTATTCCAGGGTATCAGCCTGACGGAAGGACATCCTTTTCATAAAAAGATGGATCCTCATTCTGTTCCCTGTTTCATGTTTGATCGAAAACTTCATCTGACCATACCACCGTTTTATGCGATCACTGAGGGCTCGTCACCCTTGGCAATATCCTCTTCTTCCACAACACTGACCGAAGAATCCTCTGAAGCAGGCTCCTCATCTTCAAGATCACCAAAGACAGCTTCTTCATCCTGTGCGTCTCTTTGGGCGTTCAGATTTTTAGCCTCCTCATAAATATCCGCACAACCTTCCTGGATCGCGGTCACCTTATCAAGCACATCATCCCTTGCACGAAGTGCCGCAGCCGTACAATGAACATAAACTTTTTTTGCATCCCTCGAAGACAAAATACGGATGCCCGCCGTGCCAAACAATACTCCTGCTGCAAACAACCCCACTTTTTTCCAATGAAAATCCATAATTTACCTCCTTCTTTATTGCTTTTCATGAGCCTTGGCGGTTGCGCACCCCTTACAGTGCGCGCAGTTTCCGCCGCAACAGCTCTTACCGTTCTTTTTATCTCTGATCAGGGTGAATATCGCTCCGGTCACCATCAGGATGAGCACTAATGATATAAGGATGGTTCCAAGGTTAGCCATTATCCATGTCAACATTTTTTACTTCCTTTCATCGTCAAACCGCTTTCTTACAACCGGATCGCGTTTTCACCACCGGCAAACCTTAAGCTATGCTCGTAAGCTTTTCTGCCTCTTTATATCCCTTGATGAACAGCATGTATATGATGGCTGCCAGTGCCGCGATGGCAAATAACAGACCGATTATATTTACATTGCCGGTAACGGCATTTCCAAACTGGGTGATCATAAAGGCTACCACATATGCGAAGCCGCACTGATAACCTATGGCAAACCAGGTCCACTTCGCATTGTTCATCTCACGCTTTATGGCGCCGATGGCTGCAAAGCAGGGCGCGCACAGCAGATTAAATACCATGAATGAAAAGCCTGTCACGCCGGTAAATGCCATTGACAAAGCCTTCCATGCAGTCACCTCGCCGCTGCCGTAGAGAATGCCCATGGTCCCCACGATGTTCTCCTTTGCCACAAGACCGGTAAAGGATGCCACTGCAGCCTGCCAGTTACCCCAGCCAAGGGGAATGAATATCCAGGCAATGGCGCTGCCGATCTTTGCCAGGATCGAAAGCTCGAGTTCATCCTCAGCCAGCATACGAAAGCCCTCCGCGGTGAATCCGAAAAAGCTGGTGAACCATACCAGGATGGTGGAGAGCAAAATGATGGTTCCGGCCTTTTTGATAAAGGACCAGCCGCGCTCCCACATGGAACGAAGTACATTGCCAAGGGTCGGCATATGATAAGCGGGAAGCTCCATTACGAAGGGAGCAGGCTCGCCCGCAAACATCTTTGTCTTTTTAAGGATGATACCCGAAACCACGATGGCGGCCATACCAATGAAATATGCCGATGTGGACACCCATGCGGATCCGTCGAAGATAGCGCCTGCGATCATGGCGATGAAAGGAACCTTTGCCCCGCAGGGTATAAAGGTCGTGGTCATTATGGTCATTCGTCTGTCGCGCTCATTTTCGATGGTTCGACTGGCCATGATGCCGGGCACGCCGCAGCCTACGCCTATGAGCATGGGGATAAAGGATTTTCCCGACAGACCGAACTTTCTGAACACGCGGTCAAGCACAAAGGCGATACGTGCCATATAACCACAGGCCTCCAGAAAAGCCAGCATGAAGAAGAGCACCAGCATCTGGGGAACAAAGCCCAGCACGGCGCCTACGCCGGCTACGATACCATCAAGTATGAGTCCCTTAAGCCATTCGGCTGCGCCCGCTGCATCAAGCACGGATTCCACTACTGCGGGAACTCCGGGAACCCAGGTACCGTAGTCTGCGGGATCGGGTTCGTCGCCTATCTCTTCCACAGTCTGAAGGGCAGCCTCATAATCCTCAAGGCTTGCTGTCTCCTCAATGGTCTCCAGAGTTTCCTCATCTTCTACGGTGTATGTGAAATCACCTGTAGGCTCTGTCCCGTTTTCCTCAACATATGCATCATATCCGTCCACGATGGCCGAGGCAGCGGAATATTCCTCTGCCAGGTCGCCGTATCCGCCATCCATGCCAAAGAGATGATAACCGTCTCCGAAGAGGCCGTCATTTGCCCAGTCCGTCGCCGGTGCACCTACTGCCACCATTGCAACCCAGTAAACAAAGAACATTACAGCCACAAAGATCGGAAGACCCAAGATCCTGTTGGTCACGATCTTATCGATCTTATCCGACACGGTGAGTTCACCCGCATTTTTCTTTTTATAGCAGGACTTTATAACCTCTGCGATATAGACATAACGCTCATTGGTGATTATGCTCTCCGCATCATCATCCAATTCCTTCTCCGCAGCCTTGATATCATTCTCGATATGGGCCATGGTTTCGGCAGGGATGTTCATGCGGTTCAGTACCTTATCATCCCTTTCAAAGATCTTTATGGCATACCACCTCTGCTGTTCCTCGGGCATGTCATGCACCACAGCCTCCTCAATATGGGCAATGGCATGTTCCACGGGGCCCGAGAAAGTATGCATGGGAACCGTCTTTGTATCCTTAGCTGCCTTTATGGCCTCCTCGGCAGCCTCCATGACGCCTTCTCCCTTAAGGGCCGATATGTCAACCACCTTACAGCCCAGCTGACGGGATAATTCTTCAAGCTTGATCACATCGCCGTTCTTTTTGACGATATCCATCATATTTACTGCTATCACCACGGGGATGCCCAGTTCCGTCAGCTGTGTGGTCAGATAGAGGTTTCTCTCCAGATTGGTACCATCGATGATATTCAGGATCGCATCGGGGCGCTCGTTTATCAGATAGTTTCTGGCGACCACTTCCTCCAAAGTATAAGGAGAGAGTGAATATATACCCGGAAGATCCATGATGGTCACATCATCATGATTCTTAAGTTTTCCTTCCTTCTTTTCAACGGTTACGCCGGGCCAGTTACCCACAAACTGGTTCGAACCTGTCAATGCATTGAACAATGTAGTCTTACCACTGTTCGGATTACCTGCTAGTGCAATACAAATGCTCATTTTTATACTTCCTTTCTTTCATAAATCCGCAAAAATAAATCTTAAAATCCCATCATGTTTTACCGGAATGACCGCCAAAAACTACTCAACCTCGATCATCTCGGCATCCGCCTTGCGCAATGAAAGCTCATAATTTCTCACATTCACCTCTATGGGATCGCCCAATGGTGCCACCTTGCGGACATATACCGAAGTGTTCTTCGTGATACCCATGTCCATGATCCTGCGCTTTACGGCGCCTTCACCGTGCAGCTTAACCACCACCACGGTTTCTCCGACTTTCACGTCTTTCAAAGTTTTCATAAATCTCCTCCTATATTTAAACCATTATCCTTCTTGCCAGCTCCTCGCTGACTGCCACACGGCTTTCCTTTACCTTCACTATCAGATTCTCACCGAGGGTGTTCACTACGCTAACTTCACCACCCACATTAAAGCCCAGATCCTCCAGATGTTTTTTCACTTCGGCACTTCCACCGATCTTTTTAATTATCAAAGGCTTACTTTTGTCCGCATAGATAAGAGGCATCATTTCCACTCTCCTCGTCTTAAATAATTAGAATATGCTAACCTTTCGTTTCAAAAAATAGTTAGGAGGTCCTAACCGATACATATTGTAGTTAGCAAAGTCTAATCTGTCAAGTATTTTTTTATTTTATGAAAAAGCATCTTGAAAAAAATGCCCGGAAGCATTGATTTTATGCGATTTTTGATTGTGAGATCTACGATTATATGGTATGCTTATTCATGGTTTTTATAACAGATAAGAAGAAAAGATCAGTCAGATATAAGCTGTTATTTATTGAGGTGAGAATACTATGGCACTACAGGAATCCGGAGAAATGTACCTTGAAACAATATATGTCCTCTCCCAGAAAAATGCCAACGTCAGAAGCGTGGATGTGAGCGAACATATGGGATATTCAAAGCCCTCAGTCACCAGGGCCATAGGTGTTTTGAGGGAAGAAGGACTGGTAAAAAAAGACAGCGACGGATTTTTAAAGCTCACGGAAGCGGGACTCATCCTGGCAAAACGCATATATGAGAGACATACCGTATTATCCGGTATGCTCATGAAGCTCGGAGTCGATGAAAAAACCGCCACCGAAGACGCCTGCAGGATCGAGCATTATATAAGCGATGCGACCTTTGACGCCATCAAGGCTCACATGATCAAATACGATTCGTAGCAGCCATGGCCTCCAATGCCTCTTCCTTTGTCATATCCGGGGCCTCATTATACTCATAGCCCCTTACCTTTTCATCAAATCCGCAGATAGCGGAATATCTGCACCAGTCGCAGGCTGTGCGATCACCCTGTCTGTACGGATGTACCTTAATATTTCCGTCTTTTATCTCTCCGGCCAGTTCCCTTGCCTTAACCTCGGCATATCCTGTAACGGCCTCGATGGTATCGGACATGGCCACCTGGGAACGCGAATCCGGCTGACCATCCTTTTTTATGGTCACTTTCACCACATGGGACTTTCCCTCCAGATTTCTGTCCATATGCCTTATGACCTCGGGATCGCCATCCAGCACGCCGGAGAGCACCAGCATATCCCTTATGCCCGTCTCCAGCGCTTCGGGATCCGGCTCCTCATCCCGGGAAAGCTCTATCAGCGGATCATGGATATGATAATAAAACATGCCCGCCTGACGTATCACTGCTTCGGGGTATCCTTTTGATAAAAGAAGGGCCGCCTCCTTTAAGTACAAAGGAAGCTGAAGGGATTTCCCCATATAAACCTCTGTGGGATCCAGCTCGTTCTTGCCGGATTTATAATCCACTACCCTGAGTAATATCTCATCCCCTTGTCTGTAAACATCCAGTCTGTCTATGGTACCCTTAAAATCAGTATTTTTAAATTTATATTCCGTGCCCACGGGAGAAAAGTCACCCTGCTTTATCTGGTAGGTTATCACCTCCAGATTCTTTTTCATGACTCTTCTGATGCGATTTTCCATATAGGCTGAGCGTGCACTATCGTGCAGGGCAGTCATGGACACTCCGCCCGACAGTATCTCATCCATGGATCTTTGGATCAGATCAGCTTTTTGCGCATCCTCCAGACGGTTCCAGTCACCGCCGGTTTCTTTTTCCACCAGATCAAAATACACCTTGATGATCCTGTGATATATGCTTCCCAGATCCCTCATCTCAAAAGAAAGCTCCCGCCTTTCCTTAAGTCTCAGGCCATAATTCAAAAAATGCTCATAGGGACAGGACGCATACTGTTCCAGACGGCTGATGGAGCTTAACAGTATCCCTCCGTAGAGAGCGTCTGCCGCGGCCCTGGAAATTGGATCGTGTACATATATCCTGAAGGCATGGTCTATCATATGCCTGAGGAGAGCGTGATACTCTTTTTTAGCTGCAAAGTATGAAAACAGCTGCCGGTACTCATCCTCCCCGGCATAGCGCAGAAGTGCTGCCAAAAGATAAAGCGCCTCTTTTTCGGTATAGACATCCTCCGGAGCTATAGTGTCCGGGATCCTTTCGACCTTAAGCTTTATGAACATGCCAAGAAGCGTCTGCACAAGATATGAGGGTATACGCCTGCTGCCATCCGGCGCCGACAGCGAATAGGAAAGAAACAGGCCGTTCTTTGCCTTCGTCAGATACATATACAGGTAAAAGCGCTGGGTAAAAGCCGCCTCCTGCGTAGACTCCGAGAGCACCAGTCCCTTCTCCTCCAGGAGCCTGCGGTCGATCTCAGACAAAAGGCCGCTCTTTTTCATATCCGGGGGGATTATGGAATCATTTACTCCCATCAGGAAAAGATATTTGATCTCCCCTACCCTGCAGCGCTCTATATCACCGATCATAACCCTGTCCGCCCCGGGGGGAAGGATGCCCACGGAAGCCTCCATAAGTCCGCTGTTCAATATATCCCCCAGCTCACTGACGCTGAGTTTCTCGCCATTTAAAAATTCCACACACTGATCCATCAGGGAAATAAGTGCCCCGTACATCTGTCTGTACTCATCAGCTCTTATCCTGTCGCCACTGTCCGAAAAACCCACGGCAAATCTTTCAAAGGTACCGTAAATGTCCAGTTTCTCCAGAAAATCATAAAGGGTCCTTATAAGATGATCCACATCATCCTTTCTCTTGGGGCCAAAGCCTTCCATGATACCTTCCGTCAGGGCGACAAAACGCCGGCGAAGGAGATTAAGCTGCTCTATAAGTTCCCCGTCTTCATACTCTCCGGGGACAGCCACCCATTCTTTTTGATACTGTGTCCTTCGTTTTATGCCGGCAGCTAAGACATAATTTTCCATGATCATTATCTCAGCCCCGGAAAAAGGAGCAAAGCCGGTCTTTAAAAATCTGAACACGCTCTGATAGGAATAGGAAGTCACAGTCATGTCGACTATGGCACCGATCAGTTCACAAAGGGGATTAAAAGAAACAGACCTTCTCTCATCAATAAAAAAGGGGATCTCATATTTGACCATTTCGGTCATCAGAAATCTCCCATAGTTTTCTTCATCTCCGGTTAAGACAGCAATGTCACCAAAGCCTGCCTTCTTTTCCTTAACAAGCTTCAGAACAGATCTGCAGACATACTCCGCCTCCTGACGAAGATCCGACGCCTCGTGTATTGAGATGGAAATGACATCTTTGTTATATGTTTGTCCGTCCTGACAGGGCCGTGGTCTGAACAGTCTTTCAGAGAGGAATACAAATTCCGGCACATGGGGGAACCTTTTTTGTGACACCAGCGTCATCGGATCCTCCACCGGCACGGCAGGCTCTTCCAGGGCAAGCCTGACAAGCTGTCTCACCGTATTGATCCCAAGCGAGAAAAGCTCCGTCTGAGGAGATCTCCCGGCAGTATTCGTATTAAACAGAAAGCCACCTTCAACAAGGTGCTCACGGCCCAAAGTGACAGTGACCACCAGTCTCTTGCACTTTCTCATAAGGCAGCCCAAAAAACGCAGCTGCACGGGCGTAAAGCCGGTATATCCGTCCAGATATATCTCACAGTCATCAAGAAAAGCGGCCTTATCCATAACCCGGATAGCCCTATCCAGCAATTCCTCCGGGACTATGTATTTATCCTTAAGATATGCCATCATCCTGTCATAGAGATATTCTATATCTTCCAGTTTGCCCGCAAGGAGTGCATCGCTGATCCGCCCGGAAGCAAAAAGGTCTTCCGCGATCCGGTGAATATCCCCCGGCGACATATCATACTGCATCATCTCCGATATCACGGATTTAAGTTCATCTATACAGCCGGGCTTATTAAGCTTTCCCTTAAGTATCTTAAGTTCATCCGCATGCTTCGAAGCAAGAGCCCTGAGGATCATGCTTTTTCCCGTATCACCCAGCATGACCCCCGCCGACACTCCGGCCTCGTCAAAGATCCTGTGGGCCAGACGGGAAAAACTAAGGACATCTATGTTCATGATCCCCTTGTTGGGGCTCTTTTGAACGATGTCCCTCTGTGTCTGCATGTTGAACTGCTCGGGAACCAGGATCAGGAAATTACGATTCCGATCCCCGGCTGCTCTTCCCAGTATCTGGGCATACATGGTATATGTCTTGCCGCTTCCGGCTTCTCCTGCTATGAACTGTAATGACATATATTATAAACGTTCCTTTATGAGACGGTTCACCTCACCGGGATCCGCCTGTCCCTTCATGGCCTTCATAACCTGTCCCACGATGGCTCCAATGGCCTTTTCCTTGCCGGCGTGATAATCTTCCACCGCCTTGGGGCAGGCTGCGATGGCGGCCTCCACAGCTGCTGTCAGGGCGCCTGTATCCTGAACAGTGATAAGATCATGCTCCGTTGCATACTCAAGAGGCGATACGCCCTCTTCAAACATGGCCTCAAAGACCTTCTTTGCATTGATATTGTTAAGCTGCCTTTCCTCGGTCATGGAAACAAGCTTAGCCAGATGAACAGGTGACAGCTTCACATCCTGGGCGTCCTGTCCCTTTTCCTTTAAAAGCCTCATGGTCTCGCCCATCAGCCAGTTGGACACCTTTTTGGGATCGGCCCCAAGCTTTACCGTCTCTTCAAACAGATCGGCCATATGCTTGGCGGAGGTGATGATCTCTATATCATAATCAGGTATGCCGAACTCACTGCGATAGCGCTCCATCTTGGCGTCCCTGAACTCAGGCTCTTTAGCCTTTATCTCATCTATCATCTCCTCGGATACCACCACGGGAACCAGATCCGGATCGGGGAAGTACCTGTAATCCTGAGCATCCTCCTTGGATCTCATGGCGTAGGACTCACCCTTTACATCATCCCATCTTCTGGTCTCCTGAACCACCTGACCGCCGGATTCCAGTATATCTATCTGACGCTCCCTCTCACCCTCTATGGCGTGGGAAATGGCGGTAAAGGAATTCAGGTTCTTCATCTCCGTCCTGGTGCCGAAGGTATCGCTGCCCTTTTCCCTTACGGACAGATTCACATCCGCTCTCATGGAGCCCTCCTGGAGCTTGCAGTCAGAAGCGCCCAGATACTGTATGAGCATGCGCAGCTTTTCAAGATAGTTTATGACCTCCGTGGCAGAGCGCATATCAGGCTCCGACACTATCTCTATAAGAGGAACTCCCGACCTGTTGTAATCCACCAGAGAAGCGTCATCCCAGTCATCATGGTTCAGCTTGCCCGCATCCTCCTCCATATGGATTTCATGGATGCCCACAAACTTTTTATTCCCCTCATCATCACTTATCTCCACCTTACCATTCCTGCAGATGGGCAGATAAAGCTGGGATATCTGATAATTCTGAGGGTTATCGGGATAGAAATAATTCTTCCTGTCAAACTTACCATACCTGGTGATATCACAGTTTGTGGCAAGGCCCACGGCTATGGCGTATTCCAGCACCTGCTTATTGAGCACGGGCAGGGAACCAGGCATGCCCGTACACACAGGGCATGTATGCATGTTCGGCGCTGCTCCGAAGGCTGTGGAGCAGGAGCAGAATATCTTTGTCTTTGTGGCAAGTTCCACATGGACCTCAAGGCCTATGACGGTTTCGTATTCTCTCATGACTTAATATTTCTCCATGTATTTATCATAAATATACACTATCAGCTCTATGATATTCTTTATCCGGTGTCATCCTTAAGAGCATTGCGACGAAGGATCCCTGATCACTTCATCATCTGCTCATAAGTATAGGCGGCCCTTATGAGCTTCTTCTCACTATAGCAGTCGCCTATGAGCTGCATACCCACGGGAAGGTTCTTTGAATCAGAGCCGCAGGGCACGCTGATACCGGGAAGTCCGGCCAGATTCACCGAAATGGTATATATGTCTCCCAGATACATCTTGATGGGATCAGACAACGACTCGCCAAGGACGGGTGCCGTGGTGGGTGCCGCGGGGGCGAGTATCATGTCATATTTTGCAAAGGCTTCGTCAAAGGCCTTTTTGATAAGGGCCTTTACCTTAAGGGCCTTTAAGTAATAAGCATCATAATATCCGGAGCTTAATACAAAGGATCCCAGCATGATACGGCGCTTAACCTCCGATCCAAAGCCCAGGGACCTGGTCTTTTTATACATATCATGAAGCCCCTTGAACTCCTCGGCCCTGAAGCCGTATTTCACTCCGTCAAACCTCTCCAGGTTGGAGCTGGCCTCTGCAGATGCTATGGTGTAATAAGCGGGGATGGCATAGTCCACCAGATCAAGATCAAACTCCTCAAGGACGGCTCCGGCCTTTTCCAGTTCCTTTGCAGCCGAAAGGACTTTTTCCTTAACATCCTCATCAAGGCCCTCGCCAAAATAAGTGCGGGGGATACCTATCTTAAGTCCCTTAACATCCTGAGTAAGAGCCGAAGAAAAATCAAGATCATCACGCTTAAGTGAAGTGGAATCCTTGGGATCGTGTCCCGAGATCACCTCAAGGAGATTGGCACAGTCCGTCACATCCTTGGTGATGGGGCCTATCTGGTCAAGAGAAGAACCATAGGCTATGAGTCCGTATCTGGACACTGTACCATAAGTGGGTTTCATGCCCACCACGCCGCAGTAGGAAGCGGGCTGTCTGATGGAGCCGCCGGTATCGGAACCCAGGGCGCATATACACTCATGGGCGGCAACCGCTGCTGCCGAGCCGCCTGAGGAACCGCCGGGAACCCTGGTGGCATCCGCGGGATTCTTTGTGGGGCCGTACCATGAAGTCTCAGTGGTGGAACCCATAGCGAACTCATCCATATTTGTCTTTCCGATGACTATGGCGCCTGCTGCCTGAAGCCTCAACACGGCGTCAGAGGAATAGACCGGCACAAAATTGGAAAGGATACGGGACGCGCAGCTGGTAAGGATACCCTCGGTGCACATATTATCCTTGATGGCCACAGGCACTCCCGCAAGAGGTCCTGTGAGCTCACCGGATGATATCTTATCCTGAATCTGTTTGGCATCGGCTCTGGCCTTATCTTCACAGACGGTGATATAGCAGTTATATTCTTTATCCTTTTCATTTATCCTGCCAAGGATACTGTCCACTGCCTCGGTGACGGATACCTCTTTATCGCGTATCTTTCCCGACAGGGTGGCGGCAGTCATTTCAAAAATTTCCATCGTTGTATATCTTCCTTAAAAGTGTGTCAGTTAAAAGTTTTGGGAACCATGTACATATCGTCCTTGACCTCGGGAGCGTTGGACAAAAGCGCCTCTCTCATGCCGGCGTCCACGACCTCATCCTCCCTGAACACATTGCTCACGTCAAAGACATGGCTCATGGGCTCCACATTGTCAGTGTCAAGCTCGGAAAGCTTGTCTATGTAATCCAGCATGGCTCCCATGTCCTTTTTGGCGTTTTCCTTTTCCTCATCGGACAGTGACAGCTTGGCCAGGATACCTACGTATTCGATGGTTTCATCGCTGATGATATTTGCCATTATCAATCCCTCACCTTGATGTGTGCCTCACGAAGCTGCAGTTCCGTAACCTCTCCGGGGGCGTTGCACATGAGATCCTGACCAGATCCCGCCATGGGGAAGGCTATGATCTCCCTGATATTTTCTTCATTCTTAAGGAGCATGATCATGCGGTCCACGCCGGGGGCCATGCCTGCGTGAGGCGGTGCGCCAAACTGGAATGCCTGATACAGGGCTCCGAATTTATTCTCCAGTGTCTGCTTATCATAACCTGCGATCTCAAAGGCCTTTTCCATGATCTCCATATCATGGTTGCGGACAGCGCCGGATGAAAGCTCCACTCCGTTACAAACTATGTCGTACTGATAAGCCAGTATCTCCAGAGGATCCTTTTCGTTAAGGGCCTCAAGGCCGCCCTGAGGCATGGAGAAAGGATTGTGGGTAAAGCCTATCTTCTTGCTCTCCTCATCCTCCTCAAACATGGGGAAATCATTGATATAGCAGAACCTGAAGGCGTTCTTTTCCAGAAGGTCAAGCCTTGCGCCCAGCTCATTTCTAAGCGCTCCGGCACACTGGGCTGCCCTCATCTCCTTATCCGCGATAAAGAAGATGGTATCGCCGGGTATCAGATTCTCCCTTTCCTTAAGCTCGCCCTTTAACTCATCGGGAATGAACTTATCGATGGGTCCCTTAAAGGTACCGTCCTCCAGAACCTCCAGATAACCCAGACCTCCCATGCCCAGATCGTTCCTGGCGAATTTCTCCAGCTTCTCATGGAAGCCCTTTGACATGGGTGCATGAGCCTTGATGGCTCTCACCGTCCTGCCATGGAAAGCCTTAAAGGTACACTTCTCAAAAAAGTCTGACAGATCAGTGATCCTTAAGGGGTTACGAAGATCAGGCTTGTCGGTACCGAATTCCAGCATGGCCTGCTTGTAGCTGTATATGGGATAGGGTGCCTTTGTAACGACGGCGCCTTCCGGTGCAAACTTTTCAAAGGTGGCGGTCAGCACCTGCTCTCCCACCTTAAACACATCCTCCTGTGTGGCAAAGGCCATCTCGAAATCCAGCTGGTAGAACTCTCCCGGAGATCTGTCAGCCCTGGCGTCCTCATCCCTGAAGCAGGGGGCGATCTGGAAATACTTATCGAAACCGGCCACCATCAAAAGCTGCTTGAACTGCTGGGGTGCCTGGGGCAGAGCATAAAACTTGCCCTTGAAACGACGTGAAGGTACGATGTAATCCCTGGCGCCCTCAGGTGATGACGCCGTCAGTATGGGAGTCTGTATCTCCATAAAACCCATGTCCGTCATCTGCTGACGAAGGAAGGCTATCACCTGTGAACGGAAGATGATATTATCCTTTACCTTTTTATTCCGAAGGTCCAGATATCTGTACTTGAGTCTCACTTCCTCCCTGGTCTCCTTTGAAGTCATTATCTCAAAAGGAAGCTGCTTATATACCTTGCCCAGCACATCCACCTTTTTGGCCTCCACCTCAATGGTACCGGTGGGGATCCTGGGGTTATAGGTCTCCTCATCCCTCTTTTCCACGATGCCCTCGATGGACACGCTCATCTCTCTGGCTATTCCCTCCAGAAGAGCGGTGTCTCTCATGACCACCTGGAGCTCGCCGTACATATCGCGAAGGTCCACAAAGGAAACTCCTCCGTGGTCACGGATGTTCTCCACCCAGCCGGCCACTCTGACAGTCTCACCTATCAGGGACTCTGAGATCTCTCCGATATTATGGTCTCTGTAAATGTTTTTCATAATCTTTTACTCCTGCTATACTCAAGGTATACTTTTCTACAAAAGGTCAACTTGTATATTTTATCATGTCTGAAGCATATTGTCCACATTTCAATAAAGCCGGGACATACGCGCTCACGCCGTGATCGCCGTGATCACCGTGCCCGCCCTGCCGGCAAGAGCCTGAGGAACCGCAGCTATGGAAGTGATGAGAGCCCTTGATCCCGGATTCTTTTCGAGGAAGTTCACACAGGCTTCTATCTTGGGCAGCATGGTCCCGGGTTCAAACTCGCCTGCAGCCATGAGTTCCCGTGCCCGTGCCGTATCCATGGAAGGTATGCTCTTCGCATCAGGCTTTCCGAAGGAAGTATATACGCTGTCCACTCCGGTTAAAACTATCAGTTCATCGGCCTTTATATCCACAGCCAGTTTAGAGGCTATGGCGTCCTTTTCTATGACGGCAGATGCTCCTTTAAGGGTATGCTTCTGCTCGATCACGGGTATGCCTCCGCCACCGCAGGCCACTACCACCTGATCCGCCTCCAGAAGCGTCAGTATGGAGGGAAGCTCCACTATTTCAATGGGAGAGGGCGCAGCCACCACACGTCTGAAGCCTCTGCCGGGCTCTTCCTTTACAAAATTGCCCTTCCTCTCTTCCATGGCGGCCTCTTCCACCGTCATATGACGTCCGATGACCTTCTGGGGATCATAGAAAGCCTCATCGTAAGGATCCACGGTGACCTGGGTCAGGATCGTGACCACTGATTTGGATATGCCTCTGGACAAAAGCTCGCTCTTAAGGGAATTCTGGATATCGTAGCCCACATAGCCCTGGCTCATGGCCGAGCAGACACACATGGGCGCCGGAGTGTAATCCGGATAAATGCGCCGAAGCTCCGTCATTGCCTTATGTATCATGGATATCTGAGGACCGTTGGAATGGGTGATGGCCAGCTGATAATCAGCCTCCACCAGATCCGCCAGAGCCCTGGCTGTTTCCTTTACGGCGTCCCACTGTTCAAGTGTGGTATAACCCAATGCATCGTGGCCCAGAGAGACCACCGCTCTTTTCTTTCCCATGCTTATACGCTCCTTCTTCGAAAAAAGATTCTTCGCTCGAAAATACAACACTACAAGTTTATCCTATTTTGCCCTTCAATTCAACGTTTTCCTAAGGCAGTATCTTATATTTTTTTGTGACGCTTCCGGTGTATGCGCCTATGCCTCTGATAACAGCGGATGCACTGCCCGGGCCGGTATCATTTTTATACTGAACCGTATAATCCACGCCCTCAGTGAGCCTTGCGCCGTTCTTATCGCTGACCAGTATCTTAGAGGGCCTGTAATGACCGCCGCAGACCTTTTGATCATACTTGACATCCGCAACACCTGTAACGGATGAACCCTTTACCGACAGAGGTTTCACCTTTTCCACGGGTGGATCCATGATCCTTTCATAGGCAAAGGCTTCGCCCTCATAATTTCCCGTAAACTTTACCTTTATGTAAAACAGGCTTTTCTTTTGGAAGGCGCCGGATATATCCCTTTTCATATACGTCAGACCGTAATCCTTTCCGTTTTTCAAGGTCCTGCCGGCATAAGTCACCAAAGGCTTTGCAAACACCTGCTTTCCGTCCTTGAAAGCTCCGTTCCTGTCAAAAATATGGCCGTAGCCCATATCAAAAACAGCAGGATATATCTTAAAGGACGCAGCTGCCGTCATGCCCTTATGATCGCCTTTACCCTTGACCACGATCTCGGATAAACCGGTATTCTTATTCTTTTTGAAAGTGGCCTTGTAATCAATGCCCGGAGTAAGATGCTTGCCACAGCAATAGACATCAAGCGCCGGCTTTATGACAACGCCGGTATAATAGCGATCGCCCACGGGAAGTATGACCAGACCGTTCTTTGACAGGCTCTGCCTCGGGACATAATACGGATATACCTGTATATCTCCCTTGATGCGATAATCTTCATCAACCCTGAAGCCCTTGCCGGAAGCCTTGGTAAAATATCCTGCCGGCACATCATTGCCGCTCTGTGATGACAGATCGTCAAGATAGCTGTATGGCGTATCATTATACAAAAGAGGCACACTCCCCTGTCTTTCACCGTTTACATCAAAGATCTCCATAACACAGTCTGACACGGAAACGGTTAACATAACATTTGAGGCATATTCTCCGCTTCCATGTGATATGGTCACCGTGACAGGTGAATCCGTGGCTTTTTTGGCGTGGACGTATCCATCCTTATCCACCGTGACGCTTTCTTCATCAGAGCTTTTAAACTCAAAGGATGAAAGGGAAAGTCCCGCCGTCACGGGAGACAGCAAAAGGCCTATCCTTTTAATCTCCCCTGTCTTTAATTCCAGGGTGGCATTTTCCAAAGTTATGTCAACCTTCTTATCGGTATCTCCCTGATCGTCCCCAGGATCTTCCGGATCGTCCTCACCCGATGAAGGATTCCCGGGCATATCTTTATACACGGGTATCCTGAAGACAAAGGAAGAATCCAATATGCCCGCGGATGAATAGGAGGAAGCCAGGGTAGCGCTCTCAGCCATGGGTGCCCTTATATTCTGCATATACTGATGATTATAGTAGGGGGAATAAGCCACATTAAACTTTTGAAGGTAGATATTATTCTGCCCCTTATTGATATATAACCCTGCAATATATTCGGCGCCGCCCTTTATGGACTTGTACCTGGTATTCCAGGGTCTGGAATAGTCGGAGCCCGTGGAAGCATATTTGAGGCCGTTTACCACCGCCTGCTTTCCCGTTCCCGTAGCCTGGATATTGAAGTAATTGTAATAACCTTCATACCCCGAATATCTGCCGCTGATCAGATCGCTGTTGCCGCTGCCCTGCTCCTGCTTTACTCTGGCAGCCAGGAAAAGGGGAGAGGCATTGACCGCCGAAAGTGCTCCCGCCTTGCAGAAAGCCTCGGCGTAGTTCATATCCTCTCCCGGTATGCTGCCGCTCATAAACGTGCCCTTTAACAGGCTCTGCACGGCAGATTCCGTCTGATAATCGCTGTTATAGGTCTGCTTTTCAAAGGCAAAGATATGTTTTTCATCCAGATAGTTCCTGGGGTCCATATAAAACTCCACTCCCGCCTTTGTGGCCAGATACCAGGAACCTCCCCTTGACTTATCCTTATCCACATACTCGGAAGGAGCGCTGCCCTCGATCCAGCTGCGGTCGTTTTTCATCTCACTTTCCACCGCCGTATCCCAGCTTTCGCTCACCTTATACAGCTCATAAGTCCAGGCAGGATGGGATTTCTGCAGTTTTGAAAGAAGAGTACGGTAGCTTTCGGGGAATGCCGACAGATCCTGAGCAGCCCCCAGAACCACCTCTTCTTCGGTTAACATAACATCATCAGACACTGTTCCTTCGGATGCAAAAACGCAAAGAGGCAATACCGCCTTAAGCGGTACTGCCTCCGTAAGCATCAACAATATCAATAAATATGCTATGGTCCTTATCTTTACCTTAACTGTCCTCATTAGTCATATATAATCA
>JAFRWW010000003.1 GCA_017441585.1 Lachnospiraceae bacterium
TCCTTTAACTCTTTCAGGATCCTTCCTGTTGCTTCGCAACCCCTCGATTTTCATCCTAAGGGGTACCACGAAGTGGTGGATTCCTTAGGATATCCCGGGGCGGCATCACATCATTTCATGATGTGATCAGCGTCGTTTCACGCAGGATGACATGTGTGAACTTTTAATTAATGAGTGATTAAAACAGTCCCAAGATGCGGCCGTCATCGGTCACATCTATGTCGTAGGCGGCGGGATGGGCGGACAATCCGGGCATGGTCAGTATGCTTCCGGTGAGTACCACCACGAAGCCCGCGCCTGCGGAGACATAGGCGTCTCTGACAGTCAGGGTAAAGTCCGTGGGGCGTCCCAGTTTATCAGGCGTATCGGATAATGAATACTGGGTCTTTGCCATGCATACGGGCAGATTTCCGTATCCCAGTGCTTCTAGGGAATCAATAGTCTTTTTGGCGTCGGCTGTATAGGTCACGCCGTCGGCGCCGTATATTTCCCTGGCTATGGTGGATATCTTATCCATCAGGGGAAGATCGGTCTCATAAAGAGGCTCAAACTCAGAAGGCTTTTCTTCCAATGTCTTTATCACTTTCTGGGCCAGTTCGATTCCGCCTTCTCCGCCGTGTTCCCACACGGTGGAAAGGGCGAATTCACAGCCGTTTTCCTCACAGAAGTTTTTCACAAATTCAGTCTCTGCCTTGGTGTCGGTGACAAAGGAATTAAGCGCCACCACCACCGGCACCTTGAACTTATGCAGGTTCTCGATATGCTTTTCCAGATTGGCTATACCGCGGCGCAGGGCCTGAAGATTCTCATGCTTTAAATCCTCCTTCTTTACCCCGCCGTTATATTTAAGGGCTCTGACGGTAGCCACCAGCACCACCGCATCGGGATGCAGCCCTGCCTGACGGCACTTTATATCAAAGAATTTCTCCGCCCCAAGGTCTGCGCCAAAGCCGGCCTCGGTGATCACATAATCAGCGCACTTAAGAGCCAGTCTCGTAGCCCTCACCGAATTACAACCGTGGGCTATGTTCGCAAAAGGACCACCGTGGATCACTGCGGGTGAATGCTCTATGGTCTGCACAAAATTGGGCTTAAGGGCGTCCTTGAGTATGGCTGCCATAGCGCCTACTGCCTTTATATCAGCAGCAGTCACGGGCCTTGAATCATAATCATAAGCCACTACCATCCTGGACAGACGTTCTTTAAGATCCTTAAGATCCTTTGACAGACATAATATGGCCATCACTTCGGACGCCACGGTGATCACAAAATGATCTTCCCTGACAAAGCCGTCCGTCTTCTTTCCCATGCCCACGATTATGTTTCGAAGGACCCTGTCATTTATGTCCATGCAGCGCTTCATCACTATCTGCCTGGTGTCTATGTTACACTCATTTCCCTGCTGGATATGATTGTCAAGAAGGGCTGCGCACAGATTGTTCGCTGTGGTTATGGCGTGGAAATCTCCGGTGAAATGGAGATTAATATCTTCCATGGGAAGCACCTGTGACATACCGCCTCCGGCAGCTCCTCCCTTTACTCCAAAGCCGGGTCCCAAAGAAGGCTCTCGCAAAGCTATGATCGCCTTTTTCCCCAGCTTATGAAAGGCCTGTCCCAGGCCCACTGTGGTGGTAGTTTTACCCTCACCTGCAGGGGTGGGATTTATGGCCGTGGTCAGTATCAGCTTGCCATCCTTATTCCCTTCTCTTTTTAAGATGGCTTCCTCTGTGATCTTCGCCTTATATTTTCCGTAATGCTCGATCTCATCTTCCTCTATACCGATGGTCTTTAACACATCGGTTATGGGGTAAAGTTCTGATTCCTGCGCGATCTCAATATCTGTTTTCATGTCATATTTCTCCTGTTTATTATTGCTATGAGCAACACAACTATATTCCCAACAACATTTATAATACTATTTGTCCTTCTACAAGTTCTCGTATCCAATTAATACAGTTTTCTTTTTTATATGAAAACCCAAAATAACAAATTAACCACACGATAATAGCAGCTATAAAACAAAACACACTACGAAATCGAACATAAGAAAATGCACTCCAGAATGCCATAACACTTGATAATGCAATTACAAATTCATCCCCATATGAGAGTTCAGTCTCTATTACATGCTCTTTTCGCGCCTCGCTAAAATGATAATTCAATCAAATTTCACCTCATATTTTTCTTCGATAAAACTTATTATATCCTTATATTTTTCACTCTCTTTTTCAAAAACGCTAAAATACAAAGGATACACACCCAATTCATTTATTTCTCTCACCGATAGTTTTTTACAGTTAAAGCTATCCATTGTCACCGATGATAAATAAATAATTATTTGCCTATTAAAACGATCATAAACTAAATATGCCGTAATAAAATCATTCCAAAATATCGATTTGTACACTTTTTTACGTTTCATAAAATGTACTCCAACATCATCAAATTTTCTGCTGTATTCTGAACATTTATATAAGATAATACCTATTATCAAACATATTATAGATGAATAAACGACAATAAATTCAATACTCTTACCAAAAACACAAAACGAAAAAAACAAATCGCATCCGCCAAGTGCACCTATAAACACAAAAAGTTTACTCATCCATTTTATTAAATTATTATTATCGTAATCTATTTGCATATTATTTAGAATTATTCTTTAAATGTGAATAAACCGAATCCGCAAACCCTAAACATTGGTGCCTGTCACCTTTAACTATCTAAAACATCCTGCATGGACGCACTGACAGGCACTAGTTTGATATTCATACATTAGGAAATAATATTTCATCATTTCAAATCCGTACACCACCATTTAAACTAAACATTCAAGTTCTCGTCTTTCTTCCAAAACAATGTTTCATCATATTTCTCATCTAATATCAATCTATTGATTTTAATAAATAAATCCCTATAAATCAACCAATGGAACAATAAAACAAGCATGCATATAATTAAAACTATCATCCAAAAAGAAGGATTATAAAATGCTGTCTTAACAGAATCATTACATAATATTATTAAGAAAAGAAATAACTGAATTACAGGCGAACTAATTCCCTTCCATTTTAACACAATAACCGTCTTGCCATTTTTTCTCAAAAAGAAACCTTTAACGGAATCTATTACTGTTTTAGAATTACTGATTTTCAAAAATTTAGGCCAAATTAAAAAAGAATCTTCTTCAACATCTGATATAAACAAAACGGGATTATTCATACTCTTAAACGACCACATAGAAACATCCCTTGAATTATTACCTATAATGTTTTTTATTTCTTCAATACTTTTTGGGGTAACAATCATTTCCTTATATACAGGAATAGGAAACAGCCAATAATTACATTTAACATCCATTTAATCTCCCCTCAAAAAATCGTTATAAACATTAATTATTTCATAAATATTACAAACCAAACATTAGTTTTTATCACACATAAACATCCTTCCGTAAAAAAATGTCATGTCATATCTCTCCTGTTTCTATTGCGTTGTCAAACTGTTCGCGGCTCATACCTGTCGCATTTGCATTAAACTTATGGTATATCAAACTCAAATGAACTGAACATATCCTTTATTTCATGTTGTGAAATCAAACTATAATCTTTATACAAAAATACTTCAATAGATACCTGATCATACATTTTACAATAAAATATCAATGTATTATAATCCTGATACTTCGATTTTCCCTTTCCAGTATAATAATATCTAAAATACCTGGCATAAAGATCCTGCCCACCTGGGAAAAAATCTTTTTCTGTAAGCACATCAGAATTATTCGCAATTACTTTGCCTATTTCATTACGATTCTCTTTTTTAATTAAACTATTAACATCAATTTCGGCATTAAAAAAACCAAGTTTTTCATCTTCCTCATTATAATTGTTAATAATCGTACCATATATTTGATATTCCCCATTATAATCTTCTAATTTGAACATATGATCAGATGTATATAAATTACTGTTTTCATATAATTTGTCTGGAATTATATAGCTAAATTTACCAATCTCAATAGTTTGATATTTTAAAGAATAATAATAATTCAAAAAAATACTGATAGCAGTAGCAATCATAAATAGTATGATCACACGAATTAAGAATGTCTTACCCCTCATATATTCCGCCTAATTAAACAATAATGCTAATCATTTTTTCGTTATCAAAGTAGATGATGTATATCAAATGTTTTAATATTTCCATCAATCAGAGCATTTATTCTATCTATTAATTTTTCCTTACTTATTTCATAATAAACATCTTTATTCATAAGCGTCCCTATAACGGAAATATCACGTTAGTCTGTCGCCTTTAAGGTAAGTACCGCAACAATTGAAACTATTACAATCAATACTACAAATCAAGCATTATTTTTTTCAAAAAACATCCTTCCGTAAAAAAATGTCATATCATATCTCTCCTGTTTCTATTGCATTGTCAAACTGCTCGCGGCTCATGAGGATTTCCCTGGGTTTAGTTCCGTTTTCGGGGCCTACCACGCCGGCTTCGTTCAGCTGGTCCATAATGCGGGCAGCGCGGTTAAAGCCTATCCTGAATTTTCTCTGTAAAGAGCCTGTGGATGCTTTGTTGGAATCTATGATGAATCTGCCGGCCTCGGCAAAGAGCACGTCATTACCGTCATCTCCGGCATCAGATATGGCCGTATCCTTGGAAGGAGCCTCAGGGGCGGCGCTGTTAAGCACCTCCTGGGCACCCTCATCAAAGGTGTCGCCCTCCTTTTGTTCTGCCCAGAAAGCCACCACGCTGCGGACCTCTTCATCAGAGACAAAAGCGCCCTGTACCCTGGAGGGCTTGGGATATCCTGCAGGATAAAAAAGCATGTCGCCCTTACCCAGAAGCTTCTCAGCTCCTCTTTCATCCAGGATAGTCTGGCTGTCCACGCCCTGTTTTACCGCAAAAGCGATACGGCTGGGAACATTGGCCTTGATAAGTCCCGTGATCACATCTACGGAAGGACGCTGGGTGGCAATGACCAGATGGATACCGCAGGCTCTGGATTTTTGCAGCAGACGGATGATATAATCCTCCACCTCGTTCTTGGCCTGCATCATAAGATCTGCCAGTTCGTCCACGATTATGACGATCTTTGGCAAAGGCTCATATTCAAAGGCGGGATCTTTATCCGCGCATTTTTTAAGATATTCATTGAAGCCCGCAAGATCCCTTACCTGAGCCTGTGCGAATTTCTCATACCTTTCATCCATCTCCTTTACTCCCCACAAAAGCGCATTGGATGCCTTTTTAGGATCCGTGACCACGGGGATGAGCAAATGGGGTATCTCATTATAGACGGAAAGTTCCACCACCTTGGGATCTATGAGGATCAATTTGAGATCAGCCGGCGTATAGCGATAGAGCATGCTCATAAGCATGGTGTTTACACAGACGGATTTACCGGAGCCGGTGGTACCGGCGATGAGCACATGGGGCATCTTGGTGATATCCGACACTATGACATCTCCGGCCAGATCCTTGCCCACGGCAAATGACAGTCCACCCTTAAAGTCCTTGTATGCCTTTGAACTTAAAAGCTCATACATAGATACCATGGTAGTCTTGTTATTGGGAACCTCTATACCCACGGCATGCTTTCCGGGGATGGGTGCCTCTATTCGTATGTCAGTGGCTCCGAGAGCCATCTTGAGATCGTCCGAAAGATTTACTATCTTAGATACCTTGGTTCCTCTCTGGGGCACCATCTCATATCTGGTAACGGCAGGGCCTCTGCTGGCATCCCCCATGGTAACGGTTATGCCAAAGCTGTCCAGTGCATCCTTGATATCAGCCTTTGTCTCCTCGAGTTCGGAAACTACATCTCCCGGGTCCTGTGCCTCCACCACATTTAAAAGTCCGTCCTTCAGGGTGGGAACGCGGTATTTGATCTGCTTTTTGGGCTTCGGCTTTTCTTCCTTTGAAGCCACCGCTTTTTTCTTTTCGGTAAATACCTTTCCACCGGAAGATGTTCTTTCATCATCCTTTGAAAGTGAGAAGATAGTCTCCTTTTCCTTCTTTTTCTTCGGTACCTCTTTTGTAGGTATCATACTGAGGGCCGGCTTTTCGGTTACAGGACCTTCAGTTACAGAAGTTTCAGATTCTGCGGATGTAGCCTGAACCTCTACTTCAGATGCATCTGCAGCCAACGCATCATATTCCGCATCTGATCCGTCATCAGTATCGTTGCCCGTATATTGTTCCTCATGATCGGCATCATAGCTCTCACCAGCTTCATCCTCGTAAGCAGACTCCTCTGCGGCGGCAGGATCATTTACAGACACATAATCATTACCCGCTCCGATATCAGCAGATGCATAGGCTTTATCCTCATCCTCAGACGCTTCATCCCGAAGACTCATACCTGCGCTCTTAAGGGCGCGCCTTTTCATCTTTTCCTTCATCTTGTCAAGGGAAAAGGCCTCAAAATCAAATTCCTCATCACACAGTTCATCCACGGTAAACAGCGGTTCATCCTCTTCGTCGTAATAATCGGATGAATCCTCTTTTTGCACCGCATCGGGATGTTCCTCTTCATAAATAGCCTCGACCTCATCCACATCCACGGGATTTGCGATCTCGGGCATGTCATCCGTCTCATCCTCTGTATAAATGATCTCACCGTCCCTTATGGAGGGGCTGTTCTCGGCATATGAAATCTCTGCGGCAGTCTCGGCAGTTTCCGGAATCTCCTCCGGAACCTCTTCCTCACGGCCTTTTCCGAAGGCAGCAGATTCCTCTCCGTAAAAGATCTCATTATCCTTTGAGGGGTTTTCCTTTGTCACGCCGTCTTTTTCGCCAACCAAGGGAATGGTAAAGCCGTCCTTCTTTTCCTTACCGCCTTTTTCTTCACGGGAGCGCTTTTCGCCCTTCCTGCGGCGCTCCTCTTCCTCTCTTTCACGCCGCTCCTGCATGCGTGCACGCCGTTCCTCATCTTCCCTCTCGCGCTGCTCCCTGCGCTCGCGACGCATTTCTTTTCGTCTTTCATTCTTTTCCCTTAACTCTTCATATCTCTCCCTGCCTCTGCGGGAGGTCTCATGATACTGATCCTCTATCATGTCAGAGCCATTGGCTATGATATCAAAAAGGGAAGCCTCAGTGACTATCATGAGGCAGATGATGAATATGAGCAGGGATACAAGCCATGCTCCCACCAGACCCAGGGCGTTAAAAAGTCCCACGGCCGCAAAGCCGCCGGCCAGGCCGCCTCCTGTCTGGTTCTCACTGCAATAGATATAGGGATTGTCTTTTGACGCCAGATAATCGTTGATCACAAAAAGATGCGCCACCACACATACATCTACAAAGATGATGATGCAGCATATGAATTTCATGAAAAAGCCCTCAAGGCCCGACATGAAATAATATACAACTATGGCCGCCCCAAGTACTATGGGAAAGATATAAGCGCAGATACCGAAAAGGCCGAATTCCACTCCGCTTATAAAATCCCCCACCACGCCCAGCATATGGATATTTGATACGAATAAAAGCACACAGAAAGCCAGAGCCCCGATCACATATATCTCGGGGCTTACATTATTCCTTCTTTTGGGCGTCGTCCTTTTCCGGCTCGTCCTCTTACTTTTAGTGCTTGTTCCGGTTTTTCTCTTTCGTGTCGCAGGAGACATTCAAACCTCTCTAGATCATTACTTAAAATGCGCAACCAGGCATACTATGCCGGCTATCAGACAATAGATACTGAATATCGTAAATTTGTTATTCCTGACCACGATCATCATGGTCTTTATGCAGATAAATCCTACTATGGCAGCTACCACCATACCTGCAAGATACATGGGGATCTCCCCTGCCGGCGGCGGAGATTCGATAACATCCTTAAGCTCCAGCACGGCAGCTCCCAATATGGCGGGAACCGACATGATGAAGGAATACTTCACCGCGAATTTTTTCTCAAATCCCAGAAGCAGACAGGCTGCTATGGTGGAACCTGACCTGGACACACCGGGCAATGTGGCTATTCCCTGGACCATACCGGTTATAAAACCTTCCAGATATGTGACAGTGCTGGGCAGTTTCTTTCCTCCTTTACACCTGTCGGCCACAAAGAGTATGAGGGAAGTACAGATAAGGCCTATGCCCGGAACCAGAAGGCTTTCGCCTGCCACCTCCACAAAGTCCTTGCCCGCTATTCCCATGATGCCGGTGGGGATGGTAGCCACTATCACCAGCATCACAAATTTGCGGTACGAGCTGGTCACCACCTTTTCATAGGCGTACTTTTCCTCCTTTGTAGCACAGTTGTGGAAAAAGACACCTAAGTTATGTCCGAAATCCACCAAGATCCCGATACCCTCTTTAAAGAGCATCACTATGTCATCCCAGAAGGCCACAAATACAGAGATCAGCGTCCCCACATGAAGCAGCACGTCAAAAAAGATGCCCGTTCCGGTGTCCACATGGAATATACACTTGAAGATTGCCAGATGGCCGGAGCTGGAAACCGGCAGAAACTCCGTGAGTCCCTGCAGCAGTCCCATGCCCAATGCCTTAAGCAGGTTCATAGGTCAAAATCCTCCTCATCATTTATTTTATAATCAAAATCGACTTCACCGTCTTTTTTACGCTCCTTTATCTCAAGCGGGTTCGAAAGCATTGAACCGTCAGAGCCGTCACTTATCCCTGATTCTTCATCCGAAGACTCTGAAGACGTCCCCAGCACATCATCCAAGGTTATGACTCCCCCGTCATCTTCGGGATAATCATCATATGATGCAGACGGCCGGGCCGTGTTTTCAATATGCGTACTGTCGCCGTATGCAAACGAAGCAGCCGCACTTACGCCGGTCCTGTCCTGAATGTCATTGGAAAATCCCGAAATGTCAGCCGCAGGATCCGACCCACTGTTCTCATGAACCTTTGCGATCACATCATCCACAGTCAGCACCATGGGTTCGGATTCTGTCACCGGCTCCGTTTCTGCCACAGACTCAGATCCTGAAATAGTCTCTGACACAGGCACAGATCCAAACATCGTTCCTGCTCCGGACATATCTCCGGTCGCTTTAACATCCTCTTTATCATCCGTCACGCTTCCGGCCACATCCTCCTGCGTCTCGGATGTTCCACGTCTCAAATATACAGGTCTGACATAGTCCTCATCCACCTCCATGGTTCCGAAGGTTCCCTCGCCGACAAATCTGTCATTTTCGGGTGTGGACAGAGCAGGTATGACTGATGGTCTGCTTTCCGTGTTCGATGCAGTATCATCACTTAATGCCGCATCGCCACTTGAAGCCATATCATGACCGGCAGCCGCATCAGCCGCTGCCTTAGCCTCTTCCCATGCCTTCTTTCTCTCTAAGCGCTCCTTTTCTTCCTGTTCCTGTCGGATGCGCTCTTCCTCTCTCTTTTTGGCGTCCTCTATCGCCTTTTCCTGTTCCTTGCGGATCTTATCCTCCTGCATCTGCTTAAAGGCCTTTGACCGAAGGGCGCTGTATACCTCACCGAACAGACCTCCGCACAGCACCGTCAACAGACAGTAGCACTCGGTGTGATCCATGCTGGAGATCCCGGAAAGAGCGGTCTGTATCACACTGGCTAAAATAAAAAGCCTTAACACAAAATAGTCTGACTGCTTTAATATCCAGTTCATGACCACGCAGGCAAAGGCCGCCGCCAGCACACAGCCGTATGCGATCTGGCACTGAAGAGACGAATGATAATAAAGCACATCCTTTGCATAATCCTCGCTTCCCCATATGGCCGGCAGTTCCAGTTTTATCCCGTCTTCAGGGAAAAAGGCGTGAAAATAAGGCAAAAAAACTTCCTTCACAGAGACCTTAAGATCCAGGGATTTGATCAAACACAAAAGCAGGAATACCACGATACTCACTGCCATGAGGATGATGCTGTACTTAAGCCTCTCTTTTTTGCTGTCGGGATTGATCCCCTTACGGTTTACCTGATAAAAGCAGATAAACAATATCTCCCCCACCGGAAGTATAAAGGCCACGGGATTAAAAAAAGCCGCAAACCCCACGCCCACAGCAGCCAGTGCCACCACCGGAACAATATCCGAACTGCTCCTTTCCATTCTGGACATACGTCTGGAATATGAGAAAAGATACAGGTTCATGGTCACAAAAGTGGCTGCAAAATAATTGATATTGGCCACAGATGCCACACACAGCTGTGAAGGCACCAGCATCATCAGAGCATATACCGCCACCGAGGCCACCCGTCCCGACACCATGCGGGCCAGCCTGTAGGTAAAAAACGAACACAGCACATGAACGATCATAAAGACAGAACCCAGCACCGCCTCATCTGCACCCATACCGCTGTAAAAAAGCGCCACCAGTCTCACCACTCCGTAAAGGGCCGGGGTCTGTGTGAAGGTGCGAAGTACAGGTGAATGTGCCTTGAGGATCGAAGGATCCAAAGCCACCTGATAACTCATGGCATGGATCTTATAAGGATCCAAAAGCCCCATCACATATGATGTGTTCTGGGCCAGCTCCAGTCCCGCCAGAGTGATGATGAGCAGCACCACGAATTCCGTCATGTTAAAGATCATCTTGAACTGATTGGACCGGCGGTCGGGAAACAGCTGGGACAGGCAGAATCCTGCCAAAAAAGCGCCAAAAAGGAATACTATGAGAGCCAGGGCCCACATAAGCACTCCTCTTATTCCCCAGGCGGCCGCAGTTCCTATCATAAAGAAAAGTATCACTACGGCCAGGACTGAATATGTAAGTATATTTATGATTGAAAGGATCCTATTCCTCGTCATAATTGGTGTATACTGCCTGCACGTCATCGTCGTCGTCAAGCATGTCCAAAGTCTTGGTCAGATTAGCTATATCCTCCTCGGATGACAGCTTGGCATAATTCTGGGGGATCATGGTAACCTCAGCGGAAGCCATGGGTACATTAGCCTCCTCCAGAGCCTTTCTCACATTCTCAAAATCCTCGGGTGAGGTGATGATCTCATAGGAATCCTCTTCCTCGGAGAAATCCTCTGCACCGGAATCAAGTGCCAGCATCATCAGCTCATCCGCATCGGTCTCATATTCTTCCTTGTCTATGAGTATCTGACCCTTTTCGTCAAACATATAGGATACGCATCCCTGGGTTCCCATGGAACCATAACCCTTGGTAAAAGCCATACGCACATTGGCAGCCGTCCTGTTCTTATTATCTGTCAGGGCGTTTACTATTATGGCTATTCCTCCGGGGCCGTAACCCTCGTAGGTTACATGCTCGTAATTAACGTTGCCGCCTTCGCCCGCTGCCTTTTTAATACCGCGCTCTATGGTATCGTTCGGCATGTTTGACGCCTTAGCCTTGGCAATTACCTGAGCCAGCTTGAAATTATTGGCCGGATCCGGGCCGCCTGCCTTTACCGCTACGGCGATCTCACGGCCCAGCATGGTAAACACTTTACCCTTGGCCGCATCGTTCTTTTCCTTCTTATGTTTGATATTGGCAAATTTTGAATGTCCGGACATTTATCTTCCTCCATGTATCATTGTTTTTCTAAAAAGCATCAGTCATTTATTTTACCATGATTACACAGTATTCGTCAAACCGTGACCCTCTCCACCCTGGAGCTAATATGGCACGCCAGTTCATAGTTCAAAAGACCTGTCAGCTGCTGCCAGAGTTCAAAGGTTATGACCTCTTCACCGTCACGCCCTATGAGCGTTACCTCATCTCCTTCACACACTCCCGGGATATCGGTCACATCCACCATGAACTGATCCATGCACACCCTTCCCAGGATCATGGCCTTCCTGCCTCCGATCAGCACCCAGCCCTTGTTTGACAGGGCTCTCGGATAACCGTCGGCATAGCCCACGGGTATGGTGGCCACCTTCATCTTTTTATCGCTCACAAAGGTACCGCCATAGCTTATGGGAGTACCGGGATCCACCTCTTTGATATAAGCGATCCTGCTCTTTATATCCATCACACGTTTCAGGGAGACTGCATCGAAGCTAACCTCATCGGAAGGATACAGTCCGTAGGTGGTGATCCCTGAGCGCACCATATCAAGAGAGTATTCCGGAAATCTTATGATACCTGCACTGTTTAAACAGTGGCACAGCTTGAATAAAACGCCCGCTGCATTAAGTTCATCCCTGAAGGATATGAATTTTTCAATCTGTCCCAGGGTAAAATCATCATCCGGCGTATCCGCCTTTGCAAAGTGGGTAAAAAAGCCCTCTGTCTCAATCCCGGGCAACTGCGCGATCTTACGGATCTCCGAAACGGCATCTTCACCTTTGACATAGCCTATTCGGCCCATTCCCGTGTCGGCCTTTATATGAATATAGGCCTTTTTCCCCTGTCTTTGGGCCTCATCATTGAGAGCCTTTGCCATGTCATATTTAAACACGGCACATCTTATATCCTTTTCCACCAGTTCCTTATAATCCTCGGGGAAGGTATATCCCAGAATGAGGATGGGCTTTTGGATCCCTCCTTCCCTTAAGTGATATGCCTCTCCCGCGGTGGCTACGGCATAGCCCCACACATAGGGCAGAGTCTCAAATCTTTGGGCCAGTTTAAGCGCTCCGTGTCCGTAACCGTCCGCCTTTATGACGGGCATAATAAGAGGCGGCTTATTCTTACCCGCCGCCACATTATCATAGAGATTTTTAATGTTGTATTCGGCATTATCCACGCTGATATATGCCTTTATTCTTTTATTGAGTTCCATTTTCCTTTGCAGCCTCTCTTGCCTTCTGCTCCTTTATCGCCCTCTGGCGGTCCAGTATCTCCTGGCGCTTGCCCTCTATATCATATTTGATATCAAAAAGCTCCACCACATCAGGTCCGAAGATATCATGCATGTAGGAGTACATCTCCACATTCTTGATCTCCATCTCCTGCTTTTTTACTATATTCTTTTTAAGCTCCACCCTGACATTGTTTATCCAGTCGCTTATGCTGTTGATCTGGACATAATTATCTCCTATCAGATCATAGCACGCATCCATGGTAAGAAGCATGAGCTTTTTGTTTACCATGCTGATATCCCTGGGCAAATCCAGGCTTCTTTCCTCATTTTCCTCAGCCTTCTGATTTATCTCATCGATGAGGCGGGAATTCTCTTCCTTTTTCTTCTTGGCCGTGGCGTCGTTACTGTCCATGACGGCCACGATCTCATCCATGAGCTGGCTCTTCAGGGTGCGCATCTTGGAAGCCTCGGATTTTAATCTTGCCTGTTCCTTCAAAAGGCCGTTAAGCTCATTCTCAAGAGAAGTGATCTCATCCGTCTTTTCGATGAACCTGAATATCCTGTGCCACTTATTATCAAGGGTCAGAGGACCGATGCTCTTTCCCTCCAAAGCCTTTTCAAACTCGGACTGTTTCCCCATAACAAAATACCTGCACCCCGCGGGGCCAAACCCTCGTCAGTTTCCCTTTGACTCCTGTCTGTCCCTCTTGGACTTCATGGCATAGGACAGCCTCATGAGACTGTCGGACAGATGCACATTCTCCACTGACACGTCATCTGATACGTCCAGATCCACATGTGAAAAATTCCATATAGCCTTGATGCCGCAGGCCACTATCCTTTCCACCACCTTTGTGGATGCCGTGGCGGGTATACAGATGACCGCTATATCGATCTCATTATTCTTGATGAAGTCCTCTATCTCATCGATGGGCATAATGGGTATATCACGGATCTTTTTACCGTAAAGGAAGGGATCGATGTCAAAGATACCCCTCATGTAAAAACCGCGCCTCTCAAAATTGACATAGCCCGCCAGAGCCTTTCCCAGGTTACCCGCTCCCACCAGGATCAGATTATGCTGTCTGGAAAGTCCCAGTATATTGGCTATCTCAGAATAGAGAAGTTCCACATTATATCCATAACCCTGATGTCCGAAACCGCCAAAGTTATTCAGATCCTGTCTGATCTGTGAAGCGGTGACGTTCATCATCTGTGAAAGTTCCCTGGATGAGATACGCTCCACCTTTTTATCCTTAAGCATTCCCAGATATCTGTAATACCTGGGCAATCTGGATATCACTGCCTGAGATATTTCTTTTTCTCCCATAATATTATGCCTCCGTTAAAACATACCTTCCGTGGTATTTTACCTTCTTTTTAACGAATTGTCAAATAATTAACTATGTCCCGTATTTTCCGAAATAAGTGTCAAACACTCTCTTTGCAGCGGGAACGGCGTAATCAGAACCGCTTCCCGCCCCCTCGATGATGACGGTCACCACCAGCCTGCGGTCATTTTGTGCGGCATAGCCCGTAAACCAGGCGTGGCTTTCTCCCTTGGTAGAACCAAACTCTGCAGAACCGGTCTTGCCCGCTGCCTCATAGGGCTGGTTCAGAAGCTTTGTTCCGGTGCCGCTTTGCACCACTTCCTTCATATATCCGTCAATGAAGTTTGCTTCCTTATCACTCATGAGGCGCTTATAATTTGAAGGTTCATATTTTTTCACCGTCTCACCGGTGTAATTCTCTATCCTATCTATGACATAGGGCTTTTTTGACATTCCGCCATCTGCTATGGCCGCAGTGATCATAGCCATGTGCAGAGGACTTATGACGGTTTTTCCCTGACCTATGGCGGTGTGGAGTTTTTCCTCCGTATCCGACTTGCCAGTAAGTTCAAATACGCTCTGACGGTAATTTAACTTAATGGGCAGTTCTTCATTGAACAAAAGATCCCCTGCCGTTTTTCTGAAGGATGTATTATTTAAGGAAGAGCCGATATTTGCAAAGGATGAATTACAGGACTTGGCAAAGGAAGTCTTAAGGTCTATCTGACCATGTACCGATCCGTGATAACATCTGATGGTCACCCCGTCATAGGTAAAACTTCCCTTACAGTTAAAGGCGTAATCCTCACAGTCTGCATTTTCCCTTAAATACTCCAGCAGGGTCACTATCTTAAAGGTGGAACCGGGCGGATAAAGGCCCTGGGTTGCCCTGTTCAAAAGGGGGCTCGTGGCCGTCATGGTGTTCAGTTCATCCCAATCCTTTGCGATGGTATTGGGATCAAAGCCCGGATTTGACGCCATGGCGATTATCCGCCCCGTGTCAGGGTCCATGGCTACCACCGCCCCTTTATACAGTCCCAGCGCATCATATGCAGTCTTTTGCACATCCGTATCCAGAGTCGTGATGATGTTATCCCCAATATTCTTTTTCTCAGCCATTTCACTTGACAGTTTTTCATTAAGGCTTGCATTTGAAGTCAGAAGGCTGATATTGGCTATCTGCTCGATGCCGCTCTTTCCCTTACCCGTATATCCCACCACATGGGCAAAGATACTGCCGTATGGATAGATCCTCTCCTCTGTTCCGTTTCCTTCCTGAGTATAAGCCAGAGTCTGACCATCAGCCGAGATTATTTTGCCCCGCACCACCTTTTGAGCCAAAGTTTCCTGACGGGGATTATAGGTATTGTTTATGTCATCAATGCTGGAAAACTGCACATAATAAGCGAAATACCCCATCATCACCAGAAAGAGAAGGGTAAAAAGGGACATCACCACATGTATCTGATTTTTATAGGATCCATTGTCAGGCTTCGTCATTACCGGCCCCCCTATCCCTCATGGAATATATCCCCTGTATGACCGCAAACATGATAAGTGTGACTATGACCGATGTGCCGCCGTAGCTGAGCAGCGGCAGAGTTACACCGGTAAGAGGAATGAACTTAGTCACGCCTCCTATGGTCAGAAACATCTGAAAACCGTAAACCACTGAAAAGCCAAGGGCCACCAGTCTTAAGAAATCATCCTTTATCTTAAGGGCTATGTTTATGAACATAAGGAAATTGCTCATGCATACAAGGATAATGCATATGCCGAACAGACACCCGAATTCCTCGGATATGGCGGCAAATATGAAATCGGCTTCCACCACCGGTATCTTTTTGGGAGTACCTCCCCCCAGGCCCATACCGAACCATCCGCCGGTTCCTATGGCAAAAAGCGACTGGGTTATCTGATAGCCCTGCCCGTCGATATGGGACCAGGGATCCAGAAAGGCGATGACCCTGGTGCGGACATGGGAAAACAGCTTAAATCCGGTCACGGCACAAACCGCCCCCATGAGAAAGCCGCCCAACAGATATCTGACCTTTCCCGTAGCCACATAAAGCATCATTACATATACCACAAAAAAGATAAGGGCACTTCCCAGATCCCTGGACAGAGCCAGTATGCCTATATGAGCCAGGGCAAAGACCGTGGTTATGATGATCCGCTTTATGCTCTGATCCTCATAAAGCATTCCCGCCACAAAGAACACAAAGATGATCTTCACGGCCTCCGAGGGCTGGAAGGTAATGTTTCTTATGGTAAATGAGAGTTTTGAACCATAGGTCACGCTGCCCAGGATCAGGACCACACCCAGGATCGCGATGCCGACTATCCCCCAGATGAATGTCAGATGCGTAAAAACAGCCTTGGCGAACTTCATGAGAAAAGGAACGACAAGGGCTATCACCATCCCTGCCACCGCTATTATGAACTGTCTAACACACTTTGATGAAGAAAGGCGCTGCAGCATCACAAAGCTGACACACAAAAGCATGCACAGATTGTTGATGATAAGCGGCTGCGACTTCGGATATATCACCCGATACAGAATGATGAAGGCCAGTATCAGTACCAGCTGTACGGCATAAAAAAATATAAGTCCCTCATCCCAGCCCTTTAAGATCAGTATGGCATAGCCTGCCGCATGAAACATCATCATGAATACATTCTGGATAATGTAAAAGGAACGCTGGTCCTCATGGTCGGGATAGCGGAACACGATAAACCCGTTAAAGGTATAAAATGCCAGACAAAGTATAAAAAAATATTTTGATAGCTCTGCTATTATATTGATCATTCTACGCTCTTCCTGAAATGGCCCTTTGTATGATCCTTTATAATGCTTTCACTGCTGCCAAAGGCAGCATCAAGGACCCTGCCCGTTTCTTCTTCATCCTCTACGGTCAGATGGATACGAAGTGCACCTGTCCCCATGCGGTTTACGGCCTCAGCCTCCGAAAAAAGGCAAAGAGGCTTGGGATTTAAGATCCTGTTGTAGCAATAGCTGCAATTACTTAAGACAGGAATCTCGTTCTGATATCTGTCCTTAATATATGAAAGAGCGCCGCCCTTATCCCTATGGCATCCTCTGACTGTCTTATCCACACAATTGGCACAAAGCATCATATTTACCCTGCCATAGTACAAAAGCTCGCTGCAAGGCAGATATCCCCTCTCCCTCATCTCGTGGATATTTATCTCAAGGGGCAGAGTCAGCTCACTGACTCCCATATCCAAAAGAGCACTGCATGCTTCCCTGTTAAAGGTATAAAGACCTGCATCCGCAACTATCCGCTTTTCTTTATCCAGATTATCAAGGCAAAGCTTAAGGCCCTCATAATTTCTGACCAGAACGCCCTTTATCCTTTCATCTTCACCGATACGGTTCAAAAGGTCTGTGATATCATCCCTGTAGGAATCCCTTATAATATACGGAAGAGCTCCATAAATATCCTGTGTGACGCTATCCGAAAACAGGATATCCCGGGTTTCATTAAGGAGATGGGCTTCCACATATATGCGTTCAAAGCGTGATATATAACCCTTGTCCATGACAGCCAGAAGCTGACTTTTATCTTCAAAGCAGAGGGTATATGAGCGCTTTTTCCCTACAGGATTTTCATTTTTCGATGAAGACCTTTCATTATTCTGTACAGGCTTTTCTTTATCCTCAAAATTCCGGGGCTCCTCTTTTTGAGGCGGCGTCCTGAAAAATGGTTGTGCCATGGCATCATACAGCGCATTAAAAGCCTTACGCCTCAGGTCATTTAACTCACCCATGGAAATAAAGATATCCCCCTGCAGTTTTACATCTATGTCCCGGACCGAAAACAGAGTTCCGCCTGTTTTGGTAAGCTGCTTTTTTATCCTCTCTTCATCAAGCGGTGCCTTTAGTGCCGCCTGACACATACCGCCTGTTACCGATATCAGGGTGTCACCGCAGCTTATCGTCAGTTCAGCTTCCCTGCCCACAACCAGACAAGCCTTCATGTCAACGGAAACAGTAGCGGGCGAAATCTTAAACTCTTCTTTGATAACGTTAGATATCTCACTATCAGCGTTATATGATGAAGAGGTCAGGCTGATCAGATCACGGCCGTTTCTTTTATAGTAATATCCGGTTCCCGCTTCTCCCCTGACGTACTGCCGCATCAAATAACTAAAGTCTTTTTTGAACTCCGCAGCGTCACGGCTGTAATTTCCCGAGTACACCAGATCCATATATTTTCGATACATTCCGGTGACCGTATAGGTATATTCCGGTTTCTTCATCCTGCCTTCTATTTTAAAGGAAGATATACCTGCAGCCATGAGTTCAGGCAGGATATCAAGGGTACACATATCCTTCATAGATAACGGGTAACCACTATAGTCAACGGACTTATAGGGCAGTCTGCAGGGCTGGGCACATCTGCCCCGGTTACCGGATCTGCCACCCAGAAAACTGGAAAAAAGACACTGCCCCGAATAGGAGTAACACATGGCACCGTGTATAAAACACTCCAGTTCCATATCAGTTTCATTGCGAATGTTTTTTATTTCTTCGAGGGTCAGCTCCCTGGCAGGTACCACTCTGCTCACTCCCATATCACGCATGCAATTTATTCCGTCTATACCGGAAATACTCATCTGGGTGCTGGCATGAACGGGCAGATCGGGGAATTCGCGTTTTAAATAACATACGATACCTATATCCTGAACAATAACGCCGTCAAGCCCTCTTATATACAAGGGGGCTATATAATCATAGATTTCCTTAAATTCTCTTTCTTTACACAGGGTATTGAGGGTAAGATAAAGTTTCTTACCCAGGATATGAACCATATCTATGGCTGAAAGAAGTTCATCGTCCGAAAGGTTGCCTGCATAGGCTCTGGCAGAAAAATGCTGACCTCCTGCATAGACCGCATCGGCACCTGCCGAAAGGGCAGCCAAAAAGCCTTCATAAGTGCCCGCAGGAGCTAGAAGTTCTGTTTTATTATACATATCACTGTTTTTTGGAAGCCTGCTTAACCTGGATCTGGGCAGTCACAAGCTCATGTTTCATCTTATACAGTTCGTCGTTTTTGTTTTCGATCTCGCCCTTGAGCCGCTCTATCTCGTCTAAAGCCTTGAAGTAATCGTCGGCTATATTGAGCTGCAGATATATGCTCTTCATGTCAAAGGACAGCTGCTTATAACTTTCATCAGCGTTTGCCTCATCATACTTTGTATTCAGATAATCCGCTACCTTGTTGAGATGCTCAGGCTCATATCCGCTGAGGACAAAGCCCTTTCCGCCTATCACTACTCTTGTTCCGTTTTCACTCATAGTATCACCCCTGTATATTTATAATTACTAAGATTCTTCGCATTCGCTCAGAATGACAACCGGATAAGGTCTGTTCCACTGTCATCCGGAATACTTTTTTTCACTGTCATCCTGAGTACTTTTTTACTGTCATCCTGAACGCAGTGAAGGATCCTGATAGGCTTCATCGCCCCCCGAGATGATCAATTGCCGACTGTGTCAGCACCCTGCCCCTCGGGGTACGCATTATGAGTCCGTTCTGTATCAGGTAAGGCTCATACACATCCTCTATGGTACCGGGATCCTCTCCAATGGCCGCCGCCAGTGTGTCAAGGCCCACAGGGCCATTATCAAACTTATCCGCAATAGTGGTAAGCAAAAGCCGGTCTATGGCGTCAAGTCCCAGAGCATCCACATCCATGATATCCAGAGCCTCCTTTGCCACCTTCTGGGTAATGGCTCCGTCATATTTTATCTGTGCATAATCCCTGATGCGCTTAAGGAAACGGTTAGCCAGCCTGGGGGTGCCTCTGGATCTCCTGGCCAGTTCCAGCGCCCCGCCGTCATCCACGCTTACGGACAGACGTCTTGCCGAATTCTTAATGATGATCTTTAGTTCATCCACAGTGTAATATTCAAGCCTGTGGATCACGCCGAAGCGGTCCCTCAGCGGTGCAGTCAGAAGCCCCGCCCTGGTAGTGGCTCCCACAAGAGTGAATTTAGGAAGGTCCAGCCTGATGGATCTGGCCGTGGGGCCCTTACCTATCATGATATCTATGGCGTAATCCTCCATAGCCGGATACAGCACTTCCTCCACCTGACGGTTCAGCCTGTGTATCTCATCTATAAAGAGCACGTCTCCCTGAGACAGGGAATTCAGTATCGCTGCCAGTTCACCGGGCTTTTCTATAGCCGGTCCTGAGGTGACTTTCATATGGGTGCCCATCTCATTGGCTATTATCCCCGAGAGCGTAGTCTTGCCCAGTCCCGGAGGTCCGTAAAACAGCACATGATCCAGGGAGTCTCCCCTTTTTTTCGCTGCGTCTATATATATTTTGAGCATGGACTTAGCTTTGTCCTGCCCTATGTAATCCGAAAGAGTCTGTGGCCGCAGCGATCCCTCGATACGATAATCCTCTTCCATCACCTGAGTCTGTATTACTCTCTTCTCACTCATCTTATGATCTTAAGTGCCTCTTTGATAATATCCTCAGAGGTCATATTCTCCGTTATGGCAAGCTCCCTTATGGCAGCCCCGCTCATGGTGGCTGAAAAACCAAGGGCTATAAGCGCCTCAAGAGCCTCTCTGGCAGCGTCCGTCATACCGTTCGCTCCGGATGCATCGGCGTCCTGTGTCTCAAATGCTCCCACATGTACAAAGACCGTATCGGGATCTATCTTATCCTTGAGATCCAGAATGATGCGCTGGGCCATCTTAGGTCCCACTCCCGGACATTTGTTTATGGTCTTTTCATCCCCCGACAAAATAGCAAGCCTCAACTCATCAGGAGAAAGGCTTCCCAGTATGTCCTGGGCTATCTTACAGCCCACCTTATTCACCGTGATCAGCATGCGAAACAGTGAAAGGCTTTCCCTGGTCAAAAAGCCGTACAGCTTCTGGGCGTCCTCTCTCACTGCCATATGAGTATAGAGCTTTACCCTGCTGCCCTCAGGGGGAAGAAGGGATGCCTCCTTTGGCGAAACAAGTACATTATAACCTATGCCGTTCACATCCACAATCACATTATCCTGCTCGCTTTTTTCGGCCAGGATACCACTTACATAAGCTATCATTTAACCACCCAGGTACGCCTTTCGCACCGCATCATCCTTAAGGAGCTTTTCTCCCGTGCCGCTGGATACTACGCGTCCTGTTTCAAGCACATAGGCCCTGCTGGCAATGGAAAGCGCCATCTGGGCGTTCTGCTCCACCAAAAGGATGGTGGTACCGTTTTTATTCATCTCCTTTATGATATCGAATATCTGCTCCACCAGAATGGGAGCCAGTCCCATGGAGGGCTCATCCAGCATCATGAGGGCGGGCTTTGACATGAGAGATCGTCCCATGGCCAGCATCTGCTGCTCTCCTCCGGAAAGGGTTCCCGCGATCTGCTTATATCTCTCCTTGAGCCTGGGGAACAATTCATATACGGTTTCCAGGGATTCGTTCACCTCCGCCTTGGGTCTTGAAAAAGCGCCCATTTCCAGATTCTCCCTGACAGTGAGCTCCTGGAATACTCTTCTGCCCTCGGGACAAAGAGACATGCCGCGGCTCACCAGCTTGTGTGCCGGTATGCCCGCTATCTTTTCTCCCTTGAATTCCACCTCGCCACGGGAGGCCTTTAACAGTCCCGCCACTGTATTTAAGGTGGTGGACTTACCGGCGCCGTTGGCTCCTATAAGGGTCACTATCTCTCCTTCGTTAACCTCAAAGGCTATGCCCTTTATCGCATGTATGCTTCCATAATATACGTGGAGGTCTTCCACCTTCAGCATGTTGCCCATCAGCGTCTACCTCCTTTTTTCCTGTTCTTTCCCTTACCGGCATCGGCTTTCTTTCCTGCGTCGGCATTTCTTGAAGAGCCGCCTTTATCCGTATCCACGGTTTTACCTGCTTCGGTATCATCACCCTGATCGGCAGTTTCCTCATCATGGGACTTACCCAGATATGCCTCTACCACCACGGGATTGTTCTGGATCTCGGAAGGTGTGCCCTTGGCTATTATCTTACCGAAGTTAAGTACCACGATGCCCTCGCAGATACCCATTACCAGATTCATGTCATGCTCTATAAGGAGTATGGCGATGCCGAACTCGTCCCTTATCTTTCCGATATTTTCCATAAGTTCCGCGGTCTCGGAAGGGTTCATGCCCGCAGCGGGCTCGTCGAGAAGCAGCACCTTGGGCTCAGTGGCAAGGGCCCTCACTATCTCAAGGCGCCTTTGCGCACCATAGGGAAGTGAGCCTGCAGGCATATCAGCCATATCGGCCATGTCAAATATGGACAAAAGCTCCAGCACCCTGTCATGTGCCTTTTTCTCCTCTTTCCAATATATGGGAAGTCTGAAAACGCCCTGCCACATTCCATAATTTATGCTGTTGTGAAGGCCGATCTTTACGTTATCCTCCACCGTCAGTTTGTCGAAAAGTCTGATGTTCTGGAAGGTCCTGGCTATTCCGGCCTTATTAACCTGGGTGGCGCTCATGCCCATGGTATCCTTTCCGTCAAGGAAGATGGTACCCCTGGACTGCTGATACACCTTGGTCAGCAGGTTAAACACGGTAGTCTTGCCCGCGCCGTTGGGGCCGATAAGGCCAGTTATCTCATTAGGGCTTATTCCCAGGTTAAAATCATCCACGGCAGTCAGGCCGCCGAAATCTATACCCAGATGATTGGCCTCCAGCACCAGTCCCTTGCCTGCATTTCTCTCAGGTACCAGATAGGGGCTGGGCACCGACACCAGCTTTACTTCTTCTCTCTTTTTGATATTTTCACTCATGCCTTCGCCTCCTTTTTCGGTGCCTTTATCTTTTTGACCATACCCGAGATAAAGGAAGCAGCCTTTTCATTGTTGGTAAGTATCATTACCAGTATCAGTACTATTGCATAAACAAGCATACGGTAATCCTGGAACTGCCTGAGTGCCTCGGGAAGCGCCGTGAGCACTATGGCTGCGATGATGGAACCCCTCAGGTTTCCTATACCGCCCAGCACCACAAATACCAGGATGAGTATGGATGTGTTGAAATCAAATTTTTTGGGCACTATGGTGGAATAATTAAGTCCGTACAGTGCGCCTGCCGCCCCTGCCATGGCGGCGGAGGTCACAAAGGCCATCAGCTTATACTTTGTAATGGGCACTCCACAGGCCTCGGCGGCGATACGGTTATCCCTGATGCCGGCTATGGCCCGGCCTGCCCTGGAGTTTACCAGGTTCTGGATTATAAACAAAGTGATGAGTATAAGTACGATGCCCGATGCAAAGGTGGAGATCTTGGCTATCTTAAGAGCTCCCATGGGGCCGTTTACTATGGTCACACCCCCTGCTTCCATATTGAGGGAAGCCTCATCGGTCAGTGAAAAGTGAAGCCCTTTCGAATCCCTGCCGATGTACATACAGTTCATTATATTTTTGATTATCTCACCGAAAGCCAGCGTCACTATGGCAAGGTAATCTCCGCGAAGCCTTAAGACAGGCACTCCGATGAGCACCCCTGCGGCCGCGGCAAAAAGCGCCCCGAACATGACTGCCACCACCAGTCTTAAGGGGGCAATGGTTATCGCATTTGAAAGATAGGTGGACATTACCACTCCGCCAAAGGCGCCCACGCTCATGAATCCGGCATGACCTAAGGAAAGCTCACCCGAAAAGCCAACCACCAGATTTAAGGAAAGAGCCATGACCACATAACAGCAGATGGGTATCAGAAGTCCCGTCATGGAATTGTTCAGCACCTTGGCCGAAGCCAGGATCTGGAACACTATGAACAAAACCACCACCAGGGCATAATTTATAAATCCGTTTAATGTATTCTTTGAAAGTTTCTTCATAACGATCACCCTATCAGACTTTCTCCGTAAGCTTTTTGCCCAAAAGCCCGGTAGGTTTAACTATGAGTACGATTATCAGCACCGCGAACACGATGGCGTCGGAAAGCTGTGTGGAGATATATGCCTTGGCAAATATCTCTATGACGCCCAGAAGTATGCCTCCCAGCATGGCTCCGGGTATGGAACCTATGCCTCCGAATACCGCTGCGGTGAAGGCCTTTATACCGGGCATGGCGCCGGTAGTGGGCATCAGTGTGGGATAGGCGCTGCAAAGAAGCACTCCCGCTATGGCAGCCAGTCCCGAACCTATGGCAAAGGTCACGGAGATGGTACTGTTCACATTGATCCCCATCAGAGTAGCTGCTCCCCTGTCCTCAGACACCGCACGCATGGCCTTGCCCATCTTCGTCTTTGAAGTAAAGAGTGTCAGGGCCACCATGATTATGATACAGGAAAGGATGGTGACCACGGCCACGGAGGTGACGGTGGCCTCTCCCACCTTTATGGTGAACATGTCTGAAAAAAGATTGGGGAAGACCTTGGGGTTGGAGCTGAAGATCAGAAGCGCCGCATTCTGAAGAAAATACGACACTCCGATGGCAGTTATTAAAACCGCCAGCGAGCTCGCATCACGCAGAGGCTTATAAGCCAGTTTCTCGATGGTGATACCCAGGATGGTGCAGACAGCCATGGCAAAAATGACAGCCGCAGCCGGGCTCCAGCCCAGATATGAAACACTGCAGTAGGCCATGTAGCCGCCCACCATTATGACGTCTCCATGGGCAAAGTTAAGCATTTTGGCGATACCGTACACCATGGTGTACCCCAGGGCGATGATCGCATATATCGCTCCGAGACTGATACCGTTTATCAAATATGAAACCATATAAACCTCCACAATCAAAAACACGGACACGATACGGCATAAGCCGTATCGTGCCGAAAAAGATCAGTATTTAATTTAAGTCCCTGAAATTAAAGACCTGCGTATGCACCGTCCTTGATGACTACGGCCTTGGGAGCCTTGTTTACCTCACCCTCAGCTGTCCAGGTCATGCCCTCGCCGGTCACGCCGTCTACGGTAAATGAAGGATCTGAGAAGGTGGAGATAAGGATCTCGCAAAGCTCGTCATAAGACATGCCGGTCACATCCAGACCACCGTTATTTTCAGCATAGTACTGAAGAGCTGCCACGATGGCGTATACACAGTCATATCCGTCAGCTGCAAACTGTGAAGGAGTCTCGCCGAACTTCTCATTGTACTTTGAAACAAAGGAAACGGTACGCTCATCAGTTGCATCTGCAGAGAAAGGAGTAAGCAGCATAACGCCCTCTGCAAGGCTGGTATCGAAGCCCTCAAGAGTAAGGATACCATCCATACCGTCCACGCCGAACACCTTTACGTCATAGCCGGTTGAAGCAGCCTGCTGAAGGATCAGTGAAGCGGGTGTGTAGTAGATGGGCAGGAACAGAAGGTCTGCGCCGTTGTCCTGTGCATCCTTGATCTGTACGGAGAAATCGTTTGCAGTGTCATCCGTAAAGGTGGTAACCGATACCACCTCAAGTCCGAGAGAATCAGCTGCCTCCTGGAACTTCTGATAGATCCCTGTTGAATATGCGTCGGCATTATTGTAGATGATGGCGATCTTCTCTCCGATGCCGTTATCCTTGATATACTGTGCTGAAGCGCTTCCCTGGTTGGGATCTGAGAAGCAAAGCTGGAATACATTGTCATTGCCCTCTGTAACTGAGGTGGATGATGCTGAAGGTGTCAGCATGAAGAGTCTATCATTGTAAGCTTCTGCAGCTACTGCCACACAGGGAGTGGTGGTAACGCTGCCTACGATGGTCTGTACGCCCCAGTCCTTAAGGTTGTTGTAAGCGTTTACGGACTTCTCTGCATCATGCTCATCGTCCTCGCCCTGATACTCGATAGTCACGCCGTATCCGCCGGCATTGATCTCATCTACAGCGATCTGTGCTGCATTGTTTACCGCATTACCATAGATGGCTGCTGCGCCGGTGAGGGGTCCGATCATACCCATCTTAAGGGTACCTGTAAGACCTGAAGCATCAGATGTCTCCGAAGAAGCTGCATCTGCTGCAGGAGCGTCTGCTGCGGGAGCGTCTGCAGTCTGCTGTGTGTCTGCTGCTGCCTCGGCAGCGGGCTGTGCATCTGCTGCGGGAGCTGCTGCCTGATCGGCAGAACCGCTGTTTGCGGAGCAAGCGGTAAAGGGAACCACCAGGCTCGCGCAGAGCATTAAGGAAAGTAGTTTCTTTTTCATAATAATTCTCCTTCTTTCATAAACTTGCGCAAAAGCGCGTTTCTCCTCAAGGTTCTAAAAAAATGCGGCCCACCCCAGGGTGCGCCGCCTTTGGCAAAACCTTGTCGTCTATATTATTACATAATTGCTTATTTGTCAAGTTTATCGGCTTTTATCACGCCTTTTTCCGCTCCGAAAGAGCCTTGTAAAATGCGGACAGAGGCATAAAACACTGGCCGAAATTTTTGACGGTGTTCCCCATCTCGTACACGGCGTCCTTATTACGGACTTTTTTGCCTCCCACACCCCGTGGAGGATTGGCGATGGCATTTTCAAAGGTGACGATGCCGGCCTCCAGATATTTTTCATCGCCGGTGAGCTCGTAAGCTATGGCCAAAGCCTCCAGCAACAACGTATTTGTATTTAATCTGTTGAGGGAGGGCAGTTCCTTATAATAGAACACGCCGTTTGCCATAAGCGCGTTATCCAAAAGATCGTCGACGGCAAAAATGATCAGATCCTTGAGTTCTTTGGACGGGAAGAACCTGTAATATCTCATCAGGCTTCCCACAGCCACGGATATCATAAAGCCCACTCTTATAGCGGTATTATCAGTATAGGGCGACAGCCAGCCGCCGTACTCATCCGTCCATTCCTTAAAATGTCCCACTATCCATTCGCCCTTTGAAACCCACTTTTTATCGCCGGTCTCGGCATAGAGTGCCACCAGCGACCTTAAGGCCCAGCCCGTTTCCCTGGCATTGCTCTCACCGCTCACCTGATAAGCCGGAGTTTCAAGAAGCCTCAATATGTTTTCGCCTATGCCAAGAGCAGTCTCATACGCCCTCTCATCACCGGTGAAATGATACATGTCAAGAAGGCCTTCCACCCACTCGTGGGAGCAGACCATGCAGCCCTCCACACAGTGTCCCTGGGTGTGTTCCCACTGGCCCCCGATGAGCAGCTCGTCCCGGCTGTAATGGCACACATCCACATCCATCCAGTGGCTCGCGTTCGCTATGGTATAATCAAGGAACCTCCTCTCTCCTGTCCTGGCATACAAAAGTGCACAGGCGTGAGGAAAGTCATATTCATTGTTTGACCATACCAGATTCCCCTTGCCACGTCCCTGTTCCGTATAGTGAAGATCCGGGGAGTCTCCGAAGTTCAGCATGCCGAAGCTCCTGCTGTGGGTATCGCACATGGACACCAGGGCGCGTTCCACATCGGTGCGTATATTCTCCTTTTTCACAAAGATATCGGGCATCACTCCCGCATCGGCATAAATATAAGGATTGATCCAGGGTCTGTCAGGCATCTGATATATCAAGGATCTGTTGTCAAGCTCGGCCATGGACTCTTTAGCATCATGAAAATGTAAAAGGAACCTCTGCTCACGGCTCATTCCGCTCTGCATGACCACCTCTTCCACATCCCCGGGCACCAGCATCACATAGATCCCGGACTCATCCGCCTTTACCGCCTTGGGATAATTCTGCTGTGCCTGGAAAACGGTGGCGCATACGCCTCCTTCTTCATCCGTCACGTCCGTAAACAACGTGCCGTAAAACACCTCGGTAAAATGCTCATTAGCCTCACCGATTATATACTTCGCATCTATGACCCTCTCCACGCTCTTATTATCGGAGATGGTGAAATTCGTCTTATAATTGGAACTGCCCACGCAGGTGCGGACTCCAAAGCCGCCCTCCTTATTTTCGATCATATCCAGATATTTGGTGCCGGTGGTCTCATACAAAGGACCGGTCAGATCCGGGACTCCCGTGGATATGCTGCCCTCACCCACGGAATCACCGCGGCCTATGGAGCCCTTCACCTCCAGTTCGGGATCATAGGGCGAATCCTCTTTTCTTTTGACCTGAAAAATAAGGGATTTGACATGCATCGGTTCATCAACGGATGCGATAAGCCTGTATGACACCTCCACCCATGGCTTACCCGCCCAGGCGGTCAGCTTCACTTCAAAGGTGGGAAGAGGATCGGCAGACGTTTTTCCTGCTGAGGTTTCCAAAAAGTCTCCGCTCGCCGGCAAAGTACATTTTCCCATACAGCGCAGCACCGATACCAAAGGACCTGCCTCCATGATTCTCCAGTCCAAGAGCTTCATCCCATAATCCTTTATGCGATCATCCGAAAGGAAAGGGCCTGCAAGCTGCGATCCCCGGTATTTTTGCCTGCCTGATTCAAGCTCCGTAAATATCCGGTCAGTTCCATCCTCTACCGCAAACCTCACGGCACCTGTATCCACTGTGATCACACTGCCCGATCTACTGGTAAGGCCTGTATCGGTATCCGCCCCCAAAGCATTTTCACCGACGGCAATTTGTTCGCTCTCATCAGCCACCCTCGCCAGGAGCTCACAGCCCTTATTAGCAGGCAGGTCCGCGGTAAATCTTAAGTAAACAAATTTTGCACTGCCGTCATCATAACGGGCAGTCACCTTTAACTGGACCGGCCGTTCCTTTCCGGCCTGAGTCACCTTTAAAATGTTTTTACCGGTAAATTCACCCTTTGCAAAGGGGATCCCCACACTGCAGTGTTCATCAATCCTGTCATACCTGTAAAGCTTCGGAAAATGCAGTATTATCTCTTTTGCCATCGAAAAACCTCCTCCTTATGTTTTACCTTATTATACCCCTGACAGTTTGATACTTCTTTTCATTTCATAATCAAAGACAGCCATCCTTAATTATCTATTGTCATATACAAAAAAAACAGACCTGCATGAAGCAGATCTGTTTTAATGATCATTTTGCGTTGATATAATTCACCAGACCCTCAGCCTTTATGATCTTTTGCATGAATTCGGGAAAGGCCTGTCCCTGATAAGTCTTCCCTGTAGTATCATCGGTGATAAGACCTGTATCAAAATCGATGGACACCTCATGTCCGTCCTCGATCGCCGTCGCCGCCTCCTCACACTCTATTATGGGCAGCCCTATATTTATGGCGTTGCGATAAAAGATCCTGGCAAAGGTACAGGCGATCACACAGGATATACCCGAATCCTTTATGACCTGGGGCGCATGTTCCCTGGAAGAACCGCAGCCAAAGTTCCTGCCGGCCACCATGATATCGCCCTTGCTCACCCTCTTTGTAAAGGTATCATCTATATCCTCCATACAATGGCTCGCCAGTTCCATGCGATCCTGTATGGCCAGATATCTTGCGGGGATGATCACATCCGTATCCACATTGTCTCCATATTTAAAAACTTTTCCTTTTGCGTTCATGTCATTCTCCTTTTTACACAAAGGGCATATTTTCATCCGCTGTCATTCTGAGCGCAGCGAAGAATCTTTTCAACCCCGGCATATTAATAATGCCTGATCTTTCAAGGTCCTTCCTCACTTCGTTCGTCAGGATGACAATCAAACAATCAATTTATACCCAATTCAAATGGTCAATCAATCCCAAGTTCATCCGGGCCGCAGATATAACCGGTCACTGCCGATGCGGCGGCAACCGCAGGTGAAGCCAGATAGACCTCGGAATCCGTATGTCCCATTCTGCCTACAAAGTTACGATTGGTGGTGGAGATGGCGCGCTCACCGGCAGCCAGCACTCCCATATGTCCTCCCAGGCAGGGTCCGCAGGTGGGTGTGCTCACAATGGCACCCGCCTTGATAAAGTCAGCCACCAGGCCTTCCTCAATGGCCTGAAGATAAATAGCCTGGGTTCCGGGGATTACAATGCATCTTACATCCTTATGAATCTTCCTGCCCTTAAGTATCTCGGCAGCCTGTCTCAGATCCTGGATACGGCCGTTGGTACATGAACCGATCACTGACTGGTGGATCACCACCTTATCCTTTATCTCACTCAAAGTCTTAGTATTCTCAGGCAGATGAGGGAAAGCCACGGTGCTTTCGAGCTCGGACAGATCTATGTCATAGACTGCCGTATACTCAGCATCCTCATCGGCCTCAAAAACCTTATACTCTCTCTTTGAATGCTCCTTCATATACTCTATGGTCTTTTCATCCACGGGGAAGATACCATTCTTGCCTCCGGCCTCTATGGCCATGTTCGCTATGGTCAGACGATCATCCATGGAAAGTGACTTTACGCCCTCTCCGGCAAATTCCATGGACTGATAAAGCGCTCCGTCCACGCCGATCATGCCGATTATATGAAGGATCACATCCTTACCTGACACCCATTTCTTAAGCTGTCCCTTAAGGTTGAACTTGATGGCGGAAGGTACCTTGAACCAGGCCTTGCCCGTAGCCATACCGGCTGCCATATCGGTGGAACCCACGCCTGTGGAAAAGGCTCCCAGAGCACCGTAGGTACAGGTGTGGGAATCGGCACCGATTATGCAGTCGCCGGCCACCGTCAGTCCCAGCTCAGGCAAGAGTGCATGCTCTATGCCCATCTTTCCCACATCATAGTAATTCGTTATCTCATGAGCCGCCGCAAAATCCCTGACGCACTTGCAGTTCTCGGCGCTCTTTATATCCTTGTTGGGAGTAAAGTGATCCATGACCAGGGCTATCTTTTCCCCGTCAAAAACCTTATCATCATTAAACCTTCCCATCTCCCTTATGGCCACGGGGGTCGTGATATCATTTCCCAACACCAGATCCAAATTGGCCTCGATGAGATCTCCCGCCTTAACAAAAGGGAGTCCCGCATGGGCCGCCAGGATCTTCTGAGTCATTGTCATTCCCATATTATATTGCTCCTTTCATAACTTATGCCTGTCATGTTCTTACTCGCTGCACCGGGGCAGGGCCAGAGTTCCGGTACGAGCTATCTCTACTATACTGATGCCCTTAAGCAACTTTATCAGTGTCTGGATCCTGCAGGGTCTGTCACAGATCTGCAGCATCATCTGTGTCGAAGACATATCCACTATGTCAGCCTTCATGGCTGAGGCTATCTCCATGATATCGCTGCGGTTTGACTTATTGTACTTAACCTTTATCAGCATCAGCTCCCTGGGGATCGATGCCTCCTCATCAAAGGTTTTTATCTTGATGACATCCAGCTTCTTATTAAGCTGTTTCTCGATCTGCTCTATGGTACGCTCATCTCCGGATGAAACTATGGTCATACAGGAAACAGCGGTATCATCAGTCTCTCCCACAGCCAGGGAATCTATGTTAAAGCATCTTCTTGCAAAAAGTCCGGCTATCTTTGCCAGCACACCGGATCTGTTTTCCACAAGAACGGAATATATTTTTTTCATTTCTTTCTCCCTTTATCACACCAGATCCATGGGATCTATGATACACTCCATCAGCGCCAGGGAATCATCCGCCAGGAAGTCGGCGATGACCTTATCGATATTCTCCATATTCTGCACTCTGACAAAAGGTATGTCATAAGCTAGAGCTATCTTTTCCAGATCGGGGCTTCCCGTCAGATCCACCACGGAATAATTATCATTATATTTAAAATGCTGATACTGACGCACCATGCCCAGATAATTATTCTTGAGGACGATAACCTTTATGTTGATGGCGTGCTGCTTCATGGTGGCAAATTCCATAAACGACATCTGGAAAGCACCGTCTCCGCACACGGCCACCACCTGGGCGTCATCGCCAAGGGCCCGCTTTGCGCCCATGCCCGCGGGGATGGAATAGCCCATGGTACCCATTCCGCCGCTGGTAAGGAAACGTCCCTTCTTCATCACATAATTCGCGCAAGACCAGATCTGGTTCTGACCCACATCGGCTATATAGATCCCGTCATCCTTCATGGCACGGGAGAGCTTATCGATAAATACCGCGGGATCCACGTACCTTTGATCGGGATGGCGTTTCTTCACGAGCTTAACCTTATACTCATCCAGAGTTTCCAGCCACTGCTTGTGGGGAGGCACGATCACATCCTTAGCCTCCTCCTCAATCTGCATGAGAATGGTCTTTACATCACCCACGATAGGTATGGTGGACGCCGCATTCTTGCCTATCTCCGCAGGGTCCACATCTATGTGCACCATCACCTTGTTCTCGGTGATGAGATCGGGCTGGTTCACCGCACGGTCCGCCACTCTCGCCCCAATTATCACCAGCAGGTCAGCATCGTTCATGGCGGCGTTGGCATAACCCTTACCGTTATTGCCCACCATGCCGTAATACATCTCATGATCGGAGGGCAGCACGCCTATTCCCATCATGGTATGCACCACGGGAACACGGTACTTTGCGGCAAAATCTGCAAGCTCAGTCTGGGCTCCGGACAAAATAACGCCGCCGCCTGCACATATAAGCGGCTTCTTTGCCTTTGAAAGCTCCTTGAGCAGTTTTTTTATCTGAACCACATTTCCCTTTACGGTGGGCTTATAGGTCCTGAGCACCACCTCTTCGGGATAGGAAAACTTGTCAAGCTTGGCATTCTGGATATCTATGGGCACATCTATGAGCACAGGTCCTCTTCGGCCGGTATTCGCTATATGAAAAGCCTCTTTAAAGACTCTGGGGATATCCTTTACATCCTTTACCAGATAAGAATACTTCACAAAGGATTCCACCGCACCGGTAATATCAGCCTCCTGGAACACATCCGACCCCAGGAGAGTGGACTCCACCTGTCCCGTGATACACACCATGGGAATGGAATCCGCATAAGCCGTAGCTATACCTGTGATAAGATTGGTAGCACCGGGACCCGAAGTCACCGCACACACTCCCACCGCACCGGTGACCCTGGAATATCCGTTGGCGGCATGTCCCGCATTCTGCTCGGTGCGCACCAGCACCGACTCTATCTCATCCGTCTGGAGCATGCTGTTATAGAAAGGAGCTATGGCCACTCCGGGGTAACCGAATACAGCCCTTACTCCCTCTGCCTCCAGACATTTTACCATTGCATCACAACCAAGCATAATCAATCTCCATTAATAAAAAAATGAACCGGTATGACGCTCCCTTCCTCAAAGGACTTACGACATACCGAATCATAAGTGTATCATAAAACCATCCGCCATTGCGAGTATGACAGGGTAAAGCACACAAGTTGCTTTTTATATATTCAATCTGATATAATAGCCCTCAGGAGTACTTGACAGATGGAGAAGGATAAAAACATCGAAAAAGAAACACCACAGCCCAAAGGCCCCGTGTATGATGATCAGGAAGGCGCTGCCGAAGAGCTCACCATAAGACAGAAGTTGCTTGGTGCCTTTGACAGATTCGGGGATCTTTTTATGCTGAATGTCTATTTTTCAATATCATGCGTCCCCATCATAACGATCGGCGCGGCTTTTACCGCCCTCTACACCGTGACCAACAAAATGAGGGCTGACAAAGACGGCAGGCTTTTCAGAGAATACCTGAAAGCCTTCAGGGAAAATCTGAAACCCGGCATCATCATCTTTTGTGCCGACCTTGTGCTGATCGCCCTTGTAATGATCTTAAGCCAACGGCCGTCTTTTTTGATAATTTCGGGGATCCTGTTTTTTTTACTTTCCTTCGCCATACCGCTGCAGTTTCCGCTGCTGGCCAGATATAAGAACACTCCTTTGCGGATAATGCTTAACGCTCTGGCCCTTTGTGTGGCCCATCCCCTCATCTGGTTCAAGCTCTATTTTATATGGATGCTTCCCGTGGTGGTATATTACTTCTATCCGCGCATCATGCTTTATACCTGGTATCTGTGGACGCTGATACTCACCGCCCTCTTTGCATATATTTGTTCAGGCTTCCTGCTTAAATTTTATGAAAAGATAGAGGCCGAGGATCCGACGGGACAGGAAAACAAATAACCGGACCACTATTCAGAACAGCACCTGGATCTGTGAAATTTCTATAATCCTACTTCGTCACCAGTTTCCACGCCAGTTTCACAGCTTCCGCGGCATCGGCGGAGTATCCGTCGGCCCCGATCTGATCACTGTAATCCTGGGTGATGACGGCACCGCCTATCATGATACAGGCGCGGCACCCCTTTTCCTTGGCATAGGCAACCACATCATCCATCTGTTTCATGGTGGTGGTCATGAGAGCCGACAGGGCGATTATATCCGCATCCTCACTGATGGCCTTTTCCACTATGTCTTCCTTGGGTACATCCTTACCCAGATCGAAAACGGTATAGCCGTTATTTTTGAGCATCAGAGCCACCAGGTTTTTACCTATGTCATGAATATCCCCCTTTACAGTGGCGATGACTATCTTGCCCTTGACCTGCCTGTCGCCTCCCTGCTTTGCCAAAAGGGGTTCCAGATATTCTATGGATCTTTCCATGGTCTGTGCCGAGGCTATGAGCTGGGGCAGGAAATACCTGCCCTTATCAAAATATTCTCCCACCACGCCTATGGCGGGAAGCAGGGCGTCATCCAGCACGCTTCCGGGATCGGCACCATCCTCCACTGCCTTTTTCGTATGATCGACTATCCTGTCCTTATTTCCCTTTATCACGGCGTCATACACAGGCTTGATCCGCACATCCATACCGGCGACCCCGTCATTTTTTAAAGGAGCTGCTGTTGGGGCGCCCTGCGCTCCCACAGATGCCACACCCCCATGAGACAGGTCCATTTCCTTTCCGCCGTACAAAGAGACTATTCGGTTATTTTCATCCAGTTCTTCCTTTCTTGATGAAACCCTCCCGATATACTTAAGGTCCGCCTCGGGCTTATTTCTCAAAAGATCACAGGCAAAGGCTGTATTGGCCAGAAGGTCCTGGTTGGGGTTGGATATGGCCATGGTAAGTCCCGCGCTAATGGCCATAGTCAGGAAAGCCGCGTTCACAAAACTTCTCTCGGGAAGTCCGAAGGATATATTGGAAAGACCGCAGATGGTCGGAAGCTTCAGATCGTCATGGCAGTGGGAAATGGTATTGAGAGTCTCGATGGCAGCATTTTTATTTGCTCCCACGGTGGCCACCAGACCATCCACCACTATGTCATAATCGGAAAGACCCACAGCGTAGGCTTCATCCAGGATACGCTTTATTATCTCATGCTTGGCCTCCATGGTCTCCGGTATGCCTTCGTCCGAAAGAGGCAGCAGTATCATCATGGCGCCGTATTTCTTTACCAGTGGAAGCATCTTCTTTATCTTTACTTCCTCAAGGGAAACTGAATTCACCAGCGCCCTACCGGGATAGTGCATGAGGGCAGCCTCCATCACTTCGGGGTCAGAGGTATCCAGTGACAGGGGAAGATTAGTGACTGATGTCACTTCTTCTATGGCCCTTATCATGGTTGCCTTTTCATCGATCCCGCTCATGCCCATATTCACATCCAGGATCTTTGCCCCGTACATTTCCTGCTTTTCGGCAAAGTCCCGGACCATCTCAAAGTCTTCTTCCCGAAGCTGTGCCTGAAGAGCCTTTTTGCCCGTAGGATTTATCCTCTCACCCACGATGATAAAGTTTGATTCAAGGTCAAAGGTACAGGTCTGACGCTCGGAGCTTAAGGCAAATACTCCCCGGCTCCTAAGTCCACCTTTTACAAAAGAGGGCTCATATTTCATCTCTTCATCAAGACATCTGACCTTTTCGATGAATTCCGGCGCAGTTCCGCAGCATCCGCCAATTATTGATACCCCCAGATCAAAAATGGGTTTCATGGCTTCATAAAAATCCTCTGCGCTCATACTGTAAGACGTGGTGCCATCCTCATTAAGGGACGGAAGTCCCGCGTTTGGCTTTACCACCACAGGAATATCTGAATTATCCGTAAGCATCTTTACAATATCCAGCATGGTGTCGGGTCCCGCACCGCAGTTGACGCCAAAAGCATCGGCTCCCAGGGCCTGGAGCGTCACCAGTGCAGTCAATGGATCCGTTCCAAAGAGTGCCCTGCCGTTTCCTTCAAAAGTCATGGTGACCATGACAGGCAGGTCAGGTGCGATCTCATTTGCCGCTATAAGGGCGCACCGGCACTCAGGCAAGGACATCATGGTCTCCACCACCAGAAGGTCCACGCCGGCATCACAGAGGGCCCTTATCTGCTGTCTGTACACGTTTATAAGCTCCGTAACCTCCAGATCACCCATGGGCTTAAGCTGTCTTCCGGTCATGGTCAGATCGCCGGCTATCAGTCTCACGCTCGCGATATCGCCGGCCTTATCCTCAGATAAAGAAGCAGCCGCATTTTCATTCACACGCCTCACAGCTTCCTTTGACAGTCCCACCAGGCGTGAGTTTATCTCATCCACCTTATCCTCAAGGCCGTACTCAGCCAGTTTTATCCTATTCGCCGTAAAGGTAGGTGAATACACTATATTTGATCCGGACGCAAAATAATCCTGCTGCAGTCCGATCAAAACCTCAGGATTGTCCAGTATCCATTTTTCAGGACACACTCCCGATGGCATATTTCCTCTCTTTATAAGATTGGATCCTGTGGCTCCGTCCAAAATAAGTCTTCTGTTTTCAAGCAGTTTTTTAAATTCAGTCTTATTCATAATTCAGTCCCGTAGTTTAGTTGCTTTTTTAAGCCTTCACTATGATGATAGATTTTTCATTTTGTCATTCTGAGCGTAGCGAAGAATCTTTATATATTTAATCTTTCTGGATACTTTAACTCTTTCAAGATCCTTCGTCACTACGTTCCTCAGGATGACATGTAGTATTAGTTTATCAGAATGACATGAAATCTCAATTTGCCATAATATGAAAAACGGCCCCCACTTATGTATCAAAACTAAAGCAGGTGCCGTTTAACCTTTTAAACGATCATTCTTACAGATTAAACTGATTTACGATGGATACCAGTTCCTCTGACATGGCGTTTACATTTTCACTAAGGCCGCTGACCTCTCCCACTGTAACCTTAACCTGCTCAGTAGTAGCCGCGATCTCCTGTGAGCTGGCTGCATTCTCTTCGGACGCTGCCGAAAGGGAACTGCACAGATCGTTGATGTTTGTGAATCTGTTTACCATCTCGGTGTTCAGATCGCTCAGAGTGTTGATCTGCTCATTGACCCTTCTGGTGGCCGCCACGATATCATCAAACCTGCTTCTGGTATCGTCCACGCTCTGAGTCTGGGTGAGCACATAATCCTTGACCACCTTACTCTGCTTGTCAGCCATCTCGGTGGCCTTTGAAAGCTCATTGAGCATGTTATTGATGGTGCCTGCGGACTCAGCAGACTGATTGGCCAGAAGACCTATCTCTTCAGCCACTACCGCAAAGCCTCTTCCTGCCTCACCGGCTCTGGCAGCCTCAATGGCCGCATTGAGTGCCAGCAGGTTAGTCTGAGATGCGATATCGGTGATGAGCTTTGATGCATCGCCGATCTTAGCCGCACTCTGTGATATGCCGTCGATCAGACTGAATATCTCATCAAAAGCCTTACCTGATTCCTGAGTGATCTTAGTCAGCTTCTCCACCGTCTGCATACCGTCTCCGGTGACGGAATCGATCTGTCCGCTCTCTTCAGCCAGCATCTTCGTAGCTTCTGCCGAAGAATCACTCATCTCAGCGACGTCAGCCATCTCCCTGGACAGTTCCGTGATATCGGAGGCTGTCTGAGTAGCCGTGTGAGCCATGTCATCAATGGCAGTGGCGATGTTGTTCATCTGCTCATTGGCATCGGCAGCCATGGTAGATATGCTACCTCCGGACTCAGCCAGATTATCCGCGCCGCTCCTGATATCGCCTATGATGCCATAGAGACTCTCATAAAGCCCATGCTGGGATGCAGACAGAGAACCGAACTCATCCTTTGCATCGTTCAATACAGGCTCTGTGGAAAGGTTCTTCTCCGAGATCTCCCTGAGAGTTTCCTCCAGAGCCAGGATATTCTCCATGAAATATTTTGTTACCATGACTGTAAAAATAATACACAGAACAGCCACGATGACTACAACCACCGATGTGGTGACCAGAGTACCTATTATGCCTGAGTGAAGCCTGTTGTCGATCACTTCCTCATAAGCCTCGATGGAATCCTCCATCTCATTGAGATACTCTCTGGCAGCATTAAACTTTGCATAAGCCTCATCATAATCGCCCCGGTTCAGCTTGGGGCTGTAGGTCTTTGACCAGTCGTCGGCAGCCGCCTCAAAATCTGTGAGCAGCTTGGAATTGGGTGCTGACTGCTCAGGTCCCATGAAGGTATTGAACAGATACTCATCCTGTTCAAACAAACCCTTTAGGGTCACTGCCCCGTCGAGGACCTGCTGAAGATTCTCATCATAATCAGCCAGAGCCGCATTAAAGGCGTCACCGTCTACCGTGCCTGTCTTGATCTGGATGTAAGCCTTTTCCAGACCCACCTCAGCCTGATAGAAATCCCTGTCCATGGTGACCAGGATTACCTCGATCTCAGCCAGCTCCTGGAAGTATACCTGTTTTGACTCTTTCCATACGCTCATCTGGCGGACTCCCGCAATGATGGTGACGATGATCACCAGCAGTATCAGCGGAACCGTAGCCATAAGAAGCTTTGTCTTTATGCTTATATTTTTGATCATAAGCTGTACCCCCTTTTCATGTCCCATATATCAAGTAAATCTTCCCCTTAAATCTAATTATTTATTAAAACTTTCCTGCATCGGCTGCTTCCTGAACGGAAACTGCAACTGCCACGGTAGCGCCTACCATGGGGTTATTACCCATACCGATGAGTCCCATCATCTCTACGTGAGCGGGAACGGATGAAGAACCCGCAAACTGTGCTGAGGAATGCATACGTCCCAGAGTGTCGGTAAATCCGTAAGAAGCAGGACCTGCAGCCATGTTATCGGGATGAAGGGTACGTCCTGTACCGCCGCCTGATGCAACCGAGAAATACTTCTTGCCTGCCTCTATGCGTTCCTTCTTATATGTACCAGCAACGGGATGCTGGAAACGTGTGGGATTGGTGGAGTTACCGGTTATTGATACGTCCACGTTCTCCTTCCACATGATGGCAACGCCCTCTGATACGGAGTTGGCACCGTAGCATCTTACCTTTGCGCGAAGTCCCTCGGAATATGCCTTTGTGAACACTTCCTTAACCTCGTTGGTGTAAGGATCATACTCGGTCTCCACAAAGGTAAAGCCATTGATCCTGGAAATGATCTTTGCTGCGTCCTTGCCCAGTCCGTTAAGGATGACTCTTAAGGGCTTCTGGCGCACCTTATTTGCCTTCTCTGCGATACCAATGGCGCCCTCTGCTGCGGCGAAGGACTCATGTCCTGCCAGGAATGCGAAGCACTCGGTATCCTCCTCCAGGAGCATCTTGCCCAGGTTACCATGGCCAAGACCAACCTTTCTGGTATCTGCTACGGAACCGGGGATACAAAATGCCTGAAGTCCCTCACCTATGGCTGCGGCAGCCTCTGATGCCTTGCGGCAGTTCTTCTTGATGGCGATGGCTGCACCTACGGTGTATGCCCAGCATGCATTCTCAAAACAGATGGGCTGGATGCCCTTTACCTGATCGTAAACATTAAGACCAGCGTCCTTTGTAATCTTCTCAGCCTCTTCCAGAGAAGAGATACCATACTCTCCCAGAACCTTATTGATCTGGTCGATCCTTCTCTCATATGATTCAAATAAAGCCATTTCTATCCTCCTTACTTCTCGATCTCTTTATCGGTTCTGGGGTCAATGAGTTTCACTGCGTCATCCACGCGGCCATACTGTCCGCATGCCTTTTCATAGGCGGTCTTGGGATCGTCGCCCTTCTTGATGAAATCGGTCATCTTACCGAAGTTTACGAACTTATATCCGATGATCTCATTATCGGCGTCAAGAGCTATGGCTGTCACATAACCCTCTGCCATCTCCAGATATCTGGGGCCCTTCTTAAGTGTACCGTACATAGTACCAACCTGTGAACGAAGTCCCTTACCCAGATCCTCAAGTCCTGCTCCCACGGGAAGTCCATCCTCTGAGAAAGCTGACTGTGAACGACCGTAGACGATCTGTAAAAAGAGCTCTCTCATGGCCGTATTGATAGCGTCGCATACCAGGTCGGTATTGAGAGCCTCCAGAATGGTGAGACCGGGAAGGATCTCAGAAGCCATAGCTGCGGAATGGGTCATACCCGAACATCCGATGGTCTCTACGAGTGCCTCCTGGATAATACCGTCCTTTACATTAAGGCTGAGCTTGCAGGCACCCTGCTGAGGTGCGCACCAGCCCACACCGTGGGTAAATGCGGAAATATCCTTGATTTCTTTTGCCTGTACCCATTTTGCTTCCTCGGGTATCGGCGCTGCTCCGTGATGAACGCCCTGTGCAACACAGGTCATTTCTTCCACTTCCTTTGAATAGATCATGTGAAAACTCCTTTCCTAAAGAATATTTATTGATTAGTTATTCTTTTATCAAACTACATAATTTTATCATATCTGCCACATTACTTCAAGAAAAACAAGGGCTTGAGTTTCCGTCCTTTTGACGGTCACTCATCAACATTCTCATTTGGTTATCCACAAAATGCAGAAAAATAAGGAATCTTCTCTCTTGCTGTGGTAGAATTTAATCGTCAAACAAAAA
>JAFRWW010000018.1 GCA_017441585.1 Lachnospiraceae bacterium
GAGAGTAAGTATGTATCGCCCTATTATACAGAGGTGATAAATCAGGGTGATACCGGATGCTGCTGGGCCATAGGCAATGCTTCTGCGCTGGAAGCAAATCTTAAGAAGAAATATGATGATGAGCTGGATTTTTCATGGAAGAATACGGCATATTATAATTATCATAAAAATGATGTCTCAAAGAACCCTGATTTAAATGATTATAAGGAATTTATATTCAGGGATTCCACGTTTAAAGAAGGGCCGCCTATGGAGGAGGATTATCAGTATTATGGAAGAGAGAAGACAGAGTATATAGATTGTGTGGGAAATAACAGCGCCTATCTGTTTGCGGGCGGATCATCCCTCAGCGCTCCGATGCTCTATTCCAGAGGACGTTGTCTGAAGGAAGAAAAAGGAGATGACGCCTTAAGCTCGGATACGACAAATCTCACGAATGATTTTGGAAATGCGGGGGTGGCCGGTTCTTCAGCATCGGATGCATACAGGCTTAAGGACATATACATTGTATCTGCGGACCGCTCTAATATGGATAATTTAAAGGCCATGATAAAGGAGTACGGCGCCGGAGCCATATCCTATAATTCCTATGAAGAAGACTGGCCTTATGTATACAATACGAAAAGCACCGTGGATGATATCAGGAAAGAGTATGCAGATGAATATGTTGTAAATCATGTAGTGACTATTGTAGGCTGGGATGATACCATCAGCGCATCGCAGTTCAGATCCTCGACGGAGTCGGAGGGCGGATATGGACGCGGCACCAGGGGAGAGCAGCCCGCAGGAGACGGCGCCTGGGTATGCATCAACAGCTGGGGTACGGAAGATGAGGTCACGGATCACGGAAAAACATATATTTCCTATTATGATGAGTCTTTAAAATACGGTGAAGTGGTCTTTTACGATCTGTACAAAAAAGGTGATGACAGCGCATCCGGATTGTGGACGGATAATTCTTTTGCCGTGGAATCAAATGATGAACCCAAGGCGGCCACAGACAGCCTGGCAAGGGGCCTTGCCATGAAGGCCGATGAAGATGTCACACTGACTTCGGTTTCCATATTAACCGCAGAAGATAATGCGTCTTATACCATGTCCGTATACGGTAATCCGAAAGTTGAAGACAAGAGCGTGAGCCTGACGGACAATACGCCCTTGCTGACACAGAAGGTCAGTGTGGGAATGGCCGGTTTTCATGTGATAAACCTTGATAAAGCCATTGGAATGAATAAGGGCCAGACAGTTTTTGTGATTCTTAAGCCGGAAAAGTCCGTTAAGAATTATTATTCAAAAAAAGAAACAAATACCGATGAAGAAGCTGACTGGATGGATAATCTGTATCTGGGCCACCGAAGCTGTGTGTCCGATGCCAGCGGCATGAGTCTGGTGGAAAAAAACGGCAGCCTGGTGAAAATGAGTGACGGCGACGTCTATCTTCAGCTGTTTTCAAATGACGGGATATCCGAAGGGACCCTGACTTTTGAAGGCAGTGATTTTGATATGGGATCTCTTGATTCCGGCTCGGCTTCGGGGACAGAGAGCGGTAGCGATTCCAGACCCGGCGTTGTAACCGGCGGAAGCTACAGCTTTGAATCAGGAAGCGACAGGTATGAGATCAGCTGGACCGACTCGGTTCCCTATACCGGATGTCCTCATACGGCATACGGCATCAGGAAGAAAAATGCCACGCCCGATGTCAAGGTCGTCGTAAAAAAGAACGGGCAGGAAATAAACAGTTCGGAGTATAAGCTCAAATTTAAGAATAACAAGTTTATCAGCGGTTATAAGGGCAAATCTCCCGAACTCTATGTGAAGCTGTCAAAGTCCTGCGGTAAAGAGGCGGCTAAAGCCTTAAAGAAAGTGCCCCTTGGTTTTGAGATCAGGAAATGTGATCTTTCAAGCGATCTGGATACCTCTAAGTTTGAAGTGGGCACAAACAGTTATGGCGATAAAGTGAGAAAGCTTTATGACCTTTTTGATAAGACCACCGGGAATCCCGTAAAATTAAAACTCAGTAAAGACGGGGTCAAGGGTGATGTGATCGCCGAGATATATGACAGCGGACGGGATACGGTGACAGTCACATTACGCGGGATCAATAACTGTACGGGAACGGTTTCCGATACCTTTGAGGTGGAATGGTATTGAAAGGATTTAGTGTATGAGTTTTAAGGAAAGATTTATAAGTGCTATATTGATATTTGCGCTGATCGCAGCAATGCTGCCGGTCAGCGTATTTTGTGATGAGTTTGAAAAGGACAAAATATATGTAAAGACCAGGATCACCGGAATAAGCGATGAGGGCGATGTGGAACTGGATATTGATTACGATGCCATGACCGAAGCGGGTTTTTCCATTTGCGATAAAGTAAGGGTTGATATAGAATCCCGTGATTATTCCGAGAAGATGCCCTACTTTGTATCCGATTCCGATTCCAAGCCGGGAAAAGTGGCTTTGCTTGGATCGGGAAGTAACCTGGCATTATCCATTGCCAAGGGGGATTTTTCAGAAGAAGAGGACTTTGATGATACGGATGAAGGTGAGGAAGTGATCATCTATCTTCATGAAAAGGGCACTTACAAGGATGAGTACAATATGAGAAATCCCGAGCGCTCCAATGAAAGGTCTGATTATTCCTCCGATGCCGCCTATGCCAATTTCCGGGAGGTGGCTACGGGAAATATAGCCCATGGCGTGCTCTACCGCAGTTCAAGTCCTATCAATAATGTCATGAACAGAGCCGAATATGCCTCGGAAAAAATGGAAGAGGTGGGAGTTAGAACCGTGGTCAATCTGGCGGATTCCTATAAAAAGGCAGAGGATTATCTTGACGATGGTATGAGTGAATATTATGCGAAGCTGTATGAAGAAGGTAATGTGACCTGCCTTGATCTGAACTATGAATTCGCAGGCGACGAGTTCAACGAAGGAATTGTGGACGCTGTGGAATTCATGTCGCTGCATGAGCCCCCCTATCTGGTACATTGTACGGAAGGTAAGGACAGGACGGGTTTTCTGATCATTGTGCTGGAGGCGCTCATGGGTGCGTCGGATTCGGAGATGACCTCTGATTACATGCTGACGTATAAGAATTTTTATCACTATGATAAGGATTCCACTGAGTTTGATTACGCCAAAAGAAATTATCTCAAAGAGATCTATATGGATCTGGCTGATGCGGATAATAAAAGAGAACTCAAGCATATCGATTATCACCAGGCTGCCCTTGATTTTCTGGCGGCAGGCGGCGTGACCCAGGAACAGATCGATAGTGTCATCAGCAAGCTCGAGGATAAAGACTCCAATTACACAAAGATACCTTCCCTTAATTTAAGTCCGGCCGATACGGATGAAAAGGGCAGGATCACATTGCCCCGGCAGGATGATATCCGGGCATATTATAACGGAAAAGATATAAAGCCCGGTAAGAATACTCTTATCGTAAATGATACATATATGTACAACGGGCGTGATTACAAGGTGTCTTATAAGGATAATGAACATTCCGGTATGATGACCATGACGGTGACGTTTATGAAAAAGACGGAGGCTTACGAAGACGGCATCAAAAAGGTCACCTTTCCCGTATATATCAATCCCCAGAAAGTGGACGAGGAAAATATAAGTGTAAAGATGAGCAAGGATAAGAGCAGGGTGCGCTTCGTGGTGGATCGGAACAGGGATGAACACATAAATAAAAAATATTATATCGTGTCCCCTTCAAAGGGAAGCGTGATCTTTAAGGGAGATTACATCGGGTCCCGTCCCCTGCCCAAGTAAAACTTGTATTTTACAGGCACTGTCTGTATAATTGAGGTTAGTTATAAGATTCTTTTATTTGATCAGAATGCCTTCATTTATTGTCATTCTGAGGAACGAAGTGACGAAGAATCTTGAATATAAGGAGGTATTTGTATGAAGAGGATAGTAAGATTTCTGGCTGTTACAGCCATGACGCTGGTTTTTGCGATGCCGGTTTTTGCTGCACCCGCGGGTTATACCGGATGGAGTATTGACGGCGGGTCTCCCAGATTTTTCGTGAACGGAGACATGGTCACGAATTCATGGGTAAAGTATGGAAATACATATTATTACATGGGCGCTAATGGTTATACCGTTCCCGATACCGTGATATCTTCCTCTATAGTGGGAGTGGCTCCCATCAATTATGTGGATGGTGATGCGGCAAAGATCCAGTATGAGGCAGGAAGTCCTGCAGCTCCCGCAGCCCGTGCAGCACAGGAGGCACAGGCTTTGGTAGCGGCTCAGAATCAGGCCGCAGCTCGTGCCGCAGTGGCAAAGGCTCAGGCAGAGGCGCAGGCAGCAGCTCTGCAGCAGGCGTTGCAGCAGGCTCAGGCCATAGCAGCAGCCAATGCGCAGGCAGCCCAGCTCCAGGCCCAGGCGGCAGCTCTTCAGGCTCAGGCGGCAGCCATAACAGTTCCCGTGGTACCCGCCACGGTCACTGCCGAGATGGTAAATCAGGGTAAGGCCGAGGCTAATCAGATCACCGATGATTATCAGGCATTCAGGCTTCTTCATCCCGAACTGGTACAGACCTACGGTTCAGATACCGAGGGCCTTTACGGCAGGTATATGACCACCTACGGCGGAGGGGAGCCCGGAGGAGTTTATCTGGCGACCATAGCCAGACTTTACAGCTATTATTATAATTCCCCTAAGTACAATCATCACTTTGAGGATCTGCATAACGGAACTCACAGGGCTTACGCGGCTAACGGTGAGTATATCGTAGAGCAGTGTAATGAGTCCGGACATAATTCCGAGCATTATCACAAGTGTACCAAGTGCGGTCACGTGTTTAAGCATTCAAGACTCAAGGATTTCCAGTAATAACTAAAGCTCTATCAAAATCCTTCTTCACTGCGTTTATCAGGGTGACATGTGGGAAGTTTTAGTCAGTAATATGATTATCCGGGGGTGATGGTATGAAATATACCACCAATGATCTGTCAAAGATCCTGGGGGTCTCGGGCAATACTATCCGGCGTTATGATGAAATGGGGTATCTGGCCGGATCCCGCAATGAAGATAACGGCTACAGGGAATTTTTCAATGAAGATGTGGAAAGGCTGATGTATGTCACCAAGTACAGAAAGGAAGACCTTTCCCATGAGCAGATCGCTTCCCTTTTCAAAAGTTCTCCGGAAGAGGTCGTAAAGACGTTATCCGAAAAACGGGATGAGATCAAAAAAAAACTAAGGTATTATGAAGCCGTAGATCATCTGCTCAAGGACGATATCTCTCTCATGAAGCTGGCCCGTGAAAATATGGGAGGGCTGCTGAGGCAGGACTGCCAGCCCATGCATTTCATCAGGTATATGATCAGGGGGACGCTCATAATGGATAAAAAGCGTTCGAAGCTTCTGACGGATTTTATGAACAGGTGTCCCGAGTTTTATTACATGTATCTGTTTGAAAAACAGGATCTGGAAAACGGCATACCTTTTTGCTCTTCAGGGATAGGCTCCAATACCATCATGACCGAAAAGTATGGCTACGATATTTCCGAAGATGTGGAGTTTTACGAGTCAAGGCCATGTATTCTCCGCTTTGTAAAGGCTCCGATGGATGCCGGAGAGCAGGGAATGGAAACCGGCGGCCCTGTGTGGTATGATGTGTATGGCAAAGTGCTTGACTATATGAACAAAAACTCCCTTAAGCTGGCAGGGGATGTGATGGCACTTAAGATCGGCAGCTTTTATGAAAACGGTTCGCTGATGCAGTACCAGCTGTTTCACTATCCGATAGAAGAAAAATGATAAAGATTTGAATGCCGTCTGCATTTTAGACAATGCAGGCGGTATTTTTTTGTGAAAAAAAGACATGAAAATCAATGTTGACTCTCACATAATGTCATACTTTAAGATGGTATCAGGAAACTATCGGAAAATGTCTTTTTTACAAAAAACAGAAAGTATTTCACGAAAGAGAGGGAAGGAATTATGAAGAAAAATAAAAGGCATTACAGAAAGCGGCTCCTGGCCATTATCTGCAGCGCGGCCACGTTCATTTCTACCATGGGAATGGACGTGAGCCTGGCAACAGCGTATGCAGCAGAGTCAGAGGTGACTGAGAGCGAGACGACAGTTGTCGATCTTATGGATGAAAAAGCTGATGAAAGCTTTGATGAGTCAGCTGAATTTGAGAGCGTAAGGGAAGAATCTGCGCAGGAAGTATCCGCAGTCGAGGATGAGGAAGCTGATGTGAACGGCGTTGAGCTGGGAGACAAGGATATTCTTGACTTTACAAAGTACACCATATTTGGTTCCGATGATTCGTTTACGGAGGGCGTGTTGAGCGGAACCTATAAAGCGGATGATACGAACACTATGAATGTGTCTGTTTATAAGGCCGGAATAGCCGGATACATAGCTGGAAATGAAGAAAAGTACGGATTTAAATGTAATAAGGGTAAGGTCCTTTTTTCCTTCGAAGTACCCGCTGAGAAATCCATGTACACTCTGACAATGGTCGGCGTGAATGATGGAAAGGGAGCCCTGTATTCCGATGCGGCTATGGAAAACGAGGTTGCGTCCGGGAATATGCCCGGTCAGGTGATCTTTAAGAATAAAGACGCGGCAGCACAGACGGTGTATTTTGCTATAAAAGAAGGAACAAATTTTTATGCAAAAAGCGTTGAAATAGAAGTATCCGAGCTCAAGGATGAAGTTCCCTGTACTTATAAAGGTGCCATCACCGGAATAGAGGATGATGATGAGGACGTGGTTCTTACTTTTAAAAGCCAGACTGACACGAAAACCGTGACGGCACAGGCATATTCATCTGAAGGAATAGAGCTTATTGTGGGGGAGAATTATGAGGTGTCTGCAGTAGGAACCAAGGCTGTGTACAAAGGAAAATCGATCCTTGCAGAAACAGACGGAGCTTCTGCTATATCGTTGACAAGAGTGGAATTCGGTCTGCCACTTATGCTTTCAAATAAAGCTGATGATTATCAGTTTTATCTGGATAATATGGGATATATATCAAATGATGTGACGGATGCTTATACCGGTCTGACCTTGTATAAAGGAGCATTGGCAGCATTTTCGGTAACATATGGTGCAAAAGCTGCAAAGGAGAATGTGATCTCTTTTGATGCGACTGCTTCGGGAGAAATTAATGTAAAGGTAAGCGTTACCGTATGCAATGAAGGAGATAAGGTTGCACTTTTAAATGGAAACGAGACTGTTTCATCGTGTGTACTGCCTGCAACCGCCACAAATTCCACAAAGGGCGGACAGTATGTCGCAGAACTTAAGGCTTCGGTATCTGAGGGTGACAGACTTACCTTGAGTGCCCCTGTAAGAGGTAATCTCTACATAGATGGTGTATCTGCCGCATATGCAGGTGAAGGTTGGCAGGTAGTCAATGAAACTGCAAGCGGAGTGGCTACTCTTAAACTGGCCGGAAATGATTTTGTATATCACAGCCCCACCACAACAATAGATTCGGGATCCAGTGGCGGTAAGGATTATGTCAGATCATCAGGAACAAACGGTTCTGCAAGTGGCGGAATAGTTGTGACTAAGGATAAGTCATATGTGGATTACACAGCGCCTGCAGACGGAACCCTCGTCATGTATGTGGGCAACGCTTCTTCAAAACAGGGGTATGTCAGTACTTCTGAAAACGCCATTGGAACCTATGTTCCCGGCGGTAGTGATGTATATGATTCAGAAGGCTTCAAGGTGGTACAGGGCGCGTCATGGGCTACACTTTACATTGATGTGGAAAAAGATCAAACATACTATATCTGCCTCTCAGGCTCAAAGATGTACTGTTACGGGGCAGATTTCCTTCCCTGCACTGTACTGTCCGGAATCGTAACCGCTCCTGCAGGGGCGCAGATTCCGGATGGAACCGTGCTCAAATTCAAAAACAAGACCGAAAATATAACTTATACGGCTACTCTTGAGAATTCAAGGTATTCTATCAAAGTAAAGGCCGGAGAGTATACCGTATCTTTGACGGGAGGTCTGGCTACGTCGTATTCCGTATCTAAGGACAGTCGTACATTTATGGTAAAGACAAATAAAAATACAGCCAGGGCAAAGGAACAGACGGCAGATATTGAGCTTCAGGAGGCGGTATTCTTTACGGCAAGCGGACAGATCACCGGAATGGAGACCGTACCTTCGAATCTGACGATAAGTTTTATACCTACGGATAAGGACAGTTATGAGACGGTTGAAGCAACTGTTACGAACGGTACATACAGTGCTTTGCTTGCCCAGGGTGAGACCTATACCGCAACCTTTGAAGGCGCTTATGATTATGAACTTAAAGAGACGGTCAAGATTGTCTGTGAAGATGGAGATGTGGAAAAAGATATTGAGTTCAAACTTCGCGATACCTATGAAGTCACCGGTAAATTCATCGGACTCACACAGGTGAGGGGAGAATATGAGACTCTTAATGTTACACCCACAGCCATTACCTTTACAAATGTGGAAGATAAGTCCGTATATACAGGTACGGCGGCAAATGCTGCCTATAAGGTAAACCTGAGAAACGGTGCATACCAGGCAACCATAACAGCTCAGGGATATAGCACGACCACGCATGTTGTGGTTGAGGACGGCGCCGTATCAAGAGACCTTTTGCTTAAGGACGAAACAGTTAAGTCCAAGACTGCTTATACAGCCACTCTTTATGTGGGCGCTGATAAGGACTATAAGACGGTTCAGGCTGCGGTGGATGCAGTGCAGCTTATGGACAGGGGCGATACTGTAACGGAGGATAAGAGAGTCACCATTAAGATAGATCCCGGTGTATACAGGGAAAAGGTGGCAGTTAAGTCTCCTTTCATAACCCTTGAGAGTAATGGCGGCAACAGAGATAATACAAAGATCACATGGTATTACGGAATAGGTTACAGATACTACAGCTGTGTAGGAGATGCAAAGAACGATTATTATGATCCTTACCTTGATTATGATAAATTCGGTAAAGGTAATGTGGTTAAGCACTGGGGATCGGCAGTAGTTACCGAAAGCAGTGCAAAGGGCTTCAGGGCAAAGGATATCACATTTGAGAATTCCTTCAATAAGTACATGACTGATGAGGAGATCAGGGACGGTGCAGAACCCAGCGGCCTGGAAGCTATCAGTGTGGCAAGGAAAGAAGGAACTAAGGTTGAGTCAAAGGCTGCTACGGAAAGAGCTGCAGCGTATGTCAACTATGCAGACCAGACAGAGTTTTTGGATTGTGCGTTTATCGGAAGCCAGGATACCCTTTATACAAATAATATGGCGTCTGATGCATATTATAAGAATTGCTACATAGAGGGACAGACAGATTATATCTATGGTAACGGCGATGTGATCTTTGATGGCTGTGAGCTTAATTTCTGCGGATACACGGATATCGCAGCAGCAGGTTATATCACCGCAATGTCCAGTACCAATAAGGATGGACAGCTTGCATCTGACGGATATATCTTCAGGAACTGTTTTGTAACCTACAGCAAGGTTAAGGATCGTAAGGTGACTCCGGGATATTTCGGACGTATGTGGGGATCTCATGCAACGGTAGCCTTTATCAACACTAAGTTTGAAAAGGCTGACATGATACTTAATGCAACAACGGATGGCAGTGGTAAGACTGTTCAGCCCGGATGGGCAGACATGAATGCAAAGGTGGATAATGGCACCGTGAGACTGGCTGAGTATAATACCACCTGTAACGGTCAGGAGATCGATTACGGCGCAAGACAGTTTGTCGTAGCCGCTTCCGATTATGACGCATCAAAGTATTCCATAAAGAAGGTATTTACTGACAACGGCTGGACACCTTCATACGCCGTTGCTGAGGTAGATACGAAGCCTGAGTTTTCAGTGGCTCCCACCTGGGCGTCAAACGGCGACATGAATAAGCCCAATCCCGGCGAGACAGTGACAGTAAGCTATACCTTAGGCGATGCCTGGGCAGGTAATGACGCTACCACGCTTGACTGGTATGCGCTGGATACGCAGTATGACGCTGCTTCTCTTGAGTCTATACTTAAGAGCGCTACCTTGCTGGCAAGCGTTCCTACTGTGAGCAGTAAGTCCTTCCAGATTCCCATGGATTGTGCTGGCAAGTTCCTCATGGTAGTGGTAACCCCTGCTACACTCAATGGTGTTAAGGGTGATCCCAAGTATCTCATAGATACTGAAAATGCTGTAAGTTCCGACTGGTCCGATCCTTCGGATCCCGGAAGCATAGCTCCCGGATCAGGTATAAATATCTATCTGGCAGGCGATTCCACGGTTAAGGATTATTCGGCAGCAGGCATGTATAATAGCGGAAAGGTTCTTTCGGCAGGCTCTTGGGGAGAATTTTTGCAGACATATTTTGACGACAGATATGTGACCGTAAATGATTATGCCCAGGGCGGAAGAGCTGTGAGATCCTTCCTCAACGAAGGTAAGTTTGATGCCATAATGGCTAATATAAAGGAAGGGGATTATCTCTTCATCCAGTTCGGCCATAACGACTGTGCAAACGGAGCTTCATATTATGAAGACAGATTTGTGCCCCTGTTTACTGCCGATACAAAGAAGGACACTGTCCTGGGTAGTACCAAGCAGCTGCCCACAAGTCATTTCCCGACCATAGTTCCCACTGAGGCCATGAAGAGCATGACCAAGGTCGAGGGAAAAGCGGCAATGGGATATACATGGAACTGTGGAGCCACCTACAAGGGATTTATCCAGTATTATATCGATAAGGCTCTTGAGAAAAAAGCCATCCCCGTGGTAGTAACGCCTGTTTCAAGACTCTATTATTCGAATGGAAAGATCAGGGCTCATCATGATGCAAACATGACGGATTATGAAGGCACCCTTGATTATCAGACGGAGGGTGACGCCTATGTGACCGCCTGCAGGGAAGTGTATGATGAAAATAAGGATAAGGGAGTGCTTTTCCTGGATGCCTTTGAGATCACAAAGAAGATGTATGAGGATGCATATGCATCAGGCGGAGAGGCTTGTGGTCTGGCAGCCATGGATCTGGTTTCCGGAACCCCCGACAAGACCCATAGTAATAAGATGGGCGGTATGGTTCAGGCAGGACTCATTGCAAAGCAGCTTCAGGATATGAAGATATCAATATCCGGATATGTAAAGAATCCTGTTTCGGTATATGGCGAGGAAGTAAGCGGAGAGTATATCTTTACGGTAAATAAGGACGGACAGTTCGCGGCAAAGGACAAGACTCTTACCGCTCAGCCTTATTGGACTACAACAGGACAGGCTGTTATGGATGCCATAAAGGCAGATATGCCCAAGGATCAGCCCGGTGGTTCCGATCAGCCCGGTGGCTCCGACCAGCCCGGTGGTTCTGACCAGCCCGGTGGCTCTGATCAGCCCGGTAGCTCTGATCAGCCCGGTAGCTCTGATCAGCCCGGCACGACAGATGGAGGCAATGAGGTTGTTGCGACGGATACTGTGGATGAAAAGACCGGAGATCCCAAGCTTTCGGCTGCAACCACAGCCCAGGTTTCCGCTAATTATGCTAAGCTGGCAGCTGGCACAAATGCGAATGGAATAAAGGGCGCAGCCGACGATACGGGCGTTCTCAACATAACTTTTGTGAAAGGTAAGGTTAAGACCGTTACCGTATCCAATAATTCCCTGAAGAATTGCAAGGTGACCGTAAACGCCAAGGCAAAGGTAGCCCTTCCCGCGGGTTATGCAAATACCGTAGGCACTGTTTCCGGTAATGTGGCAGGTGCCAAGCCCCTCAAGGTGAATAAAAAGGGAGTTGTAACCCTTAAGGCATTCAAGAATGTTTCAAAATATGATGTGACATTTACGAATGCAAACGGTGAGAGCATTACCGTAAGTGTAGTGAATCTCGCATTTGACAAGCAGCTCAAGAAGCTGCAGATGTCGCCCAGCCAGAATCTGATCGTACGTCCTACCCTTCAGGCAGGAAAAATGAATGATATTACAAAGGGCGCCGGCTTCCTGAACGGCGTATGGACGGTAGGAAAAATCGTTATCACGGCTCCCGGAAAGACTGTGACGGATGAAAAGACGGGAGCAAAGGTTACATTAAATGCGAACGGTACCGTGTCGGTGACAGATCTTTCGGGAAAGGGCAGCCTTAAGCTTACTTATACACTTAACGGCAGGAAGTACACCACTTCTCTTAAGGCGCAGAAGAAAGCAAGCGGCGCTGAGAGCGGATATGTGAACGCCGGCCTGCTTAAGTAAGGCGGGGATGTTTGTTGTGATATCAACATTTTTGTAAAAAATATTATTGTATATCCTAAGCAGCGGAACGCATAAAAAGAAACGCCCGAATCCGTATCTATAACAGATGTGGGATTTGGGTGTTTTTTTCATATGACACGGTTTTGAACTACGGAAATTGTGAAAAAGTTCACAGTTCCCGGCGCAAATAATCGTTGCATATAGTGAAAAATGCTGATAAAATGAACACATAGTTGTACGTTTACAGGGGTACTTTGCGCTCTTGTAAGAACTAACATATCATTTTCCGTCTATGATCGTCGGTTTTACGGGCAGAAAAGAGACGGAGCGGAAAGGAAGGAGAATTTATGAAAAGAATGTATTCAGACCTGCTCAAAAGAGCTATGGTGTCGATCATTTCTTTATCCATGATCATCCAGCCGGTGGTGCCTGTAATGGCAGCCGAGAGCACGGATGCGCAGGATATCGAAGTCGGCGGCTCCGAGAGCGAAGCAGTGTCCACCGATGCGGAGGATCTATATACCGACGCTGACATGGATGCGGACATGGAGGCAGTTAATGACGAGGAGTCTCTTTCAGAGGTTTCCGGCGTAGAGGAGGATGTCGAGACAGCCGAAACCGAGATGGTGGAGGATATGGAAGAGGCTCTTGACGCAGCCGGTGATGAAGAGGACGTAAACGGCGATGCGGCTATTCACGTTTTTGATATGACACAGCTGGTAAACAAGGGTGTTCTTGCCGTCGGTGAATATACCGACAACTGCGGTATGACCATTCCCGGAGCTAAGACGTCTGCGGATGAGGATAAGATCGGATACACCAAGGATGGTGCTGCAGATCCGTTTTTTACGATCTGGGCACACAATTCGTCCAAGACTCCCGTATCCAATCCCGGTGATGAAAGAGCTCCTTTCCCGGATGGATATCTGGACGGACTGACTCCCAGTACGGAGACTTACAGAATAAGTCCCAACGGTCCCTTCGGCGCTGTGAAGGGATCTCATCCCACCAAGGCTATCCAGTTTACTACCACCGCTGAGACCAATACCGTAAAAGTATGGTGGGAAGGCGGAGATATGTCCAGAGAGATCGGTCTTTATGATGAGAACCAGACACTTTCCCAGACCACCAGCGTAAACAGCGGTGAGATAGCCGGAAGCAACCTGAACGGCGTGGCCGGAAAAGGCTCTTATGTATCTAAATTCTCCGGCGTGGGTGCAGGTATCTGGTATCTGGGCTCCAATTCCGAATCAGGTGGATCCTATTTCTACAGGATAGAGGTAATAGAGGGTGCTCTTGATTTTACCGGCGGAAGCTGGAGTGACATCAAGACTCCTTCCATAAACAAGGTTTATGTTGCACCTGCACAGGTTCCTGCAACGGCAAAGACTGATGCGGAAAAGGCTGCAGCCATCAGAACCTGTAAGGCTACGGTTGATGTGGACGTGTCAAAATGTCAGATCGACGAGCTTGCCGCTGCCAACAGAGTTTCCGTATATATGGCTAAGGGCGATGGCAATACGGTATCTATGAGCGCTGAGGATGTTAAGAAGAATGCTATCGGCGTATATACTATAATGAAGGATAATTCTAAAGCCGGTGCCAAAGATAACGTGGCTTCTTTCCTTCCTTCAGCAAGCGGACGTTACTTCTTTGTGGCAGCTGCAGAGAGAGATGATGATTCCACAGGCAAGAAGTATGACGTCAAGTTTTCAAATGTAGACAGTATTGATTTCATCAGACCGCTGGATACTCCCAGTGTCGCAGGTGTTACGGATCATGGTGACGGCACTCTGACAGTTGCTTTCGCAGCAGTAGCAGAGGCTGATTATTATGTTATAACGAATAGTGCCAGCGGCGCTGATAAGGTTACCGTAAGGGTTGATGATGCTGAAGCTACCGCAAAGTATTATACCGAGTCTGCAAAGATGTACAGAGTGCCGATCAAGGCTACCGGTCTTACGGCGGAAAAAGAGTATACATTCAAGGTAAATGCATACAGGGATATTTATGATGCGAAAGATACTGAGGACAGCAAGTACAGGGATGTAAGCGTTACTGCAGAATTTAATTATACATATCATAACAGAAAAGAGAATGAGTGGCTCTTCTCTGCTTATGGTACATCAACCGATAAGAGCTACGCTGAAAAAGGCGCAGGTAATAACTTTTACAAGGGCAATGCAAATGATGGTTCTGTTCAGGTTTGGGCTCTCAAGAACGGTGGTAAGATCGTGCCTCTTTCCATGGACGGCGTATCTTTCTATTACACAGCAGTGCCCAGGGATAAGAACTTCAAGATCTCTGCCAAGGCTCATGTAAACAACTGGGCGTTTTCAAACGGACAGGAAGGTTTCGGTGTCATGGCTGCAGACCGTGTAGGTAAGCCCGGCGACATCGATTTCTGGAACAACTGTATCCAGTCTGTCGCTACCAAGGTCGAGTACAGATATGATCTGACCAATGATGAATACACTCAGGATGTAAACTTCTCAAAGGTTAATATGTATCTGGGCCTTTCCGCTTTGGGAAGATATGGTATCACTAATGAGAACCTTCCCGTATTTGAGAAGACCCCTTCCGCAGCCATGAAGTGGTTCAGCCAGGATCAGACTCCACTGGATCATTCATGTGCACCTTTGGGCGGCGGTACGTACAATATCGTACATAATTATGGTCCTTCTCATGAGTATGGCGTGGATGTTACGAAGCAGAAGAGCTTTAACAAGGCTACAAATCTTAAGTCGGGACTTATTCAGACTCCTGACCTGGAGAGAGAAGACTTCATCATGACCGTTGAGAAGAACAACTCCGGTTATTTCGTAACATATGAGGATGCCGTAACACATAAGAAAGAAACCAAGAAATATTACGACAGCCGTTACTATGATGAGGTTAACCAGCCTCTTTACAATTCAGAGACAAAGGATCCCAAGGCTCTTGAGCAGGCTATGAGCAAGCCCGGTATTCTGGAGACTCTGGATGACGAGTTTGTATATGCAGGTTTCTTTACTGCTCGTAATGCAGATGTGACCTTCACCGATATCAGCTTCACAGAGTCTGATCCCATCAATGATGCACCTACTGAGGCTCCCGAGAAGACCACATATGACAATACATCTGATTTCCTTCAGATCACTAATGCAAACAGCACTGACTTCAATCTTATGTACCTTCCTTCATGGAGAGGCGAGCTGCAGATCACCAATGCCGGCGGCAAGGTTCTTTATGACAGCACACAGGATCCCAAGTATGCAGGTAAGGGTACAGAGAAGGATCCCGGCAAGGAAGGCAGGGTAGTGCCTGATGAGTATGTGACTATTCCCGTTACTCTGGAGTATGGTGCAAATACCTTTAAAGCGGTTATGAAGCCGGATGAGAGTTATCATTATCTCTTTGATCCCGATGATCCCGATTCGGATTCCGCTAATTACAATAACGTGCTTAAGTCTTATGACACGAGAGTTACGACCATAACCGTTAATCTGAGGAAATACGGTGAGGAGGGTACTTACCTCTATGTAAGCCCCGAGGGATCTCCTTCAGGTGCAGGTACCCTGGATTCTCCTCTGGATATCTACACCGCAGTTAAGTATGTACAGGCAGGTCAGCAGATCCTGCTGGCAGGCGGTGAGTACAGACTTACAAAGTCCGTAAGAGTAGAGCGTGGTATCGATGGTGAGAAGGGCAAGATGATCTACATGCTTCCCGATCCCGATGCTACAGAGCGTCCTAAGTTTGACTTCCTGGAGTCTGCACCCGGTATGGTGATCGGTGGTAACTACTGGTACATAAAGGGTATCGAGATCACCAGAGCATCCGATGGTAATAAGGGTATTCAGGTCGGAGGTTCTCACTGCGTACTGGAAGATCTGGAGACTCACCACAATGGTAATAACGGTATTGATATTTCCAGACTGTATTCAGGAGATCTTTCAACCACCCTGTATCCCGAGGGACCTTGTAAGGGTGAGCAGATCTGGCCTCATGATAACCTGATCCTCAACTGTACTTCTTACGAGAATGCAGATGCAGGTTATGAGGATGCAGACGGATTTACCTGTAAGCTGACAGTCGGCGAGGGTAACGTATTTGACGGCTGCGTGTCATACTGTAACGCAGATGACGGCTGGGATCTGTATTCCAAGTCAGAGACCGGTGAGATAGGCCGTGTTACCATTAAGAACTCCGTAGCATTCCTGAACGGATATATTCACAGGGATAAGGATAAGGACGGCAAGGTAGAGCTGGTAGACGCAGGTAACGGTAACGGTATCAAGATGGGTGGTGAGGCACTTCCCGGCGGACATACCGTGATCAACTGCTATGCATTCCTTAATAAGTTAAAGGGTATCGATTCCAACTCCTGTCCTGATATCAAGGCGCTGAACTGTATATCTTACGGCAGTGAGGGTTATAATGTGGCATTCTACACCAATAACCAGAAGGAAACCGGATATACCGCACGTAACCTGATCTCCTTCAGAGGCACAGACACGGTACGCAGTTCCAACGGCGCTGTTGAGACAGGAAGGGATAAATTTGATAATTACAATTCGGAAGGCCAGGCAGACGGCGAGGGATGTACCTCAGATGTACTTCATAAGTCAGTATTCCTTTGGAATGTAAATAATGCCTACTCACAGAGATCTACCAATGTTGACGGAGACGAGTTTATAGCAGATTACTTCAAGCCTTATAAGGGCGTTTCCTTTGGCGATGAGGCAGCTATCAGGAAGCTGGCATTTGCATCTGTTGATCCTACGGGCAATGCAGATCCCATTGTTACCAGAAATGCTGACGGTACCGTTAACATGAACGGATTCCTTGAGGTTACAGATGCTGCATACCAGGCACTCGGACTTGACGGCAAGATCGGCATCAACGGTGCTCTTCCTTCATACATGCCTGAGAAGCCCGACTACAAGGGAAGGATGCTGCTTATCGATTATGATAAGAATAAGCTCACTAATCCTGTAGTTAACACAGGCGTTGAGGATGGTCATGCAGGTACTGTCAATTCCAGAAAAGAGCTGGAGGCTGTTAAGGAACTGGTAGCTTCTTCAGGTACCGTTGAAAAGGGACCTAACGACAGCGATAAGAGCTCTGTAGATGTATATCCTGATGTAGAGTCCATAGAGCCCGAGGCTGATACAGTAGTGGTAGGACGCATCAAGGATCAGTATTATACCGGAAGCGCTATCATTCCTCAGATCCTCGTGATCAACGGTAAGGGTGATGCCCAGACCACACTCACAAGGGGTAAGGATTACATCGCTCAGTTCAGAAATAATATCAAGGCCGGTACGGCAAATGTTATCGTAACCGGTAAGGGCAATTATAAGAATAAGTTCTACTATGTGGATGCTTCCGGAAAGAAGAGTGAAGTGACCTTCAACATCCTTCCTATTCCTCTTGAGAAGGGCGCTACGGTAAGACGTCTCAATACCACCACAGGTGTTTACGAGAACATGGAACTTATCGATACCGATGATGCACTGGCTGATCCTGCAGGCGGACAGTACACTCCCGTGCCTACCGTATTCTTTGAGACCGGTAAATCCAGCAAGAAGCTGAAGGCAGGTACAGACTTTACAGTAACCTATCTGGATGCAGCAGGTAACGAAGTTCAGGCTCCTCTCAGTGCAGCAGGTACATACACCATACGTATTACCGGTACATATAAGGCAGAGGCAGCAGAGGATGGTACCGTATCCAATACCGGCGGTAACTTCACAGGCACCAGAGATATCACTTATGTGATTTATGATACATCCGGATCTACCGTCATCGATAAGACTATGGTACCCAAGGTTGCAAAGCAGTTCCTGGACAAGAAGGGAACCAGACCTTACAACCTGACCACCAGCGGAAATTACGTAAATTCAGTTGACGAGCTGGGTGCAGGCGAGAGCCTCGTATATCCTATTGGCGATCTGAAGCTTGGTAAGGATTACATGGTATCCTACTCCAAGAACAGGAAGAAGGGTTCCGCAAAGGCTACCATCGTAGGTATCGGATCATGTGCAGGTAAGGTAGTGGCTAAGTTCAAGATCGCACCTGCAAAGATCAAGTATGGTACAGGTTCCACAGTAGCTTACAATCCCGAGGATATCTATCCTAACGGAATCGAGTACACAGGTTCAGCCATCACCATCAACAGCATGATCAAGCTGTATTACACAGGTCCTACCAACGTAGTAGGAAAGACGGCAGTGGATCTGAGCTCTGACGGCAAGGGTAAGAAGCTCGTACTTGGTAAGGATTATAAGATCACTTACAAGAAGCATAAGGCTTCAGGTACCGCTTCCGCAAATATCAAGGGTATCGGCGATTACACCGGTAAGTTCGGCCACTACTACACCATCAATCCTATCTCTGAAGCAAGGATGAAGGAGCTCCTCGGAAAAGAGCTGATAGTGGAGACTCAGGCTAACCAGGCAGAGAAGTATCGCGCCGGATACGGTTCCGGTACCAGTGTATCCTGCGACAAGGGTTACTATGTATACTATGGCAAGGATGGAGCTAAGCCTGATGTAAGAGTCAGCCTGTACGGAACTCTCCTTAAGAACGGTAGAGATTATAAGGTTGTATACTTCAATACTCCTAATCCCAATGCAGATAAGGATGATAACAACAGATCTTCATATGTTATAACCTTCCAGTTCGGTATCAAGGGCAAGATCTTTAATACCGATTACAATGAGGCTATGAAGGCAAAGGGTGCACCCGGAGATGTTAATGAAATGAGATTTACCATCGACAGAGGTGAGCTCAGCGCCGATACAGCATATGCAGAGGCTACCGACGTAGTATGGAAGAATATGAATACCAAGGTTAAGACGTCCTTCAACGTATTCGAGTTCTCATCAAAGAAAAAGCTTACTGCAGGAAGCGATTACTCAAAGACTGTAAGCTATAAGTATGACTCGGATGTGATCGTTAACGGACAGAAGGTGGTATCCAAGGGTGATGATCTGGATCCCAGAAATCCTCTGGTAGAGCCTGATGATGACGGATATAATATTCTGGTAACCATCACCGGCAATGGCAGATATGAGGGCTCCATAAATACTTCCATCCATGTGGCTAAGAATGATATTTCCAAGGCCGTTGCGACCAAGGTTCCCGAGAAGGTTTGGAAGGCATACGATAAGAAGCTTTACACCGGTATCGAGCTGGAGAAGTCAGACTTTGAAGGTCTTCTGGTTTATGGTACCGACAAGCAGCCTCTCGTACTGGGCAAGGATTACATTATCGACACCACCTATGATATGAACAGACGTAAGAAGGATGTTCAGCTGTATTCAAAGAATGACAAGGTAGGTCAGGCCAGTGTAGTTATAAGAGGTCTTGGTAAGTATGCCGGCACCAGAGTCGTTTACTATAAGGTTGTTCCCAGACCTTTGATCCCCGAGGATGCTACAGCTGAAGGTGATCAGGCCGCACAGACTGCACAGTAAGATAAAACAGATGTGTTGATGCATGTAAGTAAACAGTAGTGTAAGTTGATAATTTCGCCCCATCGGGTAACCGGTGGGGCGATGCTTTGGAGTAAGAATATAATTTTTATAGAGATCCGGCTATGTCATCCTGAGCGTAGTGAAGGATCTTACATAGGAGGAAATATATGTTTTCATTGGAAGGAAAAGTGGCCCTGGTGACAGGTGCGGCATACGGAATAGGATTTGCCATAGCCGAGGCATATATAAAGGCAGGTGCCAAGGTGGCCTTTAACTGCCGTTCTCAGGAACACATGGATAAGGCCTTGGCTGATTATGCAGCAAAGGGACTGGAAGCAAAGGGTTATATCTGTGATGTGACAAATGAACAGCAGGTGATGGATATGGTGGCTCAGATCGAAAAGGATCTGGGAACGGTGGATATCCTGGTAAATAATGCCGGTGTGATAAAGCGTATACCCATGACAGAGATGACTCTGGAAGAGTTTAACGAGGTGATAAATATAGATCTTAGTTCGGCCTTTATCACTTCAAAGGCCGTATTACCTAAAATGGTGGAAAAGAGAGCGGGAAAAATAATCAATATCTGCTCTATGATGTCGGAGCTGGGACGTGAGACTGTTTCCGCATATGCTGCGGCTAAGGGCGGACTCAAGATGCTTACAAAGAATATCTGCTCGGAATACGGTCAGTATAACATCCAGTGTAACGGTCTGGGACCCGGATATATCGCTACTCCCCAGACAGCCCCCTTAAGGGAAAAGCAGCCTGACGGTACGCCTCATCCCTTTGACAGTTTTATCCTGGCCAAGACGCCTCAGAACAGATGGGGAACCCCTGAAGATCTCATGGGCCCCGCTCTGTTCCTTGCGTCAAATGCTTCTGATTTTGTAAACGGCCAGATCCTTTATGTGGATGGCGGTATCCTGGCATATATCGGAAAGCAGCCGTAAGATTCTTCCTTATTTTTCCACTGCGTCTCCTGCAAGGTGTACCATATCAAAGTCATTGAAGAGACTCTCTTCCACCTTCTTCAGGAAGACATTTACTCTGGCTTTGTCCTCGGAGAAATGCAGTGACAGATATACGGATCCCACATATGCATCGATCACATATATCTTTGCATACAGCAGATCCTCTGACTGCCACATCCCGAAGGCGAAGGATTTCTGGTCATAGCCGCTAAAGGTAAAGGCTTCCAGATGACGCAGGCCCAGGGGAATGATATATTCTTTGTCTTTACCCGTGAGGGTGAGAGTGATGACATTTTCATCAGACTTAATTGACAGCTCCGTGAAATCGGAGCTGTTTTTTTCGAGTTTATAGGTGGCATTCAGGTTTTCGTGGGGACGCCCGCTGTATATGGGCAGTTTGATTTGGTCGATATCGGGATTCTTTGCCAGTGCTTCGTCAGCCAGGACATTTTTGTAAAAGGCGTCAAATATGTCGTCGTTTGCACAGGCCATGCTCTGGGTGTCTGCGGTAGTGATGAGGATCGTCTGGCTTTCGGGATACACTGCTGCGAACTGTCCTCCCATACCGTAAAGCATGAAACCGTTGTGGTCGGTGCGCCATATCATATATCCGTAGCCGAAGGTGTCGAAACGTCCACCCGACTTTACCAGAGTGGGGGACAGCTGTGATACGGCCGTCTGAAGGTATTTCCTGAAGATGGGTACATTAAAATCGCAGTCTTCGTAAGTGATGTTATATCGGGTTTCGGTCATATTGACGGCATTGTACAGCAGAATGGCAATGTTCAGGATGTCATAGGCGTTGGCCACCAGGCCGCTGCCGCCCATGGATACGCCCTGCGGATCGGTGATGAAATAAGAATCCTCCGAAAGATTCAGCATGGGGAGTTCTTTTTTGATGAATTCCCAGAGATCCTTTCCGCTCAGTCTCTCCACCAGTGCAGCCAGTGTGTGAGCCGATGAAGTATCATAATGCCAGAGTGTACCGGGATCGTGGTTGGGGGTGGCTTTAAAGAAACTTTCAACCCATCCGCAGTTCATCTGCTTATAGGTGGTGAATGAATGACAGGTGCGCATCATGAGCATGTTGCGTATGGTCATTTTTTTAATGCGCTCGTCAGTGTCGGGAGTCACATATTCCTGAAAATAATTGCATATGGAATCGTCCAGATCTATCTGACCCTTTGCATACAGCACGCCGATGGCGATGGCTGTGACGGATTTTGATATGGAAAACATGCGTCTGCCCATGGAAAGAGGAGCTTCGGGACACTCTGCCTTATATATGATGTTCCCTCCTTTCCAGACCATCAGGCTGTGAAGAGGAATCTGCTTTTCGGCTAATTCTTTGATCATATTTTCTGCGCTCATAAATACCTCCCTTTTTCGGCATGAGGTGGCATACACGAAGTGTATGACGGAGCCCTGATGCCTTTTAAGAAAAAATAAATACCTACATTGAATTTTATATAATATGCAGACGGTTGTAAATCCTTTTTTTACGATAATGGTTAAACTTTTATCAAATTTTACCGAAAGATTGTGTGAAAAAGATAAAAAATGCACAAAAAACAGTAGTATATAATGTGTAAAAAGGAAAAATAAGGGTTTTTATTCAGAATTTTGTTCACAAACAGGCGCTCTTTATGGTAAAATTGCCACATGCGTTAATACAAAGTGGGGTGCGTTACGCTGCACCTAAATAAACATTTTATTTTAAGGAGGAAAAAAATGAAAAGAAAGTTGATTGCGGCACTTCTTGTGACTGCTATGGCCACATCCCTGGTTGCCTGCAACAAGGGAGGATCTGCCTCAGACGCGCAGCCTACCACCGGAGGCGAGGTAAATCAGGAGACCGGTGAATTTGAGCTTGATAAGATCGTACTTGTTATTAACGGTACTCTTACAGCTACCGTTGAGAACAGACAGGATGCTTTCGAGCAGCAGTGGGAGGATGCAGTAGGCATTGATCTTGATATCCAGCAGCTCGATCATTCAGGTTACGCTGACGCCGTAGGACGTAAGTTCGTTGCCGGAGATCGTATGGATGTCATCCTGCTTTCTTCCGACCAGTATGCACAGTATGCACCTACCGGAGCTCTCTGGGATATGTCAGAGGCATTCAAGAATGCATCTTTCCAGAGCAGGATCAAGTATCCCGCAGTTAATGAGGGACTTTACAGAGACGGTAAGCTTTACGGTCTGGCTCCCGCATATGGAAACGGTTGTGTAACCTATGTTAAGAAGGCATGGCTTGATTCCGTAGGAATCGATCCCGCTACAGTAAAGACTTTTGATGATTATTATGCAATGCTTGAGGCATTCCGTGACGGAGATCCCGATGGCGACGGCACAAAGGGTAACACCTACGGTACCATAGCAGCCGGCTACATTTCAGAAGAGGCTCCTTATATCAATTACCTTCCCGAGTTCTGGCAGGATGCATATCCCGCAATCCTTCAGGGCGAGGACGGAGTATGGTATGACGGATTCCAGACCGATGCCTGCAAGGAAGCTATCCTGAGACTGGCAAAGGGTAAGGCAGATAACGTTATCGATCCTACTACTCTTACAAACGGTACCAAGGACGCTCGTGAGTCATGGTTCTCAAACAACCAGACCGGTTCTTCAGGTGCTTTCACATACTGGGCAGGAACCTGGTATCAGACCCTTACTGATAACCTCATCAAGAACGAAGTTGATTCCGAGATCGTAGAGCTCGAGCCCATCGCTGAGGTTGGCGCTTACATCAACCGTGAGGCTCCCGTGTTCTGTATCATCGACGACGGTGACGGAGACAACACCCGTGAGCAGGCTATCTTCGACAAGTTCTTCGAGTCAATGCTTGATGGTGGCGAGGTTGAGATGCTTTGGCTGTATGGCGCAAAGGATGTTCACTGGTCTGTATCTGCAGACGAAGGCTTCACCATCAATCCCGGACAGGATTCTGAGAAGGTTTACGGACCTTACGAGGAGGGCGAGTTCCACCTTCTTCCCACACCTAACGATCCTAACGCAGTTTGGAAGAAGAACGCTATCGATCCCGCACTTGTTATTTGTCCTCTTGAGGGCGAGTATGCTAACTACTCCGATGAGTCTTCACTGATGACAGAGGGTAATGCATTCTTTACCTCTCACATGAAGGATGCTCCTTCAACTCCCGCATCTGAGCTCTTCACTACCTACGCAGCTGATATCAACACAGCTAAGGGTAAGTGTATTGCATCAGTTGTTGTGGATGGTATGGACATTGATGAGGCTATGGCTGAGTATGTATCGACAGTAGGTGATAAGGTAACTCAGATCCTTGATGATCTTAACTCACAGAGCGGAGAGAGCGCTCAGTAATCACAGTTGTAGAAAGGAGGTAGTCTTATGGCAAAAGCTCCTCAGATGACATCTTCAGGTCAGCCTATAAGGCATACGCCGCTTAGTACCAAGATATGGAATTGCAGAGGATATTACCTCATGTTCATTCCCGTATTTATCTTCGTGCTGATCATGCATTACTGGCCCATGCTGGGTATCAGGTATGCGTTTATGAACTTCAGAGCCTTTGGTAAGCCCACCTTTATCGGTCTGGCTCATTTCCAGGACATGTTCCATGAGAAAGGGTTCTGGACTGCATTCAGGAATACTCTTGAGCTCAGCGTTATAAAGCTTTTCCTGACCACATTTACCGCAGTTGTTGCATCCGTGTTCCTTAATGAGATGAACACCCTCTGGGCAAAGAAGTCACTGCAGACAGTTATCTATCTGCCCCACTTCATGTCCTGGGCCGTTGTGGCAGGTATCTTCTCCATGATACTTTCACCTAACCCTGCAAATGGTATGGTAAATGGTATGCTGCTTAATGCAGGCATCATAAAAGAGCCTTTGGGCTTCCTTCAGGATAAGCATATGTGGAGAGCGATTTTCTACACTATTAATGTCTGGAAGGAGACCGGCTGGGGTACCATTATATTCCTGGCGACTCTGTCCGGTATTAACCCCGAGCTTTATGAGGCTGCTGATATCGACGGTGCTACCCGTATGCAGAAAATCTGGTACGTTACCGTACCCGCTCTGATGAATACCATAATCGTAGTGCTGATCCTTAACCTGGCAAAGGTTATGAACCTGTTCGAGTCAGTATTCGTACTTTATAACAGCGCAGTGCTTGATGTATCGGATGTTATATCCACATTCCTTTATGGCAAGGCCTTTGCAGCGAACCCGAATTACGGTTACGCTACGGCGGTGGGCTTGTTCAAGTCCATAGTGGGCGGCTTCTTAGTGCTTGTCTGCAACCAGCTGAGTAAAAAGGTCAGAGGCCGTGGAATAGTATAGGAGGTACCATATGAAGAAAATACATTTATTCGATGTAATAAACTATCTGGTATTCATCCTTATAGCACTGTTCATCCTGATGCCTATTTGGAAGGTGTTGTGTGACTCGTTTAACGCTGTGGGCGTGTACCAGTTCCAGCTCTTCCCGAATAAGCCTACCCTTGATGGATATCGGACAATATTTGAAACAAAAGCACTGGCGCGTCCGTTGCTTAACTCAGTCATCACTACCATCTGCGGTACATTACTGGGTCTTATCCTTTGTACACTGGGTGGATATGTGCTGGCGCAGACTGATATGCCCGGCCGTGGTGGAATCGCATTCTTCCTGCTCTTTACCATGATCTTCTCCGGTGGTATGATCCCCGAGTATCTGGTTATGAAGCAGCTGGGACTTACAGATAACATGTGGATCCTCGTGCTCAAGCACGGAATCAATGTCTATAACATAGTCCTGATGAAGAACTTCTTTGAGGGTATTCCCGAGTCGCTGTATGAGGCGGCGAAGATAGACGGATGTACGCCTATGGGAATCTTCCTTAAGATCGTGCTTCCCCTTTCAAAGGCAGCACTTGCTTCCATCGGTTTGATGTATGCAGTGTCCGTATGGAACGATTATTCAACGGTTAAGATTTATATCGTTAATCCCGACCAGATCAATTTCCAGTATAAGCTGAGAAACCTGGTTATGGATGGTGATACACCTACCACCTCATATAAGGTGGCTACACAGACACTGCAGTACGCAGGAATCATCTGTGCTATCCTTCCTTTTATGATAGCCTATCCTTTCCTGCAGCAGTATTTCGTAAAGGGTGTTAATATCGGAGCCGTAAAGGAATAAGCTCAATTTGTTTCAAAGTTTGGGGCACCATGGTTCATGGTGCCCCTTTTTGGATGATTTAAGACAAAAATTCAGAACAGTGTGATTGTTTTAGCTAGTAAATATGAAATCCGGGGGATTGATCATGATAAAAGAAGAAATTAAAAATATACCGGCTCTTATGAAGGAGCAGAAGGAAGCAGGAAAAAAGGATCTTTATATAGAGCTGACAGATAAACTGCTTACAGCTGTGCATGATATAAAATGTGACGATGACGCAAGAGAATACGTGTCCATAGTGGATGAGACTCTCTCCTATATGGATTTTCAGATATATGAGCTTTACAGGAGCCTTGAGGATGCAAGGGATGAAGTGATCGGGATGCTTAAGGATAATGAACCCGTCAAAGAGACGGTTACGGATCCTGTACTGGTATCTGCCAGAAAGGCTTTTGCCGATAAGGGCAGGGGCTGCATCAAGGCACTAAAGATTGGTGGCAGGGTGGCTGTGCTGCAGCTTCCCGACAAAGGAAAATTTAAGACGCAAAAAGAGTACACTATATTTATTAACGGTGTAAAATACGGCACTGCAGATACAGTAGTCACATCGGTCTATGATCTGTTCCCGGATACGGATTATGAGATAGAGGCTGTATCGGATGATTCATATTCACGGGTGGGGATCCATACCGCATATGAGTATGTTACCATGGATGTAAAGGAAATGGGTGCCGTGGGTGACGGAGTAAATGATGACACTACATTTATACAGGCAGCTATCATGACCTGTCCGAAAAACGGCAGGGTGCTCATTCCAGAAGGGACATATCTCATCCGCAGCATTTTCCTTAAGGATGATATCAGTCTGGAACTGGCAAAGGGCGCCAGACTTTTAGCCAGGACACAGAGAGAGTTATTCCCTAAGGTTAAGGGACGTGTCCGCAGCACGGACGGAAAGTCCGATTATCTGCCCGGTACCTGGGAAGGTAATCCTTTGCCTATGTTCACAGGCATTCTTTGCGGCTTTAATGTAAAGAACGTCCTGATCTACGGACAGGGCGTGCTGGATGGCGGCGCTTCAAAGGAGAACTGGTGGAAGGATCCCAAAGTTTTGAATGTGGCTTACAGACCCAGGCTTTATTTCCTTAACGGCTGCGAAAATGTGACTTTGCAGGGCCTGACCCTGACCAATTCTCCCTCATGGACCATTCATCCCTATTTTTCGGATGAGCTGGGATTTTACAATGTGACCATCAAGAATCCCTGGGATTCTCCCAATACCGATGGACTGGATCCCGAGAGCTGCAAAAATGTGGAGATAGCAGGCGTGAAGTTTTCACTGGGTGACGACTGTATAGCCGTGAAGTCCGGCAAGATATACATCGGCAAGACTTTCCGCAAACCCTCGGAGAATCTGCATATCCATCATTGTCTCATGGAGGATGGCCATGGAGCGGTTACTGTAGGTTCCGAGATGGCGGGCGGCGTCAAAAATATGAAGGTTGAGGATTGTGAATTCTCCCACACCGACAGAGGCCTGCGCATCAAGACCAGAAGGGGCAGGGGTAAGGATGCCATACTGGACGGCATAGAGTTCCGTCGTATAGATATGGATAATGTGATGACGCCTTTTTGTATCAATGCTTTTTACTTCTGTGATCCCGACGGTAAGACGGATTATGTACAGAGCCGCGAACTTATGGAAGTCGACGACAGGACTCCCGTGCTCAAGCGTTTTGTGTTCGAGGATATAAAGGCGGAGAACTGTCATGTGGCAGCCACATATTTTGACGGACTCCCGGAAAAGAAGATCGAAGAAGTAGTATTCAAAAATATAAGTGTTACCTATTCTCCCGATCCCAAGCCTGAGCGTCCTATTATGAGCTCCGGCGTGGAAGAGTGCACTCTTAAGGGCTTCTATGCCAGAAATGTAAAGCGTCTGGTGGTTGATAATGTGACCGTCACCGGACAGCAGGGCGAGAAGGCAGTGTTTGAAGGCATCGATGAGATGGTAGGCGAGGTGAAATGATATGCAGCTGGGGATCAGATTACATGATATAAAAAAAGCTCCTCTTGAGCAGCGGCTTAAGATCGCCCGTGAACAGGGGTTTAAGTGCGGACATATAGCTTTAAAAAAAGTGATAGATGAATATTCTACCGCAGATGCGGCCCTGACTCCCGGTCTGGCCCTGTATCTTAAACGTCTGTTTAGGGAAAATGAGATCGATGCGGCGGTGTTGGGCAATTATCTCAATCTGGCTACGCCCGATGAGGCGGCTCTTCGTAAAAATATGAAGAGATATAAGGCCCATATGCGCTTTGCGTCTCTTATGGACTGCGGCGTAGTCGGTACGGAAACCGGTGCGGTTAATACAGAGTACAAATTTGAAGAGAGAAATCACAGCGATGAGGCGTTGGAAATCTTTATCAAAAATGTGAGACCCGTGGTGGAATATGCCGAAAAGTGCGGAGTCATCTTTGCCATAGAGCCGGTGTATAAGCATATAGTGTGCAACCCGAAGCGGGCCCGTTATGTCCTGGATCAGATCGATTCCCCGAATCTTCAGATCATATTTGATCCCGTGAATCTGCTGGATGTATCAAATATAGACAAGAGGGATGAGCTTTTTGATGAGGCCATAGATCTTCTGGGTGAGGATATCGCCATGGTCCATTTAAAGGACTTTAAAGTCAAAGAGGACGGAAAGTCACTGGACTCCGTGGCCTGCGGTACAGGGCAGATGGGCGACAGTTATGAAAAGATCTTAAAGTTTATCAAGACCCAAAAGCCCTATGTACATGCGACTTTGGAAAACACCGTTCCGGAGAATGCCGTGCAGACCCGGGAGTATATTCAGGGGATATATGACAGATTATGAGTATAAAAGATAATAAGGGAATATGGATATTCCTGGTGGTGGCATTTATCATATACTTTTTCACCGCTTTTTATTACAATTATAAATCAGAGACTACGCCCATGACTACGGATCTGAGTCAGGAGGAGCGCTCCATGTGCTCGCTTACCGAGCTGCCTGACGGCAACCTTTCCCTGACGGTGCCTCCCACCTATGTATACGGGGCGAGCCAGTCGGATCTGGATGCGGTGGCAAAGGAGCATGGTTACGTCTCTGTCACACTTAATGATAACGGCAGCGCCACTTATGTGCTCACTAAGGAACAGCATGATGAGATGATGGGCAAGCTTAAGGAAGGCATAGACCAGAAGATAGCATATCTGCCTTCTTCATCCAAGAGCTATAAGGATATCACTTCCATAAGTGCCAATGATGATTATACGGACTTTGTGATAAATCTGGATGCAAAATCCATAAGCGACAAGACTTCCATGGCTATGCTGGAGCTGAAGCTTTTGTCTACCATGTACAATGCTTTTAACGGAAATGGAAATCCTGCTTTTCACGCCGTATATTACGGGACTGACGGACAGGTTCTGGCTGATACGGATTCGGATAAACAAAATTAAAAAAGAGATATATAAATGACTGCAGTATACTGTACTCAGATAAAAAAATATGATATACTCTATATCTGCAGGACTTATAAATGGTGCTACGGTTTAGTTTAAAGGAGTTTATGAGAAGGTATGGAAAAAATTGATAAGTATATCGAAGAACTGATGGAGAAAAGCACACCTCAGGCACCCATGTGGAATATAGAGGTGATCCGCGCCGGTAAGAAGGCAAAATGGGACTATATTGACGGCTGCATGATCAAAGCATTTTTGGAAATGTATGCCATTACCGGGGACGAGAGGTATCTTACCTTCTCTGATAATTATATCGGTGCAAAGGTGCGCGAGGACGGTACCATAGAGGGGTATGATGTAAATGAGCTTAACATTGATAATGTTAACGCAGGCAAGACTCTTTTTGATCTCTATGCCCTGACAGGCAAGGAAAAGTATCAAAAGGCTATCCATCATATTTTCTCTCAGGTGGAGCAGATGCCCCGTACCGCAGAGGGAAGCTTCTGGCATAAGAATATCTACCCTAATCAGGTGTGGCTGGATGGCTTGTATATGTGCCAGCCCTTCTATATGCAGTATATCAGGACCTACAGGGACGGCATAGGTGTAGAGGATATCTATAAGCAGTTCGATAATGTGGAAAAGAATATGAAGGACCCCAGGACGGGCCTTTATTATCACGCTTTTGATTATTCACGCAGCATGTTCTGGTGTGATAAGGTGACAGGACTTTCCCAGCATTTCTGGCTCAGAGCCCTGGGCTGGTTCTCCATGGCGCTCCTTGACACCCTGGATAAGGCAGATCCCTCGGACGGTGACAGATATGAGACCTTAAAGGGCAGGTTCGCCGCTCTTATACATTCTCTTATACAATATCAGGATGAGAGCGGTATGTGGTATCAGGTCATCAATTACGGCGGTATGGAAAAGAATTATCTGGAGACCAGCGGCAGCTCCATTCTCGCATATGCCATCTTAAGGGGCGTGAGACTCGGATTTCTGGACGAATCCCTGAGAGATAATGGTATCAGAGCCTTCAAGGGTGTGTGCGATAAGTATCTGGATTTTGACGAGCAGGGCGATCTCCATCTGGGAGGCATATGCCTCGTGGCCGGCCTGGGCGGCAAGAATAATCGTCCCGGCACCTATGACTATTATATGTCCGAGCCCATAGTGCAGGATGACGCAAAGGGAGTGGGCCCCTTCCTTATGGCTTACACCGAGATGAAACGTCTGGGAGAGTAATCGTCAATGGGCATATTTGGTCTGGAAGGACCTGTCATGAGGTTCTTCGACAAAGTTTTTAACCTGCTTTGGCTCAATATACTGGTGATGATCTTTTCGCTTCCCATAGTGACTATGGGAGCGTCGTTTACGGCCATGCATTATGTACTCCTGCGCATGGCCAAAAATGAAGAAGGATATGTGCTTCCTGATTTCTGGAAGTCATTCAGGCAGAATTTTAAACAGGCCACACTCATATGGCTGCCGTTTTTATTCCTGATGACGGTGCTGGGAGTGGATGCGTATCTGTTCTCAAAGGGTGTGGTCACTATGCCCGGAGTCTATAAGATAGTTATATATTTTCTTTTATTTGTAGTGGCTTTTGGCACGATCTTTGTATTTCCTGTTTTGTCCCACTACGACAATACCATAAAAGGCACGGTTAAAAATGCCTATGCTATGGCTATGTTCAATCCCATCAAGTCTATATTGATGCTGGTTTTGTATGTGGCGCCCTGGGCCGCGGCGATGTTTGTACCGAATTTTATATTCCTGTGTCTCTTTTACGGATTCTCTCTCCCCGGATTTTTCGCAGCCATCATGTATGACGGGATCTTCGAACGGTTCCAGGTGGAGGAGGCTAAGGCGAAAGCCCGCGCGTTGGAAGAGCAGGCAAATGATGAGACATCGGATGACAGTAACGAGGCAAGCTTACCCGGGGAGAGCGGGGATGTTCTGAGACGTCCGGCACTTAACGAAAACGAACAAAGTGAAGTTTGAGTTTAGTACCGCTGCGTCGAAGACACATAGTGCGAACGGTGCCCCGCGTTCCCGGGGAAGTTGCCGAGTGGATGATAAGATATCGAGTTATAAAGAAATAGTAAGGAGGAAACTATGGAACTCAGAACAGCAGCATCACCCAGAGATGTAAAAACCTACGACACCGAAAGGATCAGAGAAGAATTTCTCATCCAGAAAGTCTTCAGGGAAGATGAGATATATCTCGTATATTCCCACATTGATCGCATAATCACCGGCTCAGCCACACCCGTATCAAAGAAGCTGACCCTGACCGCAGGAGACGAGCTCCGTGCGGAATACTTCCTTCAGAGAAGAGAGATGGGTGTTATCAATATCGGCGGAGACGGAGTGATAACCATAGACGGAAGAGATTATGACGTGGCTCACAGAGAGGCCATGTATATAGGCATGGGTTCAAGGGATGTGAGCTTTGCCAGCAAGGATTCATCCAGGCCCGCCAAGTTTTATATCAACAGCGCTCCCGCACATATGACCTATCCTACCGTAGTCATTAAGCCTCAGGGTACGCCTGCCGAGGGAGTGGTCATAGTAAAAGATGAAAATAAAGTGGAACTGGGATCTTTGGAGACTTCAAACCATCGTACTATCTGCAAGTATATTCTCCCCGGACAGGTGGAGAGCTGCCAGCTGGAGATGGGTATGACACACCTTGAGCCCGGTTCGGTATGGAACTCCATGCCCTGTCATACACATGACAGAAGAATGGAAGTATATATGTATTTTGAAGTGCCCGAGGATGGTTTTGTCACACATTTCATGGGAGAGCAGGATCAGACCAGACACATCTTCATGCACAATGAAGAGGCAGTCATATCCCCCAGCTGGTCCATCCACATGGGCTGTGGTTCTTCCAATTATACCTTTATCTGGGGTATGGTAGGTGAGAATCAGGATTTCGATGATATGGATAATATAGCACCGAAGGATCTTAAGTAAGATAAAGGAGCTTGATCATAGGCAGATTATGTTTTATGGAGGAACATACGGATGAAAAAATATGATATAAAGAGGTTTATGGCGTTGACATTAAGTGCGGCTATGGTTATCACGGGAATGAGCGTCCCCGCTTTTGCAGCACAGGATGAGCTTACAGAGGATGTGACAGTGGAGTCTGTTAATGAAACAGTTGAAAATGAAAACAGTGAGGAATTGACAGGTGATGCTTCACACACGATATGGGTCGTGGGTGATTCCACCGTCTGCACTTATGAAAAAACTGAGGGGGATGTAAATACTCATACAGACAGCAGTTATTATTATCCCAGATATGGATATGGTACACAAATAAAGAATTATGTGGATACTGATACTTTTGCTGTCAATAATCTGGCTCTTTCAGGCAGAAGTTCAGTCAGTTTTCTGTCTGAAGCCAACTACGATACATTGAAGGCAGGGATCAAATCCGGAGATGTTCTTATCATAGGCTTTGGTCACAATGATGAAAAGTATGAGGAGGGCAGATACTCGGATCCCACCGGAGATTATCAGACCCCCGGTTCATTCGCATATTCTATTTATCAGAATTATGTACAGGTGGCAAAAAAGGCAGGTGCGACGGCCATTGTGTGTTCCCCTATAGTAAGACGTGGCGTAAAGACGGGAGACGGTGGTAATACCGTGCTCACTAATTCCGAAAAGCACATAACCGGTGGTGATACCGGCTTTAACGGCGGTGATTATGCTCAGGCTCTCAGGAAAATGGCTCAGGATACGGAAACTCCCTTTGTGGATCTGACGGAGATCACCAGGTCGTATTATGAGTCCGTAAGTCCCAACACCACTCTTTATATGCACGCATGGGGCTCAAATAAACCTACCAGCGTAGATAATACACATCTTAACATATTCGGAGCAAAGTGGATCGCATATCAGTTCTGCCAGGCCGCTAAGGACCTGGATACCCCTCTTAAGGGTCATTTTACTTCCGGCGTTGCGGCTCCTACTAAGGAGGCAGACCTTGTACCCAATCCGAATTATGTGATCGTACCTTATGAGGCACCTACCGGCACCAGCACCAGATGGGCACCCTATATCAGCAAGGGAGGAATCAAATTCTTTGGAACCATATTCGGAGCTCTTGGATCTACAGACGAAAAGTATTACACCTTTAAGACTGAGGATAACGGCAGTGTCAGGATCGCAGTTACTGAGGAGAAGGGCGGCAAGATCGCGTCAAAGGCGGATGGTTTTGTAATGTATTATGTACAGCTTCCCGCAGATCTGGAATATAAACTGACCGCTACGGCTACGGTTAATTCCCTCGGATCAGGCGGTACAAATGATTCCCAGGCAGCCTTTGGTCTGACTGCAAGAGATGACATGTATATTGATAAAAAGGATATCAGCATTCTTTCGGATTATGTGGTTGCAGGATCTTTGGGCGGTTCGGCTACATGCAACTGTTTTAAGAGAAAGGGCAGCACTTTTGAGACGGGCTCATCTGCGACGGTAACCAATGGGGAGTCCTATGCACTTTCCATTAACAAAAATTCGGACGGTTATGAGGTGACCTTTGGTGATAACCCTCCCCAGAGCGGCGGTTATGATTACCAGCTCACAGGTATTGATTCCGATTATCAATATGCCGGCATGTTTGTTACCAGGTGCGCCGATGTCACTTTCTCTGACGTAAAGCTTATAGTAAAGAATAAGGCCGGTGAAATGGTGGATGCAGGATCTGAGGCCGACGATGTGTCCGGACTCACAAAATGTGAAGTCCCCAATTATGTCGACGATGACGATAAAGGCGGAGAAGGCGGCGAAAGCGGTGATAAAGACGGTCAGAGTGAGACTGCCGAAGCAGCCGCAGCCGAGGGTAAAGGCGATGTAAAGGATACCGTCAAGGTTACCGTCAGCGCCAATGCTAAGGGTAAGAAGGAGTACAGCATAAACGCAGCTCCCCTGGTTAAGGACGGCAAGGCTGAGATGTCGATCACTCTGGCAAAGGGCAGCAAGGTTAAGCTGACCGGATATGATAAGAAAGCAGGCTCGACTCTTGAGATATCACCTCAGTTTAAGAAGATGGTTGCAGTAAACGGCAAGGGTGTTTTGAGCGCAAAGAATGCCACTGCTTCGGGAGCTCCCGCACTGGTGAAGTATACCATACCCGGCGGAACCAGCACCATAAATGTAGAGCTTAGCGTAACGGTAGTGGAACCTGTGGTGGAAAAGGTATGTGTATCAGGTAACGAGCTTACCGATCCCAAGGCAAAAAAGAAACTGACAGCTACCGTTCCCGCCGGAAGCAAGGATATTGATGTAATCATTTCCATGCCTATCAACTTTAAGGTTTCGGGATCCGATAATTCCGATGCGGCGTGGTCGAAACTGGTGATCAAGAACAAACAGGTTCTTTCCTCTGATGTAAAGATCGCAGTGGACAATAAGGATTCCAAGGTTCATATCACTGCAAAGGAAGCCTTAAAGAAGGGTTCGGTATCGGTTCCTTTCATGGTAAACGGAAAGAAGTATACCGCAAAGATCAAAGTGAAGTAAATAGTAATGTCATTCTGAGCGAAGCGAAGAATCTTCAGAAAGGCGCGCATATGTATACAATAGAACAGCTTATAAAATATTCATATTTTGATAAGGTGTTTGATTCCAGCTCGTTGTCGGATATACTGGATCCCCTTACTGGCGTGATATCAAGACCCTATATAGTAGGATTTGCACAGTACCTGATCAGGGAGAATATCCCCTTCACCTACGGTATACTGGACCTGGATAATTTTAAATTCATAAATGATACCTATGGTCATACCGCAGGAGACAAGGTTCTTCAGCATGTGGGAGACGATCTTATCAGATCCCTTCAGGGCAAGGGTGTGGCCGGAAGGTTTGGCGGTGATGAGTATCTTTTTATCAATCTTGAGGATCTGACCTACAATGATAAAAAGAAATACCTGGTGAGCATCTATACCAATAAAAAGGTGCTTCGCAGAAATATAGAGCTCAATACATGTAAGCCTTTTATCACAGGTACCATCGGCTGCGCTTCCTTCCCGGAGGATGCGGTGGATTATGACAGTCTGTTTGCCAAGATCGACAAGACGCTGTACCGCGGTAAATCAAAGGGCCGTAACTGCTATATCATCTATGTGGAGGAAAAGCATAAGGGCCTGGAGATACAGACCATGGCAGGTCATGGGCTTTATGCTTCCATGCATTCCGTGTCAGAGAATTTTGAAAAGGCCAATGGCCTTCGCAATAAGATGAAGGTGGCTTACGAGTCTTTCAGGGACGAACTTCGTGTTTCGGATCTGTATTATGTGGATGGGTATGATATTCTTCACAGCATCAGTGATCCGGAGTTTTCCGCTCCGGTCCCGGATATTTCGAATGTGATGCATTCGGATTTTTATTCCACCAATTCTCTGGAGGAGATAGCACCTTTAAGTAAAATATTGTATGAGACTCTGCACAAAAGAGAGATCGAGACTGTCATGCTGGCCAGAGTGGGCATGGGAGACAGCTCTTACGGGTATGTAATGTGTGCCGAGCCTCACAGTTTAAGGATATGGCAGGATGATGAGAATGCCCTTCTTTTCTTCCTGGCCAAGCTGATAGCGGCTCATATAGCCGTATCAGGCGAAAAACTCTAGTTTTCGTATGTATGATGATGATTTAAAAAAGACAGGGACAGACATTGAGGGGGGAAAGTTTTTATCCCCCCTAAGTGTTTGGGCACTGTCATTCGGATGTGCTGTTGGCTGGGGCTCCTTTGTGATGCCCGGTACTACTTTTTTGCCCCAGGCAGGCCCTCTGGGAACGGTCCTGGGTATTGTGATCGGTGCTCTGGTCATGCTGGTGATCGGCGTCAATTACAATTATCTGATGAACAAATATCCTGATGCCGGAGGCACCATGATCTATTCCATCAGGACCTTTGGTTATGATCACGGATTTTTGAGCGCATGGTTTCTGATCCTTGTTTATGTGGCCATTATCTGGGCCAATGCGTCTGCCCTCACTCTTATTGCCAGAAATCTCTTTGGTAATGTCTTTCAGTTCGGTTTTCATTATACCCTTTTCGGTTATGATATATATGGTGGAGAGATAATGCTCACGGGCCTGGCCATGATCATTTTTGGCTGTCTGTGCGGCATGTATCGCAGTGTTGCGATTTGGATACAGGTGGTCATGGCCTTTGTGCTGATCATGGGTATCTGCGTTTGTTATTTTGTACTGGCCTACAACAGGGGCGGGATCAGTACGCCTCCCGGTTTTCATCCCGAGGCCGGCAATGTGATCAGGCAGATCGGAAAGATCGTGATCCTCTCCCCCTGGGCGTATGTGGGTTTTGAATCTGTTTCCAACAGTACTTCCGGTTTTAATTTCAGCGTAAAAAAGAGTCTTAAGATAATGATCGCCGCCCTCATCTGCAGTGCGGTCGCATACAGCTTCCTGGCACAGCTGGCGGTTTTCAGGATACCTGAAGGCTATATAAACTGGACCTCTTATATAAAGGCTCTTCCTTCTCTTGAGGGGATCACCAGCCTGCCTACTTTTTATGCGGCTTCGGGCATATTCGGGGGAAAAGGTATAGTAATTCTCGGAATGGCTGCCATGGCGGGTATCATAACGGGTCTGGTGGGTAACTACTTTGCGGCAGGAAGGCTTCTTTGCGCCATGGCTGTGGAGGGAATGCTTCCTGAGTGGTTTGCATACAGGGCAAAAAACAGAAGTCCACGTAACGCACTTTTGTTTCTCACCCTGGTTTCTCTTCCTATTCCCCTTTTCGGAAGGACCGCTCTGGGCTGGATAGTGGATGTCAATACGGTCGGAGCCACCATAGCTTACGCCTATACCTCCGCCGCCGCTTTGGTCAATGCAAAAAAGGAAAAAAATAAGGCCATCATTTATACAGGTGTGCTGGGACTTTTTATATCCACAGTATTTTTCCTGTATTTCATGACTTTCTCCACGGGAGCCATGTCCACGGAATCATATCTTATACTGATCGCGTGGAGTATCCTGGGCTTTTTATATTTCAGGAATATATTTGCAAGGGATAAATTCAGGCGCTTCGGTAAATCCACCGTGGTATGGATCTGTCTGTTATTCCTCATATTTTTTACCTCACTTGTGTGGATCAGACAGGCTACAAATGATATGACTAAGGAACTGGTCCAGGATATCAGTGAGCATTATGAAAAGATGAATGACACCTCGGATCCCACCGTGGTGGCTGAAACTGAACAGTATATAGAACAGCTCCTTAATCGCGCGGATATGCTCCAGCGTCGCAACAGCATCATTCAGATGATGATAATCATGGTCAGTCTGGGAATCATGTTCAGCGTGTATTCCATGATCTCCAAACGCGGAAGACAGATGGAGATGGAAAAGATTAAGGCCGAGGAGAGCAGCCGTTCAAAGAGTATTTTCCTGTCCAATATGTCCCATGATATACGTACGCCCATGAATGCCATAATCGGATATGTAAATATGGTCCAGCGGGACGGGGATGATCCAAAGAAGGTTAAGGAATATATAGACAAGATAAAGACTTCATCCCTTCATCTGCTGGCATTGATAAACGACGTGCTGGAGATGAGCCGTATAGAGAGCGGACGTATGGACTTAGAGCCTATTCCCATGGATCTGATCCGCGTCATGGATGATCTTAAGGATATGTTTTCCACCCAGATGGAAAGCAAGAGGATCAGTTTTACGATGGACGTGTCAAAGGTGGGGCACAGCAGGGTGTACTGTGATAAAAACCGTCTGAACAGGGTGCTGTTAAACCTGCTCAGCAATGCCTGGAAGTTTACCCCCGAGGGCGGCAGCGTCAATGTGACCTTAAGCCAGACGGGTGAATCGGCAGGAGAGGGTGAAGGATCCTTTGGTACAAAGATGTACGGTGACTATGAACTTAGGGTTGAAGACACAGGCATGGGCATGTCAAAGGAATTTGCCGCAAAAGTTTTCGAAGCCTTTGAAAGGGAGCGCAATGAGGTGGTAAATGATATCCAGGGAACGGGTCTGGGCATGGCCATCACAAAGAGCATAGTGGACCTCATGGGCGGACAGATCACAGTGGACAGTACCGAGGGTAAGGGCACGGAATTTACGATAAAGCTGCGCCTGGAATATGCTTCTGATGAAACCTCTGATTCGGAAGTTCTTCCCGGGGAGACTGAAGAATCCCATGAATTTGATTTCACAAATAAAAGAGTCCTCCTGGTGGAGGATATGGATATAAACCGTCAGCTGGCCGGCATGATACTGACCCGACTGGGCTTTCAGGTGGAGACTGCTGTCAACGGCCGTGAGGCTGTGGATAAGCTCATCATTAGCACTCCGGGGTATTATGATCTGGTATTGATGGATGTACAGATGCCGGTGTTAAACGGATATGATGCCACGAAGGAGATACGTGCCTTCGAGGACAGGGAATTGGCACAGGTGCCGGTGATAGCCATGACGGCCAACGCTTTTTCAGAGGATGTGAAGGCAGCTTTTGACGCCGGTATGAATGCACATGTGGCAAAGCCCATAGATGTGGATGTATTGAAAAAAGTGCTTGCCGACGTACTATCAGCAAAACAAAAGGAAAACTGACAACATGCATTTTACATTAAGAGAAAAATTTCTTATTATGCTCTTTGGCATATCCATGGTCGTGGGTATCTGCGGTTCGATCTTCGGTGACATTTATTCCAGATCCCGGACCACGGCCAACCTTGACATGTTCTGTAGGGAAAACGCCCGGGAGCTTGATTCCGTCTTTGCGGACGTTGGTGCGAGAGTGGATACTATAGCCTATGAAGCAGGGAATTCGCTGAGACGCACTACCGATCCCATGGACAGATCCTTCATAGATGAAATTAATTCTTCATCCGAGGTGCTGCTTCGACAGGTCCTTGATAATCTGGAGGGTCATTGTTATGTCTATCTTAAGTATAATCAGGACCTCATGGGTAATGAGGGGATCTTTTTTGAAAAAACTAAAAATGAGATAAAAAGTCTCCCCCTTACCGATCTTTCAAAATATGATAAAAATGATGCGGAGCATGTAAGCTGGTATTATCTTCCCGTGGAATACGGCTCACCGGTATGGCTGGAACCCTATCATAACAAAAATGTGGATACATATATGATATCCTATGTGTATCCTGTCTATCATAACGGAGAATTTTACTGCCTGTACGGCGTGGATCTGGACCTCAATGAGATCTTATACCGGGTCAGGACCATGAAGGTGGGCAGCTCAGGCAGCTGTGTACTGTATGACAAGGCAGGGAATCCTCTGGGCCGGATTCCGGCGGAGATAGAGGCTGACCGGGATGGCTTTGTGAGCTCTTCACAGAATCTCAAGAACGGTATGACTCTGGTTGCCTATATATCCAAAGATGAGATATATGCCATACGAAGGAGCCCTGCCTATAAGGCTACTGCCAGCATATATATTCTGCTTCTTATCGGTTTCCTCTCCTTTGCCCTCATGAGTATCAGGAGCAAAAATACTGAGGAAAACAAGGAAAGAAAGAAGACCTGGCTTTTTACGGTGGGTGTGGGCATCGCTCTTATCCTAATGCTCATGATAGGCTTTACCCTGGTGATGAAGGTGGGAGTCGGCGGACCTCAGCCAATTTTGGTGACTCAGACCGGAGGCTTTTTTACGGATTATAAAGCCGTGATCCCGGCAGACAGGGAACCCTACAGTTTCATTGAGGCAAACGGGAAGCCTGACGGATACAGTGTGGAGATAGCCAACGCCGTAGCTAATGACCTGATGGCAAACATTGATGTGCAGGTGGTGGAAAAAGACATTGCCTTAAACATGATCAGAAACGGTGAGGCTGATATGATGGTGGGATTGGATTCCTCCATAGCAGCGGACAATCCCGACCTCATATTTACCGAACCTATAGTGTCGGATTATGTGTGCGTCTACGGAAAGATCCCCGTTTCAGGGATAGGAGATATACTCAAGGGCAGTGTGGCCTATGTGAGGAGTGATGATTTCCCGGATGTGTACGGCATCCTGGATGAGGCCCAGGCTTTTGATACATATAAGGACGCCATCGAATCCGTGTCAAACGGAACCAATGATTTTTTTGTGGGCTTGAGACCCTGTGTCCAGCAGGTTCTGATCGAGAACAGATATTCAACCATCAACGAAGTGTACTTACTGGTGGAATCACAGATATGCATGGCTGTCAACAGCGATCATAAGATGCTTTCCAGGAGCCTGAATGCGGCTATTGCGGACATCCGTACGGAAGGGCTGGTATCCTCTCTCCATGAAAAATGGCTTGAAAACAGAAAAATAAAAAAGAACACGAGGGATGTCATCGTAGAAAACAGAGTGTTCTATGAGATCACGTTTTTTATCCTCGTGATACTGATAGTGATCTACCAGGTATTGTTTTTTAGGGTCCGTGAAGACCGTATCTTCCTTTTGAGCGAGACGGATTCCCTCACGGGTATATACAACAGGCGTGGTGGTGAGCGCCGGATAAAACAGCTTTTGATACAGAGAGTTCCGGGAGCCTTTGTGCTTTTGGACGTGGATAAGTTTAAGACCATAAACGATACCTACGGACATCTGGTGGGAGATAAGGTCCTGACGGCCATAGGCGACTGCATGAAAAACACCTTCAGAAGTCAGGATATATGCATGCGCATGGGCGGCGATGAGTATGCGGTATACATATCGAATGTAAGCATAGAGAAGCATTTCAGAGTCATCATAAACCGTTTCTTCAATGAACTGCAGGGGATAGATATACCCGAGCTTCACGGCAGGCAGATAAGCGTCAGCGTAGGCGCCATTCTTTGGTCCGGTGAAGAGGAAAGGGATTATCTGAGTCTTTACGAAGAGACGGATAAATGCACTTATGAAAGTAAGAAATATATTGGGAACCATGTAACAATAGTATCAGATAAGGAGAGAGATAAAGATGAAAAAGACTAAAACTGTATGCTTATCGGCGATCCTCATAGCTGTGGCTCTCACGGCCTGCGGTAAATCAAGCGCGGCCACGGACACGGAAATGGCAGGCTCCTCTTACAAAATGGCGGCACCGGAGATGAACTATGCTGCGGAATCGGAAGACATAGTGGATTATGATTATGAAGAAGCAGCTGCGGATGAAGGTTACGGCGAGGTTTCTTCCAAAGGCTCCGAGGCCGGTGAGGTGACCGAGTCGGGAGCTGCGGCTAATTCGGACAGAAAGCTCATAAGAACCGTGAATATGAGCGTGGAGACTCTGGAATATGACGCTCTCATGGGCGCCGTAAAAGGCAAGGTCAGCCAGCTGGGCGGTTATTTTGAGAGCATCAATGAGGGAAAGAGCACCTACAGCAACAACGTGCGCTCCGCCAGCCTCACCATCCGTATCCCCAGAGAAAATGCGGATAACCTTATTGCAGTGATGGAGCAGCAGAGCAATATCACCAGCCGCTCCGAAAACATAAGTGACGTGACCCTTGACTATGTGGATAAGGAAAGTCATAAGAAGACCCTTAAGGCAGAAGAAGCCAGACTCCTTAAGTTTATGGAAGAAGCCGAAAGCGTGGAGGACCTCATCAGCATAGAAGCCAGACTCTCGGATGTCAGATATCAGATAGAAAGCATGGAATCCCAGCTTCGCACCTATGACAACAAGATCAACTATACCACCATCTATCTGGATATTACCGAAGTGGAAAAGATCACTCCCCAGGAAGAACCCGGCTTCCTCCAGCACATTAAAGAAGGCTTCCTCGACAGCTTATCAGACGCCATAGACATCGTTAAGAACATCTTTGCATGGTTCATAATCAACAGCCCCTACCTCGTGCTACTGGCCATCTTTGCCCTCCTCGTATTCCTGATCGTCTTAAGACCCATCATCAAGAAGATCAAGAAATCCAACGAAAAGAGCAGACAAGCCTACCTCGAGCACGTACGCCAAAGACAGGAAGCCCAGCAGCAGGCCCAGAATCAGCCCCAGACCCCTCAGCCTCAGCAACCGAGTCAGAATAAGAATCAGCAGCCGGCCCCTGCCCCTTCTATTGAAACAAAGAACAATAAAGACCCGAATAATGCGAATAAGTAAGCGAAAAAGTCTCTAAATGTATCGCCGATTGTATATGTTGCACAAAAACACACCAAACAGATTGTTAACTTCGTGCAAGTTAACACTTGTATCTCAATCCACGATTTGCTAATATAATGGCGTACCCCCCAATACATGGATGACCTCTCCCCGGAGGTCATGAAGTTTCCGGATTATCCGGAGGCTTTACCCATAAAAAGAAATACCTTCTCCAGAAAAGGCATCGCCGGACGGCGATGCCTTTTCATTGTTTCCAAAATGAAAATATGGTATAATACTACAGAATTTATGTTCTAAGGAAATCTGTAATGAAGTACGATAGAAGAGGAAAACTGAATTATATTGCAAACATGCGTCCCGTATTTAACAGACGTGCTCTTTTTTCCAATGCGTCATATGAGTACCTTGTCCCTGCAGAGCCCATGCCTTATTCTCTGGTGACGATACGCTTTCGGACTAAAAGAAATAATGTGGATCATGTGATCCTTCACTATAATGATGAGACCCTGTTCATGAAAAAAGAAAAGCAGAACAGCAGCATGGTCTTTGAAGAGTTTGATTACTACAGCGCTCAGATCACTGTAGATGATAAAGAGATAGAATATTATTTTGAAGTACGTGTAGGCAGGATAACCTGTTATTACGATACCAGAGGCGCCATAGACGAGCTCCATGAGCATTTTCCCTTCAGATTCATTCCCGGATTTAAGACTCCGGAATGGGCTAAAGGCGCTGTTATGTACCAGATCTTTGTGGACAGATTCTATAACGGTGATAAGTTCAATGACGTATTGACAGATGAGTATGCTTATATAGGCGAGCATTCCAGACGGGTGGAGAACTGGGATAAATACCCTGCAGCCATGGGCGTCAGGGAGTTTTACGGAGGCGACCTCCAGGGTGTTATGGATAAATTGGATTATCTCCAGGATCTGGGCATAGAGGCCATTTACTTTAATCCTCTCTTTGTCTCCCCCTCCAATCATAAATATGATATTCAGGACTACGATTACATAGATCCCCATTTCGGAGTCATATTCCCCGACACTGAGTGCGATGCGGACGGCCATCTTTTAAATAACCTGGATGCAGGGGACAATAATAACCGGAACGCCATGAGATACAGGGCCAGAGTCACAAATAAGCGTAATCTGGAAGCCTCAAACAATCTTTTTGCCAATCTGGTGCAGGAGTGTCACCGCCGCGGCATAAAGGTGATCATGGACGGAGTGTTCAATCACTGCGGCTCTTTCAATAAATGGCTGGATCGTGAACGTATATATGAAGGGATTGAAGGTTATGAGCCGGGGGCTTATATCGAAAAGGATTCACCTTATCATTCCTTCTTTTTTTTCCATGATGAAAACGCGTTTCCTTATAACGGGACCTATGACGGCTGGTGGGGACATGACACTTTGCCGAAGCTTAACTACGAGCAGTCGTTGAAGCTGCAGGATTATATTTTAAACATAGCCCGCAAATGGCTGTCACCGCCTTACAGTATAGACGGCTGGAGACTTGACGTGGCTGCGGATCTGGGATTTTCGCCCGAGTTTAACCACACCTTCTGGAAAAAGTTCAGGCAGGCAGTGAAGGAGACCAATCCGGAAGCCATCATCATAGCCGAGCATTACGGTAATCCCAGAGAGTGGTTAAGGGGCGACGAGTGGGATACCGTCATGAATTATGACGCTTTCATGGAGCCCCTCACCTGGTATCTCACCGGCATGCAGAAGCATTCGGATGATTTCAGGCATGACCTTTTGAACAATACGGACACTATGTACAATACCATCAAGTATCATGCGTCCTTTTTTACCATGCCTTCTTTAATGGTTTCCATGAACGAGCTGTCAAATCATGATCATTCGAGATTTTTGACCAGGACCAATCATAAGGTGGGCCGCATGAATACCCTGGGCAGCGAGGCTGCCAATCAGGACGTGAATAAAGCAGTTATGAGAAATGCGGTCATGTTCCAGTTTACCTGGCTGGGCTGCCCTACCATATATTATGCGGATGAGGCCGGACAGTGCGGCTTTACGGATCCCGATAACAGACGTACTTACCCCTGGGGTAATGAGGACCATGAGCTCATAGATTATCACAGAGAACTGATAAGGCTGCGCAAGATGTGTCCCGAACTCAAAAAAGGTGCTACCAAATATATAGACGGCGGATACGGATATCTGTGCTTTGCCAGATTTAATTCGACATCACAGAGTATCATAGTGATAAATAATTCCGATAAAGAGGTGGAGCTGTCCCTTCCCGTATGGCTGGCCGAAGTGCCTTGGGACGGGGTTATGACGAGGCTCATCTGCTCCACACCGGAGGGTCACGACGCCTGGCCCGTCACTTATGAAATAGCAGCCGGACATCTCAAGGTTAAGCTTTCACCCACATCCTGCGCTCTTTACAGATTCGAGGGTAAGCAGACTGTTTATTATGATTAAGTTTCCTAACAAGAAAAAAACACTTATAGCGATGCTCCTTTCCCTGGCCATGGTGGTTGAGGGAGGGGGCTCTTTGCTTTATGCATCTCAGGATCAGGAACTTCTGACGCCGGAATCCAATGATTCGGTGATATCCGAAACCAAAATCGACGAAGCAGTGACCGATACGGATCAGGCAGAAACGAACGATGTCGCAGAAACCGATGCGGATCGGGCAGAAACGAACAATGTCGCAGTAACCGATGCGGATCAGGTCGAAGAAACAGGTCACCATGTATTCCGTGATCTCCCCGATGACGGGCTTACGGCTCCGGATGTGGATGCATATATGAGTGCAGAGCGGGAGACCAAAGGTATCCGCATACAGGAACTTACTGAGGAGGATGTTCAGGGCAGCAGTGCCGATGACTCATATTACAGTTCCGTGGACAAGGGTTATGTTTCCGATGTAATAGACCAGGCGGATTCCCAGCTTTGCTGGGCTTTTTCCGCTGCCTCCTGCATGGAGATAAACGCAGTCAAGAAGGGGCTCATGTCCGATGATGAGCATCTGTCGGCAGATGCCCTTGCATATTATTTCTTTAACAGGGTCACTGATAAAAAGGGACTCACCGCCGATACCGTGATCAAAAATACGGCCCATGGTGCCTCGTCCTATTATGACAATGGCGGAAACAGCATAAATGCGGCCTTTGAGCTCATGCAGTGGCTCAATCCCATAAGCTATGACAAGGCGCCCTTCACCGGCGAGCCAAACGAATATCCTGCAGATGTGTCTTTTGCCTATGATCAGGATGTGGTTCACGTAAACAAAGTCACATGGACCGCGTCATCCTCAGAGCGCGCCATAAAGCAGATGGTGTACGATCAGGGCGCGGCAGCCATTGGCGTATATATGAAAGAAAGCGCGGTAAAGACCGTGTCCTATAACGGAGCGAGTGTAGATACACTGTTCAGTGATTCCAGAGAGAGCATTAACCATTCGGTGACCATAGTGGGCTGGGATGATGAGATCCCGGCAGAGCTTTTCAGTGGCTCATCTTATTCTAATATCCGCCCGTCCCGGGACGGAGCCTGGATCTGTAAGAATTCCTATGACGATCATCCCTATTTTTATCTTTCTTTTGATGATGCTTCCATTTTGAGCAGCAGTTATAACAATAAGGCCATCAGTTTTTCGGTGGACAAAAATAATGACTATGACAATAACTACGGCTATGACGGCGGCGTGGGTACTTATCGCAGCGCTGCTCCCGGTATCATATACGGCGCCCAGATCTTTTGTGCAGCGGCAGAATCCGCCGGTACGGATACTGCAGCGCCTGATGCGGCTCCCATGGCGGAGGAGATAAAGGCAGTTTCCTTTGCCACCAATACCCCCGGTGCTTTTTATACCGTAAGCGTCTATACCGACCTGCCTTCGGATTCGAGTGATCCCACCGACGGTATTTTGATGTCTCAGGTTTCAAATGAAGTATCCCTGTTATATCCGGGGTATTATACGGTGCAGCTTCCCAAGAGCGTGTATGTGGATGAGGGCGTGTACTTTTCCATAGTGGTGAGTGTCCGTGCTCCGGGTTCTGCGTCTCAGGCTACTTTGATGTATGACGAAGCCTATGGCGGATCCCTGTCTTCCTGGGTATATTCCAATCCCGGGGCGAAGGCGGGACGCAGTTTCTTAAGTGCCGACGGCGAAAAATGGGTTGATAGTGCCACAGCGGATCTTTCGGATTTTACTGACAAGGATGCGGGTCATACTCCCGGCACAGGTTATGTCAGGATAAAGGCTTATACGGATAATACTGCGGTGACCGGTATGCATGTCATAGACAATGACATGGTGGCCCTGGTTCCCGATCAGGTATATACGGGACTTCAGATCACTCCTGACCCTACGGTATATTATGGGACGAAGAGACTTAAAAAGGACAGGGATTATCTGGTCACCTATGGTGCGAATACCGCTGTGGGAAAGGGTACGGGCACACTGACCGTCACCGGTACCGGCAGATATATCACAGCATCTTCCATAGTTAGGTCCTTTAATATTACAAAGGCGTCCATAGCAGATCCGGATGTGATCGTAAACGGTACGGAGAATCCTCTGTCTTTCACGGGCAATAACTTAACGCCCTTGACTCTTTCCTTTAATGGGATAGAGCTTCGGCAGAACCGCGATTATACCATCAAATACAGCAGAAATAACAAACCCGGCGTGGCCTCTGCAGTCATAAAGGGCAAGGGCAATTTTGTCGGAAAGAGAAAAGAAGTGTTCATGATAGATGTCCTTGATATAAATGATCCGGGCATCACCATAAAGGATATTAAGCCTCAGGATTATAAGGGCGAGCTCATAGAGCCCGAAGTGACCATATTGAATCAGTATGATCATAAGGCTCCCCTTGTCAAAGATGTGGATTACACTGTGGAGTATTTCAAAAACCTCATGCCCGGACAGGCTTATGCCATGGTGACGGGCACCGGTTCATATACGGGGGTTCGTAGGATAGACTTTACCATAGAAGGGGCCGATCTGTCCAATGCCACCGTCAGCAAGGTAAATGATGTCACCTACTGTGGCGATGCCGTCACTCCCGAGGTGGAGGTTTATTACGGAGCCAAAAAGCTGGTGGAGTCCGTGGACTATGAGGTGACCTATTCCAACAACATAGATGTGGGAGTGGCCTATATAAACATAACCGGCCGCAAGGGCACCATCTATTCGGGAACCGGCATCACCAGAACCTTTAACATAAGGACTGCCAATATAGCAAATTCCGTACTGGAGAATTTCGGAGATGTGGCCTATGTGCCCGGAACCAAAACCTATACCCAGAATGAGGATTTTTCGGATCCCAACTGCATGAAGATAAGACTGAATTCAGGCTATTATCTTAAAGAAGGGGATTACGCTGTCAGCTATCAGGACAATGTCTCAAGCGGTCTCACTAAGACAGCCACCATGACCATCACGGCAAAGAGCGATAATCTCACAGGAACCATTGTCAGGACCTTTGACATCATATCGGGGACCAAGGTGGTGCTGGGTGATTTTACCAATAAAAAGCTTACTGTCACTGGTATGAATTCTTCCAGGCAGTATATTTATGATGCTTCCAACCACAGGTCAAACGCCGATAATTCGGTAAAGCCCACGGTCACCGTAAGCTATAAGGGCGTGACCCTCACCAAGGGCGTGGACTATGATATAAAGTATCATAACAATAACGGGATAGGCATGGCTTATCTCACCATAGAGGCGGTGAACGGATCCGAATATATTGGCGTTCGGACCGAGTATTATGAGATCATAGGCAAGCCTATATATGTCACTGCCCTGGGCGTTCCGGATAATGATTTTATAGTGACGGAGCCTGTAGACTGTGTATATACAGGCGCGCCCAGGTGTCCCGAGGTCGTCATCAGGGAAAATGTCCTGGTGGATAAGGATGAAAAGAATAAGACCGGAAAGACCATGAAGTATCTGCAGCCGGATCGGGATTATACTCTTAAGTATCACAGAAATGTGGATGCCGGCAAGGCATATGTGACCATGGAGGGCATGGGCGAGTATTCAGGCAAGCATACCTTCTATTTCAACATAGATTCTGCCGACCTGTCCCAGGCTAAGCACCCTTCCATTGCTCCTAAGATGTACGCGGCTTCAAAGATCTGTCCCGAACTTTATCCTCAGAATGAGGGCGGATATCTGAGAGAGGGCGTGGATTATGAAGTGTCCTACGGAGAAAATATAAATGCCGGAGTGGGCACGGTGGTATTTACCGCTCCCCAGATGACACAGGAAGAATTAAATGCGGGACTTAAGCCCAATTATGTGGGGCAGCTGACGGTCTCCTTTACCATAAAGCCCAGACCCATGAATGACGGCGCCATATCCGTCGAGGGACTCGACGCCCGGCGATATGAAGGCACCAGAGTCACTCCCTTAGTCTCACTTTATCTCACCACGAATGAAGGGGTTCTTCTCATACCCGAATCGGAGTATGAGGTATCCTATGGCAATAATTCAAAGGCGGGCAGGGGAAGTGTCACAGTTAAGGCCAGAAGTACGAGTTCGGGCGGTACCGGCAATTACAGCGGATCCAGAGTGTGCAGCTTTGATATCGCAGGAGCCCACTTCAATCTGACGGATGATCTTTTATCAGGATATACTGTACCCTATACCGGCAAAAAGGCGAAGCTGTCCATTCCTTCCTTTGATTGTGTGTCAGGTAACCTTGTACAGAAGACGGATTATTTGATAAAGACCGATAAACGAAGGGATGTGGGTGAGGGTATATTTACCCTGATCGGCAAGGGTACCTATAAGGGCACGGTGGAGTATGGCAATTATGATATAATCCCCCGCAGCGTGGACGAGGCTGAGATAGAGTTTAAGAATCTTAAGGATGTGGTATACACTCCCGGCCATCCGGCGAAGTGTGATAAGCTCAAAGTGAAAGCCGGAAAAAAGAAGCTGGTAAAGGGCCGCGATTATGTGGTGACCTATTATAATAATGATCAAAAGGGGACTGCAACCATAGTGGTGACCCTGGTGAATAACTACAGCGGAAGCAGGAGTGTGACCTTTAATATTGTATGATTATGAGTTAAAAAAGAGAATATATTCGCTTTTTTCCGTGGCTTGGCTGGTATTGCCGGCCACGGTGCTTTTTATTTTACTCTGGCGGCAGATATATAATTATATGACCACCTTTCCTTACTATTTCAAAGGATTTCTGATGCTGTCATTCATGTATGCTCTGCTCCTTGGATCATTTCTTAAGGTCTTTGACGGTGTGCAGACCGTGTATTTTCACAGGGTGGAACCTCTTTTGTCTCTGGTGCCATCTATCCTCGGTGTTAATTTTATTTTCTACATGGTGACCTGCCTGTTGTCCACTTATCTGGTACCTGTGTGGGGCTTTGCCGTCCTCACTCTGGCCGACCTTCTGATGCTGTCTTTGATCATTAAGGTGCTGGCCCATTTTCGTGACAAGGTGCTGGGGGAACAAAAGCTCCTGCTGATATACGCAGGACACTCAAAACAGGAAGTGAAAAGAATCTGCGAAGGCTGGGACGGGGCATACAAAGTGGATACCATGCTGAGTGCCGACGAAGGCTTTGACAAATGTAAAAAAGCAATAAAAAAACACCGGGCTGTGGTATTGTGTGATCTGCCCTCAGAGCTTCGGGATAAGGTGGCGCTTTACTGTCAGGAAAAAAATGCGGCCGTCTACTTTGTCCCCGGAATGAGTGATATGATATTTAAGAATGGTCATGGACTCCATTATTTTGAGGGACATCTCATAAGGAAAAAGACAAAGGAACTGACCATGGCCCAGAGATTTACCCTTCTGTCCTATCTTAAAAAGGTGTACAGGGGCAGTATCGAAACCCTGTATGAAAGAGCGCAGGAGGTGATAGAGCGGGGAGGAAAGGAATTCATAATAACCGCCAATCCACAGACTTTCATGTCGGCGCTTTCGGATGATGAGCTGAATGAGCTGCTGTTAAAAGATGAAGTGCTGACCGTACCTGACGGATATGGTCTCATCGTGGCCCTTAAGCTGGCGGGCTTTGGTGATTATCAGAAGATAGCCGGCGTGGAATTCGCAAAGCTCCTTTTAAAAATGGCTGAGATTAAATCCCTTAAGGTCTTTTTATACGGAGCGAGCGAGGAAGTGATCCGCCGTATGGAGGAGATGATAAAAAGGGATTATCCTCATGTGGTCCTGGCAGGCGCCTACAACGGATACGATCATGATCACGATGAGATAATGCAAAAGGCGCTGGAGGAAAAGCCTGACATTTTTATGGCTGCCCTGGGGGTTCCCGCTCAGGAAAAACTTATCGCAAAGTATTATGACCGCTTTGAAAAGGGCATATTTTTGGGAGTGGGTGGATCCTTTGACGTACTCTCAGGCTATAAAAAAAGAGCCCCTAAAGTCTTTTTGGACTTAAACCTGGAGTGGCTGTACCGCATATGCACCGAGCCCTCCCGGATAAAGAAATTTGTGGAGTCGAACCTGTATTTTATGTTTGAATTAAAGAGGATAAAAAGTATACAATAATAACTATTCTTCTATCATCCTGAGCGATATTTATTTTTTTGTCATCCTGAGCGAAGCGAAGGATCCTGAAAGACTGGGCAAAAAAATAACCTTCAAATCGTTCAGCATGACAGAGGGAATTTTTTATAGCCGGAATAAATATATGATAATGAGTAAGGAAAACTATGAGCAGACTTAGAAACATTCCCGCCGCAAAGGAAGCGGTAAAAAACAATCCCCTTGTGTTAAAAACACCCGTGGTAAACACTGAAGTATTTGGAAATGATCATCCCCTGCAGCTGGAGATAGGCATGGGCAAGGGCCGCTTTATCATGGGTATGGCTAAGCTACACCCGGGGATAAATTATATCGGCGTGGAGGTTTATGAGAGTGTGCTGTACCGTGCGCTGCAGAAGCTGGAGAGGATTGAAAAGAATCCTGAAAATTTGTCAGTTGATGGTATGGAAAGAGATGAAACAGAATCCGGGAATAATAACGGATCCGTGGAGGTCGTCGAAACTCAGACAGCGGACGGATCTATAGCCTGTGATAAGGAAAGTGATGAGGCGAATGATAATGCGAATGGCAATGCAGGTGATGAAGCCTGTGATGCGTACACAAACCTTCGATTCCTGTGCGTTAACGCCGCCGACCTCTCCGAATATCTTAAGGATGGCAGTGTGGATAAGATATATTTAAATTTCTCAGACCCCTGGCCCAAGGAACGTCATGCCCATCGCCGTCTGGTGTCGGCTAACTTTTTAAAACTCTTTTCACGCCTTTTAAAAGATGAGGGTATCATCGAGTTTAAGACGGACAATGTGGGCCTATTCGAATACGGCCTGACTCAGATAGAAGAAGCCGGCTATGAACTTTTGTATGAGAATCGTGACCTACACGCCGACGAGGCAGAGATGAAGGAAAATGTGATGACGGAGTATGAGGAAAAGTTTTCTGCAAAGGGGAATAAGATCTGTAAGTTCAGGATAAAGAAGCGATAAGCATATTCGGATCAAAAATAATAAAACATATCACGGCTTTTCTAAAGATAAAAGGTGCCTAAAAATAAAGTGACAAAAAAAGTAATGCTGTTTATAATATAAGCAGTTGCAGGCTATATTTGGAGAAACTACGTTATGGGAATATATTTAAATCCGGGATGTGAAAGGTATTATCAAACTCTGAATTCAGAGATTTATGTTGATAAAACGGAGATGATCGCATATTTGAATAAACTGGTCAGGACGGAACAAAAATATGTCAGTGTGTCCCGTCCACGTCGGTTTGGTAAATCCATCGCTGCTAATATGCTGGCGGCATATTATGGTAAGGGTGACAGCAGGTCTCTTTTTGAAGGATTGAAGATAGCACATCATGAAGATTGGGACAGATACCTTAACCATTTTGATGTGATAAGGCTGGTGATGACTCAGTTTATTAAAGCGAATAGGAATATTGAGGAATCACTTGAACTATTATGCCAAAGGGTATTAGATGATTTGTCAGAATCATATCCGGAAGTAAAATATGATCCGAATGATCTGAATTATAGTATGGAACGTTTTTATAGAAAAACAGGTGTTCCATTTGTTATTATCATAGATGAGTGGGATGCCATATTTCGTGAGCAAAAGGAAGACATAGAAGGTCAGAAATATTATCTGGATTTTTTGAGAAACTGGCTTAAGGATCAGGAATATGTCGCTCTGGCATACATGACAGGTATTCTTCCAATTAAAAAATATGGAAAGCATTCGGCGCTTAATATGTTTGATGAGTATTCGTTTATTGCACCAATGCAGCTTGCACCGTACACCGGTTTTACAGAAGATGAGGTTAAATCTCTGTGTGATAAGTATGGCAGATCTTATGAAGGAATAAAGGATTGGTATGATGGTTACGACGTTACAGATGTGCTTTCTTCTGATCTAAATTATGAGATGCAGAATACGGGGATAGAATTGAAGCCGGTGCACTATTCAATTTACAGTCCACTGTCTGTAGTGAAAGCCGTTTCTACTGGTATCATTCAGAATTATTGGAATAAAACTGAGAGTTATGAGGCACTTGCTGAGTATATAAAGATGGATTTTGATGGACTTAAGGATGCAGTGGCGTTGCTTATGGATGGCGGCAGAGTGATGGTGGATATTTCATCTTATCAGAATGATATGACATCGTTTCATGGACGGGATGATGTGTTGACAATGCTGATACATCTGGGATATCTGGGATATGATATAGCTTCAAGGGAAGTGTTCATACCGAATAATGAGATATTAAATGAGTTTAAAACATCTACAAAATTTGATGAATGGATCGATACGTTTAAGTCATTTAAAATGTCTCAGGAAATGTTAAAGGCTACATGGGATTGTGATGAAGAAAAGGTCGCTGAAGTTCTGGAGTGGTTCCATGATACAACCGATAATAAGACTTATAATTCAGAGGCTGCGCTTTCTTATGCTGTCAAGATGGCGTATTATGCTGCGCAGAAGTATTATACGATGATACAGGAACTGGATTCCGGAAAAGGATATGTGGATATAGTATATCTGCCTTCACCTAAATATCCTGATAAGCCTATACTTTTGATAGAACTTAAGTATGATAAAACACGTCAGACAGCGGTGGATCAGATCAGATTGAAGAAATATCCACAGACGCTGGAACATTATGAAGGGAACATACTTATAGTGGGAATTAATTATGATAAGGATGTATCGAGCACAAGTGTGGAGTTTAAACATCATAGTTGCCTGATAGAGAAAGCGTGAAAAAGAAAGGTGGATATTGATTGATATTTTTAAGTTAATAGGATGTTTTGATGCCGGCGGTTATTTGATCGCCGGTATTTTTTACTCCCCTGAATCTTATCAAGGCTATAAAAAAGTCTGATAAGGACCTGACACTATTGATCATATCTCATAGATTGCCCTCAGTCACGGATTTTGGTAAAATAATGAGATTGAAAGATGGAAGGATCGTGGAAACAAAGCAGGAGATATAGGATGATATTTGAAACACATGCGCATTATGATGACGACAGATATGATGGGGACAGGGAAGAATTGATAGCTTCTCTTAAGGATAATGGAATCGGCGTGGTTTGCAATGTTTCTTCAGAGGTGGGAAATTGTGATAAGACCATAGAGCTGATAGAGAAATATGATTTCTTTTATGGGACTATAGGCGTGCATCCTTCATATACCGGGGAGCTCAATGAAGAAAACTTTGCACATTTGTGTGAATTGGCAAAGCATGAAAAGATAGTGGCCATAGGTGAGATAGGTTTTGACTACTATTATGATGAGCCTGAAAAATCAGTCCAGAGGGAGTGGTTCTTAAGACAGCTGTCTCTGGCCAGGGAACTTAAGCTTCCCGTGGTGATCCATTCCAGGGAGGCCGCGGCAGATACCATGGAAGTGATACAGAGTGAACATGTGGGAGACCTGGGGGGCGTGGTCCATTGTTATTCTTACAGTGTGGAGCATGCCAGGGAATATGCTTCCATGGGTCTTTACATAGGAATAGGCGGAGTGCTTACCTTTAAGAATGCGAAAAAACTTAAGGAAGTGGTGGAGGATCTGCCTCTTGAGAGTATAGTGCTGGAGACGGACTGTCCTTACCTGGCGCCGGTGCCTCACAGAGGTGAGAGGAATTCATCTCTGTATCTGCCTTATGTGGTGGAGGAAATCGCCCGGATAAAGGGCGTGAGTGCGCAGGAGGTGGAGCAGGTGACCTTTGAGAATGCGAAGCGGATGTACAGGGTTAAGTGATTGTCATTAACTTGGTTTCTCAGTAATCCTTCGCAGGCGGGTCGACTTCGGAGCGGGTTGGTTCTTTGTTTGAGCGAAGAAGTCTGACGCCGGGTTGCAGGCAAAGAGTGGGGCTTAAGTTGACGATATTATGTAATGACAGGAGAATTGATTATGCGATTTATTTCATGGAATGTTAACGGCCTGCGGGCCGTGGTAGGCAAAAACTTTTACGAGGCGTTTAAGGATCTGGATGCGGATATATTTTGCCTTCAGGAGACGAAGCTCCAGAAGGATCAGATCAAGATGGATTTGCCGGGCTATGAGGAATACTGGAACTATGCCATAAAGAAGGGCTACAGTGGCACTGCTGTTTTCACTAGGATAAAGCCTCTTGGTGTGACCTACGGCATGGGGATAGAGGAGCATGATCAGGAAGGCCGCCTCATCACCCTTGAGTTTGAGGATTTTTATTTTATCACGGTGTATGTGCCCAATTCCCAGGACGGTCTTAAACGGCTTGATTACCGTATGAAGTGGGAGGAGGATTTTCTGGCTTATCTCAAAAAACTGGAGGAGAAAAAGCCGGTTATATTTTGTGGCGATTTAAACGTGGCTCATCAGGAGATCGATCTTAAGAATCCCAAGTCAAACCATCATAATGCAGGCTTTACCGATGAGGAGAGGGGCTGTATGACCAGACTTCTGGAATCCGGTTTCATCGACACCTACAGATATTTTTATCCTGATGTAAAGGACGTGTATTCCTGGTGGTCTTACAGATTTTCCGCCAGGGCCAAAAATGCGGGCTGGCGTATAGACTATTTTATCACCTCGGATTCTCTGAAGGACAGATTAAAGGATGCGAAGATCCATACCGATGTGATGGGGTCGGATCACTGTCCTGTGGAGCTTGAGATAGTATGATCAGATCCCCTCTTGTCACATTATTGATCGGCATAGTCCTTTTTATGATCTTTGTGGGACGCCATTATATCAAGGATTTTCTTCATGCGCCCAAGGGTTCCTTTGACGGGATCGGCGACAGGGAGATGATAGATAAGGCCATCGGCGTTCTAAATGGCAGGTTCGGATCACCTTTTAAATCCTATGTGCTGTCTGAAGATATAGCGCAGATCCTGAAAAGAGAACCGGACAGTGAGTACGCCCTTAACATTTTTTTGCAGAGCGTAGCCGCGCATTGCGGCTTTGACCGGCATCAGTTGATGCTCCGTCTTTACGGTGAGGAGAAAAATCTGCCTCCCGGGCGTATACAGAAGCTGGGCAGTTCTTATCTCATGGAACTGCACATGGAATATGAAAACAATACGGCCTCGGTACTGTCGGTGATAGTTCATGAGTTCTGCCATTTCTTTTTGTCGGAGAGCGGTATCGAGCTAGTGAACACGCTGCAAAATGAGGTGTTGACCGATACTGCGGCGGTATATTTCGGCTTTTATGAGATCATGAGAGAGGGCTATAAGCCAAATCTGCGGAGCGTAAAGGATGGAATGAACCAGTGGCACAGGGTGGGCTATCTGAATGTGGACAACATAGATTACGTGCATCGTATGATATGACTGTTTGGTGTAATCGCTTGTTTTGACTGCTAAATTCGGGTATACTATAGATTGCTTGGTTGACAGCGTAATGACACTTAAGGAATAAGATCCTTCGGCTAAAGCCTTAGGATGACAAAGGATTGGTAAATTCATGGGGGACACGATATGAAGACTAGAAAAGCCGGAATTTCAAAAAAAATATTCATAATGATGCTGCTTTTGATCATTATCTCGGATTTTCTGCTGTGCAACATGGCTTATCTTCGAAGCAGAGACGCCATGATGGAGCAGGTCAGGATAAGGGCGCTGAGCATAGTGGAGTGTATGGCCAGTAATATAGACGGTGATCTGTTTGATACTATCGGCGTGGGTGACGAGGAAAGCGAAGCTTATCAGTCTATATTAAATGAGATGATCCCTTTCAGGGATTACGGTGGCATAGAATATGCCTACACCGTAAAGAACAGCGGATCCGGCGCGGTATACATGGTGGATGCGGATCCTGATGAGCCTGCAGCCATAGGCGATCCTTTTGATGATGATTCGGCAGAACTGGCACAGGCCATGACGGGTGAAAATGTTATGACGGCAAAGCCATATAAGGATGAGTGGGGCGAGCATCTTACGGCATATGCTCCTTTCAGGAACTCAAAGGGTGAGATCTCGGGACTGGCTGCAGTGGATATCAGCACGGCGGAGCTGAACGCCAAACAGCGTGCCCTTTTGATAAATATTATCATCTTATTTATTGTGATAGTGGGCATCAGCATCGTGCTTTTGACCATCATCAGGAACATGCTCAATCGTGGATTTAACGCTCTTAATGAGGAAGTGGAAAATCTCGTCAGGGGCGATGGCGATCTGACTAAGAAGATAAATCTGGACAGCGGTGATGAGTTTGAGATCATCGCAGGTAATATGAATGCTTTTATAGATCAGATCAGGGATGTGGTAAACGGTGTCAAAGGCAGCGCCAATGATACTTTTGCATATTCCGGAACTCTGACAGCATCAGCCCAGTCAGCTACGGGTACCATGGGCAATCTTTCAAATGCCATAGATGAGGTGGCCCACGGCGCTACGCAGCAGGCCCAGGAGGTCTCGGATGCATCTTCCGATGTGGCGGGTATCGTGGACAGACTTTCGGAGATGGAAGACACGGTCAACAATGCGGAGCAGTTCACCCAGAAGATGAATGAGAATTCTCATCAGGTTTCCGGCCGGTTCGATATTTTGATCCAGTCGATCCAAAGCTCTTTGGAAGAACTGGATCTGGTGACAAAAGAGATGGATACCGTAGGCACTTCGGTGAAGACGGTCATAGAGGCTGCAAACGCCATCGATTCCATAGCCAGACAGACAAACCTTTTGTCCCTTAACGCTTCCATAGAGGCGGCCAGAGCCGGTGAGGCGGGCAAGGGCTTTGCAGTGGTGGCAGGCGAGATAGGATCCTTGGCTACCCAGTCCAATGAGTCTGCGGCTGCTATCAAAAAGATAATGGCTGAGCTGACCAAGGAAACAAAGAAGGCCATCGAGTCAGTTAACAAACTCAATGATGTGATGAAACAGCAGGGTAGCATCAGTGAGGAATCACAGCAGTCCCTGATGACTCTTTTTGATGATATAGAGCAGACCAGACAGACCTTGGGCATCATCAGGGATAATGTATCGGGTATCCAGGAGGCCTGCGGCAGGCTGAATGATTCCATAAACAATCTCTCGGCCATTTCCGAGGAGAATGCGGCTTCCGCACAGGAGACGGCGGCGTCCATCACGCAGATCATGAATGTGATAAACGATGTGAACTCTCAGGCAGACAGTATCAGGAAGCTTTCATCCGGACTTGAAGATGCGGTGAATAAGTACAGGACCTGATTATGTGAGAGAAAAATATAGCATTATCGAGGTACAATAAAAATGGATGGAAATTTTATTCCACAGAACAATGATCAGAACAGAATGCCACAGGGACAGGTAAATCCTGGTAATCCCGGGCAGCCCTCGGGACCTATGGGAAATGCTCAGGCCGGCGGCGCTTATGGGCAGGGAGGACCTACAGGAAATGCTCAGACCGGCGGTGCATACGGGCAGGGAGGACCTACAGGAAATGCTCAGGCCGGCGGCGCTTACGGGCAGGGAGGAATGAACGGTGCCGGCGGATTTAACCCGGGGCCCGATCCCAGGCAGGTACAGGCAGAGATCAAAAAGACCAGGCATAGCTGGGAAGTGCCCATGTATATAATTTCTATCCTGGCGGGAGTCCTGGGAGTGGGACTGGCGCTTTTGCAGTTCCTTTTGGACGGGGATATGATGAGTGGGATCACGGAAGCCATCGACTCCGGTAGTTTGGATGTACCGGGACCGCTTCTTTTTGTGCTGCTGACCTTCGGTATGTCCATATTGGCTATTGTGAGCGGCATCACTATGATAATACTGACACTTTTATATATAATAATCATTCTGTACCAGCTCTATGCTGACCAGATGTGCTACAGTGTGAAGGTCTCAGAAAAGAATTATCCGGAAATATATAAGAAGGTACAGGAATTTTCCATGCTCCTTGGCATGAAGAGACCGCCGGAGGTATATGTCCAGCAGATGAACGGCCAGTTGAACGCCTATACCTCATGGGTATTCGGTAAGCCCTATATCCAGCTTAACGCGGAGATAGTGGATGTGGCCTATCTGGAGCACAAAGATCCGGAGTCAGTGTATTTTATCATGGCTCATGAGTTCGGACACGCTTATCTGCACCATGTCCAGCTGAAATATATATTCTGGAGCTTTTTTGCCAATTTCCTGCCTGTCATAGGACCTTTTGTGATAATGCCACTTTTAAGCCGCGCCAGGGAGTATTCCGCTGATCGTGTTGCACAGGCACTGATGCCCGCATACAAGGGGGAAGAGGCCATGCTTCTTCTCATCGGCGGCAGGCATACCTATAAGTATCTGGATGTTAATGATTATCTGCAGAGGATAAACAGCGATCACAACGGCATGGAGCATTGTGCAAGATGGTTCATGAACTTTTTATCCTCCCATCCTATTATGCCTTTCCGTATAGTGGCGCTCATGGATCCCAGGAAAAAGAGCGGAAGGATGATTTAGGTAAATTCTTTATACGTGGCATAAAAAAAGAATTTGTGATATAATGATGTAGGGGTCACTACCCCTATTTGAATCAGCCGTCTGAATGGCATTGTTACCACTTGAACCTTGAAAATTGCATATTTTGTAGTTTTTTGCTGATATATGGCGCTTTATGTCTGATGTATGAAGCTATCCC
>JAFRWW010000019.1 GCA_017441585.1 Lachnospiraceae bacterium
ACCGTAACCATAGCCGTATTTACCATACTTGCCATACTTGCCATAATATCCGTAGTAACGATGGGATGAAGTGTCTACCTTATTAAGTACTACGCCCAGCACTCTGCATCCTGTGCTCACCAGATTCTGCTTAACCTTCTGTGCGATACGGTAGCTGACCCTCTCCGCCTCTATGACGATCATGGATCCATCACACCACTTCGCCACTATCATGGCATCAGACATGGATGCTAAGGGCGGCGTATCGATGAGCACATAATCATACTGCTCCCTCACCTGAGTGAGCAGGGACTCCATTTCCTCAGACTCCAGCAGCTCCGTAGGGTTAGGGGAGAGTGAACCTGCAAATATAATGTCCACATTCTCGTAGTTAGTGGAATATATCACCTCATCCAGTCCTGCCTGTCCGCTGAGATAATGGGTAAGTCCCTTTACCTTTTCCTTAACCTGGTATCTGCTGACGAAAGCAGACTTCCTGATATCGGCGTCAAGCATGAGGACTCGCTTGCTGATCTTACCGAATTCACGGCACAACTGAAAGGTGACATCACTCTTTCCCTCATTCGGAAAGCAGCTGGTCATCAGAATCACTTTTATATTTGCTCCCGCGAACTGAAGGTTGGTACGGAGGGTTTTGATAGCCTCCTGGTACATCCTGTCATCCTTACGGGAGTCTGTCATCTCTACCTGTTTTTTCATTTTTTCTTACTCTTCTTACTGCTATCCTTCTTAAATACGTTTAATATCGGATTTTTTTTCTTCTTTTTGGAATCTTTCTGTAAATTTATAAAGTCCTTACGATCGGGTACGCTGGCAAGCATCGGCAGATCCAGGAACCTGACTATCTCGGCCTCACTCTTTATGGAGTCGTCTACGATAGTGATGAGAACTATGATGCCACAGCTTATAAACAGTCCGATGAACATACCTATTATAAGGCTCTTTTTATGATTGGGGCTGGTCCTCTCCGTAGGCACTATGCCTTCCTCGATGATCTTGGGGGGAACCACCTCCATCTTATCACCGATAAATGCAGAGGACACTCTGGCCAGTTCGTTTACCAGTTCCATGGCCAGCACCGGATCATGACACTTCACCGTGAGGTCTATGATACGAGTATTATTGGGATTATCTATGGTTATCATGGACTTAAGGTTCTGATAAGTCATATCCTGATTAAGATTAAAGATAACCTCCTCGAGAACCGGCCTGCTGGTAATGAGCACCTGATAGTCATTGGTCAGCTGGCTGCCCATCTGTATATCCGCCAGGGACGCCAGTGTGGTCTCCTTTGTCAGTACCAGCATAGTGGAACTGGAAGAATACTGAGGCTTGATCACAAACATTGAAACCAGCAGCGCTATGATGCCGCCCAGCAAAGTGGCGACTATGACTGCAAATAAATGAGCCCTGATGGCAAAAAGCAGTTCCACCAGGTCTATTTCGACTTCATCATCTTCTATTTTAAATCTTTCGTCCTGCATTATATCCTCTCACCCCGAAGCATCTTATCCGCATTCAGACTGCAAATCTCAGCCACATACTCATCGTCAAGATTGGAATTCATCCACTTAAGTGCCGCCTTTACCTTAGGCGCACGGTGCTTCGTGTCATGCATGTCCGTGCCCAAAAAGTGCACCAGTCCCGATTCCAGAAGCCTCTTGCAATAAGCAGCAGTCCTGTCAAACAGATGACCACAGATATCGGAACAGTTTATCTGCATGTATGCGCCCTGTTCCATCAGCTCCATTACCTTTTTTTCATCAGACAGCGCTTCATATCTCTCAATGTGAGCCAAAATGGGGTGATATGACAGCATCTCCACCTCTCTGACCATGCGCTGTATATTATATACGGATTCCCAGGGATAAAATTCTATAAGAACGTAATTTTGACCGCCCATGGTGAGTAACTCACCATCCGCGAGTTTTTGAAGCATCCCCTCACTGCCAAAGATTTCCTGTCCGAGATACAATTCACACTCATCCCCCACGGCAGCTTTAAGCTGCTCAAACTTTTCCAGGGCCTGAGCCTTATTATATCCATGAAACTGTTCGGAATAATGGGGCGTACATACTATCCTGCCGACGCCCTGAGCGACACTCATCCTGATCATCTCAAGACTTATGTCAAGACTCCTCGATCCGTCGTCAACACCCCATATCAGGTGACTGTGGACATCCGTCATACTACCGTCTTTCATCTGTCAACCTCATAAAATCAAAGCAAGGTAGTATTATACCACTGTTTGTCAAAAAATGCAAGGGTAATCTGATCCGATCGGGTTCATGATCAAGCCCGGTCAGGATCATGCTTTAGTCTGACCGGGCTAATAGATGCTGTATAGATGCTGTATAGGTGCTGTATCAAAGCTTAAATTCATTAACGATATCATTAAGACTGGAGGAAATATCCTGCTGGGTTCTGGCCATGGAGGAGATATCGGAAACCATGGTATTTACATCCTCCACGGTGTCAGTAACCTCTGCCGAAGACTCTGCCGTGGCATTGGCGCTGTCTGCTATGGAAGCCACTGCGTCATTAACCTGATCCATGGCTTCGCTGATATTTTCCACCATATCCGAGATCTGTCCCGTGAGAGTTCCAAAGGACTGGGCGTCCGCACCGTACTGTTTTCCGGTCTCAATAAAGCTCTCATAATCAGGAGTCACTGTTTCCTTCACAAATTTAAGCAGATCGTTGGAGCATCTGTCCAGATCCGAAAAAGCTCCCTGAATGGCGTCTATAGTCTGCTTTATCTGCTCTACCGTCTGGGCGGTATCCGTGGCCAGCTTGTTTATCTCCGAAGCCACCACGGCAAAGCCCCTGCCATGCTCTCCTGCCCTGGCTGCCTCTATGGAAGCATTGAGGGAAAGAAGGTTTATCTGCTCCGCTATGCCGGCAATGGAATCCGCCAGTTCGCCTATCTCTTCTATGACCTCAGCCTTTGAGCTGGCTTCCTCCAACTCACGGCCTCTTTGATCTGCGATGGCTATGGCATTGTCACAGGACCTGCGGGAATCGTTCACCACTCTCTCGGCGCGCTTTAAGATCTCCTTGACTTCCCTCATGGTCTGATCCGTTTCCTTAGCCAGACGCATCACGGAAGAATTCACCTCATTCGTGGAAGCGGAAACCTCCTGGGTCGCCGCACCGGTATTGGTCATGGCATCATTGACCGTGACCATGGAATCCCTGATGGAAGCAAATTTCTCGGACAGGTCACTCGAAACTTTTGTAAGCTGCATGGCCGATTCCTTAACCTGACCTGATCCGCTTGAAATGCTCCTGATGACTGAGCTGTTGCTTTCATACATGTTATTGAGGGACTCGGACATCTGCCCGACCTCATCGGCTCTTTTGATATCCAGCTTATCCACCGTGAAATCGCCGGAAGCCAGAATACCTGCGAAGACCTTTACCTTCTCGATGGCACCCGAAATATTACCTGCTATGAATATGATGAAAGCACTGCAGATTACCACAGCTATGAGGCATATAATAAAGGACATTCGGAGCATGCTGTTTATGGGAGCGTTTATCTCAGACTGGGACATGACCACGATAAGTTTCCAGTTTACGCCTGATACGGTTCCGAAATAAGCATTCATGGCTCCCATGGAAGATTTATAAACCTCCCTGCCCTCATCGGATGAAAGCACATGCTCTCCTATGGAAGAGATACCATCCGAATCGGATTTGATATTCATGGCGACGGAAACCTTTGACATATCGTCCGTGTAGATATAAGTACCGTCTGATGTCAAAAGTATCGCCCTGCCTGTCTCGCCTATCCTGATGGAACCTATCACCTCAGATATGCTGCCCAGGCCAATGTCTACAGTCACACAGCCCAGATACTCATTATTATCTCCGAATATGGGGCAGGCGCAGGTAGCCATGACGGAATCGCTTCCGGGGTCATAATAGGGATCTGTGATAATGGGCTCGAGGGTAGTCTGTGCCTTTGCCAGCTGATAATACTCCTGTGAGAAATAGTCATATTCCGCATTGGAATACTGCCAGTCCTCCACGATCTCATCGCCGTCCCCACGATACCAGTAAGGACCCACATACTCCTGGGAGTAATATGCAGCATCTCCCGTATAAACCTTGGGCTCAAACCAGATACCACAGCCATTAACCATGTCATCCGACCTTATGGCCTGTTCGAACACACTCTGAAAGGCGGATATCTTAGATATCCTGTAGGTCTTCGATACGAAAATTGAAAGATCGGCGGCAGCCTTTCTGACCTTCTCCAGCTTACCGTCAACCATGTAGAGGTTACCGTTCAGAGTCTCGGTCATCTTCCCTTCTATTTCTTCATTTATGGATTTTTTAGCCACGTTAGAATTGAACATCGTGACTATGACCAGCGACGCCAGTACCACAGGCACTACCGCTGCGATGAGTTTACCCCTGATTCCAAGTCCTTTTTTACTATCCATGACAATACCCTCCGCTTAAAAAACCGGCTTACAAACCGGTGACAAATATCCCCATACCATCACCCGGGCCGGAATCCAAATATTCTCCGAAACACTTAATACAACAGCATTTCACCTATTATACCACGTATGCGCATAAAAGGCACGTTTTTTTACAATTAATCCTTGACATCTTCACAGATTTCCAGTACTATCTCGGCACTGATCAGATCTTTCAGTTTTTCCCGATCCATCTTCTCAAGTAAACCCGGACCATATTTCATGATCAGCCTGCTCATGACCTCAATACAGCGCTCGAAGGCAATGTTATCTTTCGGATCTTTA
>JAFRWW010000020.1 GCA_017441585.1 Lachnospiraceae bacterium
CCATCAGGTCTTTGGCTCTGTTTTTTCTTTTGCATGACGACCGTTGATCTTTTGATCACAATGCGCATGCGGCGTCTTACAGGCGTTTTAAACTCAATTCTGATTTTCAAAAGTGGATTCACGCTTTAGAAAACCATAGAGGACGAAATGTATAGTTGAATAATTTGTATGGACATGATCTGTTTCATAATTCTCATGAATGAGAAATTATGATATGATGGAAAGGAATATGATTAATGAAAGTGTTCAATTGTTTTAGACAGGAAGTCAGGGCAAATAGTAAAAGGCTCGCTTCCCCGGGTTTCGGTTATTATGATAAAAACGGAGTACCGCATCCTTATTGGAAGGAAGAGGATGAAGTCGTAGATTCCCGAGGATTTCTTAAGACATATTCTGGAACTGATGGGTATTATGACATCATAGAATTGCCGAAGGGTACTATGCTGTGTCGATATGGGGCACCATATAGTGATATGACTGCCTTAAAAGGAACGGCATATGATGAATTAAGCCTGCCGTATGATATTAATTCGATTGAGTACCATGAGTATGAAGTGATTACAGATGGTGTTTTTGTCAGATGTATTGTAAAACGTGGGATAGTAGCACCTATGTTTGACAGCCCCGGGGGAGCGGTACAGTTTCAACATGAACGCATAATTCAGGCAGAACTGGAAACAGGGAGATTAAGGGAGGATATGCAATGGTTAGTGACAAAGTAAAGAATTGTGAAGTGGCACTTCGGGAATTACTTTTGTCTGAATTTCCGGATACATATTTCTCTGTTAATGGGTATCAGGAAGATTCTGTGTGTATGGAAACTGTCCAGGATGGCTGGCAGGTTTATATCGGGAATCGGAATAATAAGGACCAATTATCCACTTTTTCTAATATCATGGAAGCAAGTTTTGATATGATAAGAAAATTGTGCTGTAATGAGGATAAAGCTAATAATTTGATCAATACCTTTTTAGAGGCCATACTGGCAGAAAAAACTGCGTGATCTAAAACCTTCGGCCGGAGCCTGAGTGGGTGCGCCCCGAGGAACTCCTGTAGCTGCTCGAATATGAGGATCGGTGGCTGCTGCTCGAGGATGAGCTGCTCCCGGAGTATGTGCTTTTGTGTACCGGTGAGTAGGTCGTGGTGGTGGAAGAGGAGAGAAATCTGTCATTTCCCGTCACACTGAGGCTTCCGTCCACGAGGTATAAATCTGCATTCAGGGACAGAGCAGGAGTATCCATTTTCTTTTTTGCACTGTTGAGCGAAATGTTGGCAAAGATCGCACCCAGGATAAGTCCGGTTATGCCGATAAAGCTCCAGTACATGGTCGATCTGGGGACGCGGCCGGTTTTTCCATACGTCCGAGTTTATCCAGATATATCGTAAGGCCGCCGTAAATATCATCACTGTAATCTGCCTTGTCACTAAAATATCCCAGAAGTCTGTCTTCATTTACCTCAGTGAGTTTATCATCTCCCTTGCCGGATGCATAGATCATGGCATTGCGGTAGTATCCCCTCTTGTTCAAAAATATGATCAAAGCGATCCCGTCGTAGTTGTCACCAAAGCCATAGCCGCAGCACTCATAATACTTTTTGGCATATTCTTCTATATCCATTCCCGCATCATAGCGGGTAGTATGGACCACTATATCATAAAATGGGATTATTTAAGAATTAATTCTAAGGTACCAATTTGGCACCTTAGATTTGGAACAAAACATATGTTTAAAATGCTTACCCTTTACCAATATATGAGGTATAATATAGTCACTGTTGATCTTCTGGCACATTAATGGTACAGACGTGTGTATAGGTATATCGGTGCACAGGGAGAGATAAAATGAAGAGGTGGAAAAAAATATGTGCCATCATAGCATCCGTGGTGCTTGCAGCAACTATGTTAATGCTTCTCGTTAATTATCTGTTGAATAAATATAGTATTCCGGATAAAACAGAACGACTTAATAATCTTAAGAAGTGCTATGGCATAACTGATTTAAAAGAGATGGATAGGTCCTTGATCGTAGGTGATATACAGGCAGCTCTTTCAAGGTACACAAATTGGGATACCCTTTTTCTTTCAGAGCATTTTAAGACAAAGTACAAAAACAGAAAAAATATATTGGATGATGTAAACAATATCGCAAATATCAGGAGTGGTTTGACAAATGAAAATGGAGACTACGTAGTCATTATCTTTGCTGAAAAGAAGCATCGCATTTTCGATATTGATGAATCAGATGACGTAACAACGCAATATCGTTTTAAATACGTGTTAAACGATGCAGGTGAAATAGATGACCTGATTCTGTTAAAAAAAATGGATGTTTATACTATAAATGGCGAACCTGTTGATGAAAGCGAATGGTATGGATGGCAGGAGTAAATGATTATGAGATAAGTGGTGTAAGCATATTTGAAACAATAAAGTGGATAAATGGGGGATAATGCTATGGCAGAAGAAAAGATCATATTTGAAGCGATTCCGATGGCACTTGATGAGATGAAGGTGCTTAAGGAGGCACAGATGGATACGCCCTTTAAGACGGCGGCCCTTACAGTGGCTGCGCTTTGCGTGTATCCGAAGGACAGGGATGAGTCCCTTAAGATGCTTGAATTTTTGAAGGGGCCGGCGGGTTTAAGTTCTATGGAACAGCAGTTCATCCGTGACAGGTTTATGGACAAGGATTATGTGCCCAGATCATTTTTTGACGGGGCCCTTCCCGGGAATGATTATAAGCCGTCAGAGCCTTTCACCCTTACGATAAGCGAGAATCCTTATTCCTATCAGGAAGAGGGTTATGCAAAACTGTATCTTAAGTCAGGGGGAGCCGATTCACCAAGGGCGATCCAGATGCGAAAGGCGAAGGACGGGAAGTGGTATCTGTGGGAGCAGTTTCTGCTCGCTGATATAAGGAAGCCGGAAAGTGCCGATCCCTGGGCGTGAGATGCCCTCCGTGCTGTAACCTGTCATGATTTAAGACAGGCATAAAGCGACGATATCCGGGGATATTCGCGGAATGATCGGTATAAATTGCCATATCCGATAAATTATGTTATCATTGTCGAATATGAAAAAGACTCTACGCAGGGCGATAGCCATCTGGCTGACCCTTTTTATCACAATAAACATGGTGCTTCTGGTTTTTGCGGAGCCTACGGGTGAGGACCTGCTCAATGAAAACCGGAGCCTTCATATCGAAAGTAATGACATCTACGGCTGGCCTAAGGGGCCTGTGGTAGGTGCCAGTTCTGCATGCCTGATGGACGCCAATTCAGGCACGATCCTTTATGCAAAAAATATGGATACACCCATGTATCCTGCCTCCACCACAAAGGTTATGACCTGTCTTCTTGCGGTGGAAAACTGTCAGCTGGATGAGATAGTTACCTTTTCTAATGAAGCGGTATATGGAATAGAGAGGGATTCATCCAACGTGGGTATAGACGTGGGTCAGGAGATGACCATGGAGGAGTGCCTCTATTGTATTTTGCTGGCGTCGGCCAATGAGGTGGCCAGTGCCGTGGCAGAGCATGTGGGAGGTTCCATAGAGGGCTTTGCCGACATGATGAACAAAAGAGCGGCAGAGCTGGGCTGTACCAATACCCATTTTATGAATGCAAATGGCCTGCATAATGATGATCATTATACCAGCGCTCATGATCTGGCTCTCATTACCGCAGAGTTTTTTAAAAATGAAACTTTAAGGAATATCGCTTCCACCAGTTATTATACGATCTATCCCAGCGCAAAGCAGCCCGATGAGTTCGGCCTTACCAACCATCATAAGATGCTTTCCGGCAGGTCACATGCCTATGAATATATAGTGGGCGGAAAGACCGGTTATACCACCGTGGCCCATCAGACTCTGGCCAGCTGTGCGGAAAAGGATGGTATGCTGCTGGTATGTACCGTCATGAGGGATGAGAGGCCATACCAGTATGAGGACACGGCCGCACTTTTTGATTACGGCTTTGAGAATTTTAAAAACATAAATATAGCGGACAACGAGTCCAACTATTCACTGGATACATCTACTTTCTTTGACACGGATATAGATATCTTCGGCAGTTCAAAAGATCTGTTTACCATAGACAGATCCGATGTGATCACCATCCCGAACGATGTGAATTTTGATGAGCTTACGTCAAAGCTTACTTATGATGAGAGCGGTGACAATAACATCCTGGCCACCATAACCTATTATCTGGGGGAGACGAGTGTGGGCTCCGGCAGCATCCTGGTGAACAACAGCGAGGTTAAGGAATTCGAATTTGGCAAAAAGCCCGTGAAGGAGCGGGTTACCCTGGATGAGGAGATAGAAAAAAGCGGAAAGAGCATTGTCTTTGTGGATATAAAAAAGGTGCTCCTTATCATAGGTATCGTAATAGGCGGATGTCTGCTGATCTTTATCCTGCAGGCCATAGCCAGGAATTACAGCTTTGCCAGCAGGCGCAGACGTAAGATAATCAAGAAGCATAAAAGATACCGTTCGGAGTTTGATGATTTTGATTTCTGAGGTAACTTTGGTAGTGTCAAGTGATCTATGAAAGAATGAGTTGAAAGAAAAAGGCTCAGATGAACCTTATGGGAGGTGTAGCTATGGATGATGTAGAAAATATCATAAATATACTGGATGATATGTGCCGCTCAGGCAACAGCCGCATAAAGGTGAATGTGACCGAGGATGAGGCACAGGGCAGCATGAAAAAAGAATATCATCATGGCAGATGTGATGTGGGAAGTCCTTTTGCCAAGGGCACCATAAGGAATTTCGGAAATGATATCATAGATACCATGGACGCGGGCTGTTCATGAGATCATTGACCAGCAATGTTGTTTTAGCGAAGCGTAGAATCATGAATGTTTGACACTTTAAATTGATTAAATAAAGATCCTTCGGCTAAAGCCTCAGGATGACAGTCGGTTTTGTCATTCTGAGCGAAGCGAAGAATCATGAAAGATCAAATATACAGGAAAAAGAAAATTCGTAGGAATAATTTGAAAAATATCAGGAGGAGAAACATGAAACCCATCAAAGAAGGAAAAGTAAGAGAAATATATGATAACGGCGATACCCTTATCATGGTTGCCACCGACAGGATCAGCTGTTTTGACGTGATCTTAAAAAACGTGGTTAAAAATAAGGGTGCGGTTCTGACGCAGATGAGCAAGTTCTGGTTTGACTATACTCAGGATATCCTGCCCAATCACATGGTTTCCACCGATGTGAATGATATGCCAGAGTTTTTCAGGACAGATGAGTTTAAGGGTAAGTCCATGATGTGCAAAAAACTTCAGATGCTGCCCATCGAGTGTATCGTCAGAGGTTATATCACCGGAAGCGGCTGGGCTTCATATCAGAAGGACGGCACCGTCTGCGGCATAAAGCTGCCTGAGGGCCTTAAGGAATCCGATAAGCTGCCTGAGCCCATCTATACCCCTTCCACCAAGGCTGAGATAGGGGATCATGATGAGAATATCAGTTTTGAGCAGAGCGTGGAGCATCTGGAAAAATATTTCCCCGGAAAAGGACAGGAATATGCCGAGAAGCTTCGCGACTGCACTATTGCCCTTTACAAAAAATGCGCCGATTATGCGCTGACAAAGGGCATAATCATTGCGGATACGAAATTTGAATTCGGACTTAACGAAAAGGGTGAGATAGTCCTGGGCGATGAGATGCTCACACCGGATTCATCCAGATTCTGGCCTGCCGAGGGTTATGAGAGCGGCCATTCACAGCCTTCTTTCGACAAGCAGTTTGCAAGAGACTGGCTCAAGGCAAACGAGGGCCATGACTGGACCCTGCCTGAGGAGATAGTGGATAAGACTATCGAAAAGTATCTGTCGGCTTATAAGCTGCTCACCGGCAAGGATCTGGAAGTCTGAAAAGTAAGCAGATTTTTTGATAACTGAAATAAAGCAGTATATGATAATCGGTGAAATACGGTCAGATATAAACGAAGGTTTAGTTAGGAGATAATGAGTTGACCTGGAAAAAATTTACCATTAAAACCAGATCCGAAGCCGAAGAGGTCATAACGGGGATACTGGCATCCCTGGATATTTTCAGCGTGGAAATAGAGGACAGCGTCCCTTTGACTGATGAGGAAAAGGCGCAGATGTTCGTGGACATCGCCCCTGAGAGAAATGATGACGGGATAGCTTATGTCAGCTTTTATCTCTCCGATGAGGAAGGCGCTGAGGGTACGGATTCGCCTGAGAGTGGGGCAAAGAATGATTATAAGAGTATACTGACCTCTTTAAATAAAGCCATCCTCGAGTATAAGGCAAATAAGGATGATCCTTTTTATGTGGATATAGGCGAGTGCAGCATCACCACGACGGATACTGAGGATGCGGACTGGATCAATAACTGGAAGCAGTATTTCAAGAGCTTTACCATAGATGATATCCTTTTCATTCCTTCATGGGAGACGGAGGGCATCAGTGATGAGGAACTGATCGAAAAGTATTCGAAAAATGGTGAAAAAGTGTCTATGGTGATCCATACGGATCCCGGCATGGCCTTTGGGACAGGGAAGCATGAAACCACGAGGCTGTGCATCCGTGCCATCAGAAAGGAATTGGAAGAGAGATCGTCAGCAGGTATGAAACTTCTCGACCTGGGTACGGGCTCGGGCATCCTTTCCCTTCTTGCTTTTAAATTTGGTGCAAAAAGTATCATGGCTACCGATCTGGATGTGGCGGCCATCGATGCCTGCGAGGATAATTTTGCCAGAAATAACCTGACTGAGCAGGATTTCTCCCTGATAATAGGAAATATAATCGACGATAAGTCGGTTCAGGATATGGTGGGCTATGACTGCTATGATGTGGTGGTGGCCAATATCCTGGCTGATATTCTGATCCCCATGACGCCCATGGCGGTGGCTGCTCTTAAAAAGGGCGGCACCTTTATTACTTCCGGCATAATCGAGGGCCGTGAAGGTGATGTGGCACAGGCTATGGAGGCAGCCGGCCTTTCGGATATAAAGTGTGAATCCGACGGCGAGTGGAGATGCGTCACGGGGAGACTTTTGTAATGCACCGGTTCTTTGCGGACAGTGATTCCATAAATGAAGAAGAGCATTTGATCAGCCTCACAGGTCCTGATGTGAATCATATCAAAAATGTACTCAGGATGAAGGTGGGGGATGAACTGCTGGTCTGCCTTAAGGATACAGAGGCCGGAAAAGATCCTGCCGGCATATCGGGATCAGGTGCTTTTTTTGATACAGCCGATGATCTGACAGATGATACCTGTAACGAGGATTCCCCTTTGGGAAATGATTATAACTGCGTCATCGAAGAGATGAACTCAGATGAGGTTATCTGCAGGATCAGATTTGTCAAGCGTTCCGACAGCGAGCTTTCATCAAAGGTATACCTGTTCCAGGGACTGCCCAAGGGCGACAAGCTGGAGCTTGTGATACAAAAATGTGTGGAACTGGGGGTATATGAAGTAATACCCGTCAGCTGCCAAAGATCCGTAGTAAAACTGGATGACAAAAAGGCGGGAAAGAAGCGTGAGAGATGGCAGCAGATCGCCAAAGGCGCGGCAGAGCAGTCACACCGTAGCCTGATTCCCAAAGTACAGGCGCCCATGAGCATGAAAGAGGCTCTGGAATATGCCCAAAAGAATTGCAGTACAAAGCTGATACCCTATGAGCTTTGTACCGATGATATAAAAGAAACCAGAAGTATTCTTGAAAATCTGAAGGCCGGAGAATCCGTTGCCTTCTTTATCGGCCCTGAGGGGGGCTTTGATGAAAAGGAGATAGAGCAGTGTATGGCGGCGGGCTTTACCCCCATCACCTTGGGAAAGCGGATCCTTCGCACGGAAACCGCCCCCATCACTGTTATGTCGTGGTTGTCCCTGTATCTGTAAAGAAAAGATGATCAATCCATAAAACTCAATGATCGGATGAGATGTTTTATCTTCTCTTAAACCGCCTCAGCATCGGCAGGAGTTCTCTAAGGACTTCTGCCGTTTTATCTATCTCTTCCTTTGTATTTTTCTCGCAGAATGAAAATCTGACGGTGCTATCCAGCAGATCTTTTTCAAGACCGATGGATAAAAGGGTGGCGCTGTGTGCGCGTTTATGGGAGGAGCAGGCAGAGCCTGCGGAAATATAGATTTCACGATCCTCCAGAGCATGGAGCAGTACTTCGGCCCTGACACCGGAAACTGAGAGGGAGACTATGTGGGGGGCAAAATCTATCACTGTTTTGTCTGAAACAATCCGGGAATCACCTGAAATGTCATCACCTGAAATGTCATCACTGCCGGAGTCTTTATAATAGTTAAATCCGCCGGCTCCGTTTACCTTAAGTCCTTCGATATCACTTATCTGCCCGACAAAGTGACGCCTTAACTCATACAGATATTCTGCGTTTTCTTTGAGCTTTTTATTCAGAATGTCCGCAGCGACAGCCATGGCTGCGATTCCCGGGACATTTTCCGTGCCGGAGCGCATGCCGCTTTGCTGTCCTCCGCCTAAGATGACGGGATTTATGCGGATGTTTTTGTTCACGTAGAGGACGCCTGTTCCTTTGGGGGCGTGGATCTTGTGCCCCGATACACTGATCATGTCTATTCCGGAGGCTTTCGGTAGGAGGGTCAGTTTGCAGAAGCCCTGGATGTCATCTACGTGAAAAAGACAGTCGGGATTCTTTCCCTTTACGATTTTTGCCGCTTCCTCCACGGGCTGGATGGAGCCGATCTCATTATTTACATGCATGATGGAGACCAGGATGGTGTCGTCCCTGAGGGAATCGCGTAGTTCATTAAGAGAGATGATTCCGTTTTCGTCAGTTCCTAAGTATGTGACCTCAAAGCCTTCTTTTTCCAGATATTTAAAGGGCTCCAGCACGGCGGGATGTTCTATCTTTGTGGTGATGAGGTGATTGCCTTTTCTCTTCATGGCTGATGCGGCGCCTAATATGGCCAGATTGTCCGCTTCCGTACCGCCGGAAGTGAAGAATACCTCATCCTTATCGCAGTGCCAGATCCGGGCGAATATGTCGGCAGATTGTCGCACTTCCTTTTCGGCCTCAAAGCCGAAGGAGTGCATGGAACTGGGATTTCCGTATTCGCTTTTCATTAGGGTGAGTGCTTTATTTGCTGCTTCGTCCATCACCATGGTGGTGGCGGAATTGTCAAGATATATCATGTTGATGTTTTCCTTTTTTACCCGCTCTTTGCCTGCGCGGGGTATACTTTATAAGACTTATGGGAACAACTCAACCATTATACAGGAAAACATGGAATCCTGCAAAGTACAAAAACGGAATCATTTCACAAAAAAGCGCTTTTTTGATATAATATACAGATTGAGGCCGGCAGCCGTTTTTAGGGAGGGTATCGTGGACCGGTCCGGCTTTGATGAAATTAGACAGTGTAAGAAATTATTATGGAAAGTGTAAGCAGGAACAGGATGGAAACGAATTCATTTTTGATCAAATACGCCGAGATCGGCGTAAAAGGAAAGAACAGATATAAGTTTGAGGATGCGCTGGTAAAACGTATCAGGCAGGTGCTCTATGGGCTCACCGGCAATTTTGAGGTGTATAAGTCCCAGGGCAGGATCATGGTGGACGCCTCGGGCTTTGACCAGGACGAGGTGGTGGCCGCCCTTAAAAAGGTGTTCGGCATAGTGGGGATCTGTCCCGTGAAGGTGTTTGAGGTCAGTGACTATGACACGTTAAAATCGGATGTGGTCTCCTATATGAAGGACAAATATGAAGGGAAGAGTTTTACCTTTAAGGTGAAGACCCGCAGGATAGACAAGAACTTCCCCCGCACCTCTCCTGCCATAAACATGGATCTGGGAGAACTGATACTTAAGGCCCTGCCCACACTTTCCGTGGATGTGCATGAACCTCAGGTGGAAGTGTTCGTCGAGATAAGGGATAAGATTTACGTATATTCCGAGATCATACCCGGTCCCGGCGGTATGCCCTCAGGTACGGCGGGCAAGGCTATGCTGCTTTTATCCGGCGGCATAGATTCGCCTGTTGCGGGATATATGATAGGAAAAAGAGGCGTGGATCTGGAAGCTGTGTATTTCCATGCACCGCCCTATACATCGGACCGCGCCAAGCAGAAGGTGGTGGATCTGGCAGCCATAGTGGCGCAGTACACGGGCCGGATCAAACTGCATGTCATCAATTTTACCGACATTCAGATGTATATATATGAGACCTGTCCCCATGATCAGCTGACCATAATCATGAGGCGTTATATGATGCGCATCGCACAGAAGCTGGCTGAGGATGGTGGATGTCTGGGCCTTATCACAGGCGAGAGTATAGCCCAGGTGGCGTCACAGACCATGCATTCCCTCATGGCTACGAATGCGGTGTGCACCATCCCGGTATACCGTCCCTGCATAGGCATGGATAAGCAGGAGATCATCGACAGATCCCAGCAGATAGGCTCATACGAGACCTCCATCCTGCCCTATGAGGACTGCTGCACCATCTTTGTGGCCAAGCACCCTGTGACCAAGCCTTCGGTAGCTGCCATGGAAAAAAGTGAGAAGCGGCTTGCTGAAAGGATAGACGAGCTGGTGGCTACGGCCCTCGAGACTGATGAGATCATTGAGGTGGGATGAGTAGCATGAGCAATGTCATTAACTTAAGTCTTGTCTGTCGCTGTTGTGTAAGCCCCGCGCAGACAGGTGGCCTTTTAAGCGAGTTGGTTTTCTGTCTGAGCGAAAAAGGCTACCTGGCTGAGCGGGACTGTGGGGCGAGTTGGTCTTTAAGTCTGAGCGAAAAAGGGTGACGTCGGCGTAAAAAATATGCGAGCAAGTGAACTTCGAAACAATCGATCATTTATACACGGTCTGCTGATGGGGATCGTGGCCTTTTTGATCATCTACGGCGTGGCTGTTCTGGATGTGATGGCCGACGGCTGGATATTTAAATCCGACGTGGACTTAAGGCAGCATTACCTTGGCTGGATGGCTTACAGGGACAGTTCCTATTCTTTTCCCGTGGGGATGACGGACAAACTGTCCTATCCTCATGAAATGTCAATAGTTTACACGGATTCCATTCCGCTGCTGGCGTTTGCGTGTAAGTGCCTGTCGCCCTATTTGCCCAGACCCTTTCAGTATTTCGGATGGTATGCGCTTTTATGCTATGCGCTGACGGGAGCCTATGCGGGAGCCTGTCTGTCAAAGCTGGTCAAAAATACACTGGTCATAGAAGTGTGCACGTTTTTCTGCGTACTGTCTTACCCGCTGCTGTTTCGGACCTTTTATCACACCTCCCTTTCATCCCAGTGGCTGATACTCATGTGTTTTTATATGGTTCTGTCGGGTCTGTCCGGTGAGAGCATCAGGAAACAGACGAGGAGAGCCCTTACCATGGGAGAACTGTGCGCAGGCATACATTTATACTTTCTTCCCATGGCTGCTATCATCATACTGGCAGGATATGTAAGGGAGATGATAGCTGCACCTTCAAAGAAAAAGCAGATCTTTAAAGGAGCCCTGGCTTCGCTGTTTTCCATGGCCATGGGTGCAGTCGCAGTGCTCTGGATCATGGGCGCTTTCAATTTCCCCTCGGGAAACGGTAATTACTGGGTGGGAGACTTCACCATGAACCTGAATTCCCTGATCAACCCTCTGGGACACAGCGCTTTTTTGCCCTCCCTGCCCCTTTATACTTCCATGCAGTTTGAGGGTGCCATATATCCGGGACTGGGGGTGCTGGTGCTTACTGTATTCTGCCTGGTGTGGACTGTTTTGAAGTTCCTCAAAGCCGGGACGGGCTCTTTTGATCAGAGATCGGGAGCAGCGGCAGACAGTGTGTACAGGGATGAAAACTTCATTATAAGGTTTATGAAAGCGCATCCTTTGCGTTTTTCCTTTGTTCTGTTGGCACTTATTCTGGTGTTGAGCTCGGTGAGTCCCGTATTTGCCTTTGGCGACAGACTGATCTTTTCCCTGCCCTATCCCGTGGTTCTAAGCCGTATCCTGGGAATATTCAGATCCAACGGCCGTTTTATCTGGCCGGTTCTATATCTTTTGATCTTTGCGCTGGCAAAATGTACGGAGGATATTCTGGGCAAAGGAGGTGCTTTATTGTCTCTCAAAGCGGGGGATGGTTCTTTGGGTCAGAGTACGAAAACTGTGAAGGCGGTGAGCGTGTTGCTGCTGGTCTGCATTACGCTGCAGGCTGTGGATTTCTCCGGCTGGATCATGGAAAAGCAGGGGAAATATTACATGGCCCAGAAGACTTATCGCACGGTGTGGGATGAACTTTCACTTCCGGATGAGGTGTGGAGCAGATATGACGGCTTCGTAAACTATGAAGATGACACGAGCTTTAACATGGGTACCGCATATTTTGCTATGCGTCATGAGCTGACGGTGAATTCATTTTATTTTGCCAGGGATATAGATGAAAAGATAAATGAGACCAGGGATGGATATACTGCCGGGATAATGGCAGGTGAGGCGGACCCCGGGAAGATATATGTGCTGGATCGTGAGACTTATGAGCGGTTCAAAGATACGGGACTTCATTTTTATAAGACCAGGAAGTGTGTGTTTGGGGTGAAAAATGAGATAGAGGAACTGGAGGAATTGAAGGCTGAGGACCTGGATGAGATCAGTTTTAGATGAGAGGGCAACATTGTTTTGATCATTAAATGTAGTGGCTTTATTATGTCGGAGCAATATAAAAGACCGCCCATAAAGAGCGGCCTTTTAAAATCACCGGAGGTGAAATCCGATCATACCTGATAAGGCTTGATAACCTCAAGAACCTCAGTTGCGTCATCCTCTGCATGGATGTTAAGCTCGATGGGCTTAGAAAGATCCAGAGAGAAGATACCCATGATGGACTTAGCGTCGATCACGTATCTGCCGGATACAAGATCGAAATCATATTCGAACTTGGTAATGTCGTTAACGAAGCTTTTAACCTTATCGATTGAGTTTAATGAAATGGTAACAGTCTTCATAATAATTTCCTCCTCATCATTATTTGATGTATTTATTCGGACCTTTTTATCCGCATATACAACTAACATACTAAAGGTACAGGTGAAAAATGTCAAGTGTTACTTATAAAACAGGTGCTGATAATGAGAAAAAGAGCAAGGCCAAAGGCAGGCTGCGCTTTGCCATCCATACCCTGGGGTGCAAGGTGAATTCCTATGAGAGTGACAGGATGGCTGGATGCCTTATAGATGCGGGTTTTGAGCCTGTGGATTTTGAGGATAAGGCGGATATTTATATAGTAAATACCTGTTCGGTCACCAACATAGCGGACAGGAAATCGAGGCAGATCCTGCACAGGGCCAAAAAGATGAACCCGGACGCGGTCATAGTGGCGGCGGGCTGCTATGTACAAAGCAGAGAACAGGATGAGATACTTTCCGACGGGGTGGATGTGCTCATAGGAAATGAGGATAAGGATCGCATCGCCGGGATTCTGACAGAATATTTTAAAAATATACGGTTGTCGGAGGCAGACAATCCGGAATGTCAGGATTATGTTTTGCAGCAGCTGCCGGCCAGTGAACACACCAGGGCATATATCAAGATCCAGGATGGCTGCAATCAGTTCTGTACCTATTGCATCATTCCATATGTGAGAGGCCGTATCAAAAGCCGGGATCTTAAGGAAATAGTGGATGAGGCAAAAAATCTTGCAAAGGCAGGCTTCAGGGAAGTGGTGCTCACGGGGATCCATGTGAGTTCCTATGGAAAGGACCTCGCTGTGGATGAAGTCTCGTCGAAGCATAAAGATTATTTGCAGTACAAAATTGACGGAAAGTTGACTCTGCTTTCCGTGATAAAGGCTGTCCATGAAGTCGAAGGGATCGACCGGATACGCTTAAGTTCCCTTGAAATGGGGATCATCACCCCGCAGCTGGCCGGAGAACTGGCTGCACTCCCCAAACTCTGCCCTCATTTTCATCTGTCCCTCCAATCGGGCTGTGCCGATACACTGAAGCGGATGAACCGGCACTATACTCCCGAGGAATATGCCGCGTCAGTTAAATACTTAAGGGATGCCTTTTATGAAAAAAGAGGGGCTTACCCTGCCATCACCACCGACGTGATAACCGGATTCCCAGGGGAAAGTGATGAGGATTTTGAACAAAGCAGGAGCTTTGTGGAGAGCATCGGATTTTTTGAAACCCACATATTCAAATATTCAAAGAGGCAGGGGACGATAGCGGCTAAGATGAAGGGACAGCTTACAGACAGGGTTAAGGCGCAGCGAAGCAGTGTTCTCATTGCCATGAATGAAAAAAAGCGGGCGGAATATATCGAAGGCATCATCGGCGAAAAGGCTTATATGCCCTCTCTTCTGATAGAGGAGGAGACTGTGATAGAAGGACAAAAATTACAGGTGGGCTATACCGCAGAATATATCCGCTGCGGAGTAAAGTCAGATGAGGATCTTAGGGGAAAGATCCTTATAGGGCACATCGCTCTGTCCGATATTTTTGAAAATGGCAGACAGATTTGCATTATGGACGAATTTGAGGTAAAATAAACTATCTATGCGTTGACATAAGATATTCCTCCGGCTGCCATATGTTGTGGTTTTATACGCCGGGTAAACAAATAAGGTTGATCTAAAGAAGAGGGTAAAGATGAACGATTTCGGAAATACTAAATTTTTTGAGGTGGACACAGAGCCTGAGGTGGGTGTAAAGGAAGTACTGGAGACTGTTTATGAGGCTCTGGTGGAAAAGGGATATAATCCCATAAACCAGATCGTGGGATATATCATGTCGGGAGATCCCACATATATCACCAGTCATAACAATGCCCGTTCCCTTATCATGAGAGTCGAGAGGGATGAGCTGGTAGAAGAGCTTTTGGTGGAGTATATCGATATCAATGGATGGAATTGATATGAAATCGGGGGCAGAAGACAAGGTAACTTCTCCTGACGGAGAAGTTTTGAAGTCGCTCAAAGCCGCGACGGGCTCCCCCGATATGAAATCGGGGGCAGAAGACAAGGTAACTTCTCCTGACGGAACGGGACGTATGATGGGCCTGGATTTTGGCTCAAAGACTGTAGGCGTGGCCATCAGCGATCCCTTAGGCATCACCGCCCAGGGTATCACCATCATCCGCAGGGAGCGTGAGAACAAGCTTCGAAAGACATATTCGGCCATTGAAGAACTGATCGAAAAATACGATGTCAAATCCATAGTATTGGGCTACCCTGTGCTTTTGTCCGGAAAAGAGGGCGAAAGAGTCAAGGCTACCCTGGCGTTTAAAGAGGACCTGGAGCGGCGTACGGGTCTTCCTGTCATTTTGCGGGATGAGCGCCTCACCACCATTCAGGCTCACAGGAGTCTTGACGAGATGGGCGTAAAGAGTGAAAAGCACGGCGAGTATGTGGACGAGGTGGCCGCTGTATTGATACTGCAGAGTTATCTTGATCGGCAGAGGAACTCAATGTCATCCTGAAACATGAGTCAGATGTCATCCAGACGCATAGATCGCATGTTATCCGGAAACATAGATCGCATGTCATCCGGAAACATAGATCGCATGTCATCCGGAAATATAGATCAAATGTCATCCTGAGGAACGAAGTGACGAAGGATCTTAAAAATGACAGATATAAAAGGAAACAAAGATCATGAGCGAAAAAGACAGAGCGGACAGTCTTATATTTACGGGTGACGATGGTGAGGAGATACTCTTTACCATCATCGCCGATACGAGAATTAACGGCAGGAATTACCTGCTTGTAACGGACAGACCCGACGATGAAGAGTGTGAAGTCTGCATTTTGAAGGAGACTTCCGGGGATGAGGAGGCGGAGAGTACATACATCATCCTGGAGGACGAGACTGAGCTGGACATCGTGGCAAAGATTTTCGAAGAAGATACGGAACTAAGTATAGAAAGGTAGATTCTCCGTAAAGAAAGGAGTTTTTTTGAGTAAATTTAATATGCGTACTGCCTCAAATCTGAAGATAATCCCCCTGGGCGGATTGGAACAGATTGGTTTAAACATGACTGCATTCGAATTCGAGGACAGTATAATAGTAGTTGATTGCGGGCTGGCTTTTCCTGAGGACGATATGCTGGGGATAGACATGGTCATTCCTGATGTAACATATCTCAAGGAAAATGAGAAAAAGATAAAGGGGTTTGTCATAACCCATGGTCATGAGGATCACATCGGAGCGATCCCTTATATCTTAAAAGAGATACATGCCCCCATTTATTCCACCAGACTTACCATCGCGCTTATCGATCATAAGCTGGAGGAACACGGGATGAAAGATTCCGTGAAGAAAAAGATTATAGCCCATGGACAGATGATCACACTGGGTAAGTTCAGGGTTGAATTTATAAAGACGAATCACAGCATAGTGGACGCATCGGCGCTGGCCATATATTCTCCGGCCGGCGTGGTAGTGCATACGGGAGACTTTAAGGTGGATTATACGCCGGTCTTCGGTGACGCCATAGATCTGCAGAGATTTGCCGAGATAGGCAAGGCAGGAGTGTTGGCGCTCATGTGTGATTCCACCAATGCGGAACGCCCCGGTTTCACCAATTCCGAGAGGACCGTGGGCAGGACCTTTGACAATATATTTGCGGAGCATAAGGGAACCAGGATCATAATCGCTACCTTTGCTTCCAATGTGGACAGAGTCCAGCAGATAATAGACTCAGCGTATAAATACGGGCGTAAGGTCATACTGGAGGGCCGTTCCATGGTGAATGTCATGGAGATAGCCTCAGAGCTGGGATATATAAATATACCTGAGAATACGCTCATAGACATAGATCAGATAAAGAATTATCCCAATGAAAAGATGACCATAATAACCACAGGCTCCCAGGGTGAGTCCATGGCGGCGCTTTCCAGGATAGCTTCAAACCTTCACCGCAAGATATCCATTGAGCCCGGAGATACCATCATCTTTTCATCAAACCCCATACCGGGTAATGAAAAGGCTGTGACAAAGGTCATAAACGAGCTGGCCATGAAGGGGGCCGAGGTCATATTCCAGGATACCCACGTATCGGGCCACGCCTGCCAGGAGGAGATAAAGCTCATCTATTCCCTGGTTCGCCCGAAGTATGCCATCCCCATACACGGCGAGTTTAAGCACAGAAAGGCTCAGGCCAACCTGGCCATCGATCTGGGGATTCCCAAGCAGAATGTGTTCATGCTCAGCAGCGGTGACGTGCTGGAGTTAAACGGGGGCAAAAAAGAATTTGCCAAGGTTACCGGCAAGGTGTTAACCGGCAGTGTTTTCGTAGACGGCCTGGGCGTAGGCGATGTGGGAAACATAGTCTTAAGGGATAGACAGCACCTGGCGGAGGACGGCATAGTCATAGTGGTCCTCACCATAGAAAAAGAATCGGCTACCATAGTTGCAGGTCCGGATATCGTGTCCAGAGGCTTTGTATATGTGAGGGAGTCGGATGAGCTGATAACCGAAGCTACCGAGATCGTGGATGAGGAAGTCAATATCATTCTGGAAAGAGGAGTGACGGACTGGGGCAAATTAAAGAGCACCATAAAGAGTGAACTGACGGAATACCTCTGGAAAAAGACCAAGAGGCGTCCCATGATAATACCTATCATACAGGAGATCTAATGAGTGATGTAAGGCAGGCTCTCGATGAACTGATCGAAGCCATAACTCAAAGTGATGAATATAATAAGTATCAGAACGCCTTGAGGGAAGTCAATCGTGAGCCTGAGTTAAAGGCTCAGATCGACACCTTCAGGGAGCGTAATTTTGAGCTCCAGCAGACGGATATGGATCCTAAGCAGCTGGCCTGGGAGCTGGATAAATTTGAGCGGGAGTATGAGCAGTTCCGCGCCAATCCCATGGTCCATAATTTTCTGGCCAGGGAGCTGGCTTTTATACGTCTGATGCAGGGGATCGTAGACGAAGTGATGGACGCCATAGAGTTTGATTAACTATTCAGAGCCATGCATCTGAAACACGACTTATGCTTGCATAAAAGTCGGGTTTCAGATATTTGGCGAAGTAACCACATGAACAAAACTCATACGCGAAGCGGATGAAAAAGTTGCGAAGCAACGTGTTTTGTGAATGTGGTGGCTGAATAGTTAATCAAAAAATAATAAAATGAATTAACATGAACGATACATCAATCTACAAAAAAATCATAGCCGTGATTATTGAAACGGCCTTAAGGATCATAATCATTATGATCGCCGCCTCTTTTATATATCAGTGCGGACAGAAGGCTTACGATTTTGGCTATGACATATTTGCCGACAGGCCCATGACCTACGGAAACGGGCGGGATGTGTACGTGACCATTCCCGACGGCGTGGACGCCATGGACGTGGGCAAGATACTTCAGCAGCGCGGACTTATCAAGGACGCAAAGCTTTTTTTCTGTCAGGAGTTTTTGTCTGCTTATCATAAAAAGATAAGGAGCGGCACCTACACTTTGAACACAGGCATGAATGCGTCCAAGATGATGGAGATAATGTCCGCGGAGCCTGACGAGGAAGAGGCCACAAAAGATGAGGATATCACCTCACAGACCGAGACGGCTCCCGACGGAGAGGCCCATTCACCCATGGATGAGGTCACAAAGACGGAAGAGGCGGCTGAAGGTGAAGAGGGTGAAGGCGAATAGGTAAGGATCCTAACGGATCCTTTTGATGCCTCAAAGCCGGCGGGCTCCCCCGATGTACAATCGGGGGCAGAGATGAAGATATATCTGAAATAGTAGATGAGACAAGATGAGTCAAGGACGCAAGTTTATATAGATTCCCTTAAGGTTGACTGTGATCCTTATTTTGAACAGCTCCGTCAAAGGGCGGATGAGACTAATGTCCCGGTGATAAGACGCAGCGCCGAGAGTTTTATAAGGACCATCCTTTCCATAAAGCAGCCGGAAAATATCTTGGAGATAGGCTGTGCCACGGGTTATTCGGCTCTGGTGATGGCCTCCTGCACGAAGCAAAGCACGCAGATCACCACCATAGAAAAGTATGATAAGCGCATAGCGGAGGCTAAGGAGAATTTTAAGGCTTCTCCGAACGGCCACAGGATCACGCTTTTGGAAGGGGATGCATCAGACATACTTAAGGAACTGGTCAGTGAAGGTAAAAAATACGATTTTATCTTTATGGATGCGGCCAAGGCCCAGTATATAGTTTTTCTTCCCTTTGTGATGGAACTTTTGTTACCGGAGGGGATACTCTTATCCGATAATGTGCTCTGGGAAGGCGGGATCACCGAATCAAAATATGCCCTGATAAGGAGAGACCGCACCATCCACAAGAGGATGAGGGAATACTTAAAGACCATAAGCAATATGAAGGAACTGACCACCACCGTTCTGGATATAGGGGACGGGATGGCGTTATCGAAGAAGAATCGATGAGTTCCTGACAGAGTGTGAGAATAATAAATGAGAAGTGATCGTAAACCTGAATTATTATGTCCCGCAGGCAGCAGCGAAGTGTTTAAAACTGCTGTCATCTACGGAGCGGACGCTGTATATATAGGCGGCGAGGCTTTTTCGCTGCGGGCCAAGGCCAAAAACTTCAGCATTGAAGAGATGGCAGAGTGCATAGCTTTTGCCCACGAAAGAAAAGTCAGAGTCTATGTCACCGCCAATATTCTGGCGCATAACGCCGATCTTAAGGAAGCAAAAGGGTATTTTGAGACGCTTAAGTCCCTTGGTGATAACAGGCCGGATGCCCTTATCATATCCGATCCCGCTATTTTTTCCATAGCAAAAAAGGTGTGCCCCGAGATAGAGATACATGTGAGTACCCAGGCCAATAATGTCAATTATGGAACCTTTAACTTCTGGCATGAACTGGGGGCAAAGAGAGTGGTGGCAGGCAGGGAACTGTCCCTCAAGGAGATATCTGAGATCAGGGCAAATATCCCTGATGATCTGGAGATAGAAGCCTTTGTCCATGGCGCCATGTGCATATCTTATTCCGGCAGATGCCTTTTGTCCAATTTCCTGACCGGGCGTGACGCCAATCACGGAGAGTGCACCCATCCCTGTCGATGGAAGTATACTTTTTCGCAGACGTCTCCGGATGATAAGGCCGTGAAGTCACAGACAGATACGGATGATCATATCGATGAGATATCAGGTACAGTAACCGAGGAGACCAGACCGGGCGAGCTTTTTCCTGTACTTGAAAATGACAGAGGTACATTTATCTTTAATTCAAAGGACCTGTGTATGGTGGGGCATATCCCGGATCTGGTGGCAGCGGGCATAGATTCCTTTAAGATCGAGGGCAGGATGAAGACTGCGCTTTACATAGCCACCATCACCAAGGCATACAGACAGGCCATAGATGATTATTTTGAAGATCCGGCCCTGTATGAAAAGAATATTCCTCTGTACGAAAAGATGGTAAGGGGCTGCACCTACAGACAGTATTCCACCGGATTCTTTTACAATAAACCAAGCGAAGCCGGCCAGATATATGATTCAAGCACCTATGAAAAGGGCCGTGAATATCTGGGCACTGTCAGGGAAGTGGATTATATATCCGATGAGCCATTAACGACCGAGGAAACGAAATCGGTTTCTATAGATATTATGGACGAAACAGATCAGGCATTTACGGATGCCGGAATGAAAGTGAAAAAGGCAGATATGTGCCGTGTCCTCATCACCCAGAAAAATAAATTCTGTGTGGGAGATGAGATAGAGATATTGAAAGTAAAGGGCAAAGATGAACGCGTAAAGGTCCTTAAGATAGAAACCACGGACGGGATCGAGCAGGACAGCGCGCCCCACGCCAGTCAGGATCTTTGGATCACCCTGGATAAGCCTGCAGGTGAGTATGACATCCTGTGCCGTGAGGTCCAATCTTAACTGTCATTCTAAATTGTCATTCTGAAGGCTTTAGCCTGAAGAATCCTGAAAGAGTAAAACATATAATAAACGTAACCTTTTAAATAAATAAAAAAGGAGCAAACCATGAAACTTATAATCCAAATACCATGCCTTAACGAAGCCGAAACCCTGGAGATCGCCCTTAACGATCTGCCCAAGCACATAGACGGCATAGATGAGATTGAGATCCTCATCATAAATGACGGATCGAAGGACAACACTGTGGAGGTGGCCAAGAACTGGGGCGTGAACCATATTGTCAGCTTCCCCCAGAATAAAGGTCTGGCTAAGGGCTTTATGGCCGGTTTTGACGCCTGCCTGCGTTTGGGCGCAGACATAATAGTCAATACCGATGCCGATAATCAGTATAACGGTGAGGATATAGAAAAACTGGTACGCCCCATCCTTGATGGCGAAGCCGAGATAGTCATAGGTGACAGACCCATAGATGAGACGGAGCATTTTTCACCCCTTAAGAAAAAGCTTCAGCACTTAGGAAGCTATGTGGTTCGTGTGGCGTCAAAGACAGACATACAGGATGCTCCTTCAGGCTTCAGGGCTTACAGCCGTGAAGCAGCCCTTCATACCAATGTTATAAACAATTATACATATACACTGGAAACCATCGTTCAGGCAGGAAGGAACAGGATGGCCATAACCCATGTGCCCATCAGGACCAATGCAGAGCTTCGCTCATCCAGGCTTTTCTCCAGCATGTTCGGTTATGTGAAAAAGTCCATGCTGACCATAATCCGTGCCTTCATGATGTACAGGCCACTGGTGTTTTTTTCTATTCTGGGTGCCATACCTTTTACCATAGGCGTGGCCATAGGTATCCGTTTCCTCGTATATTACTTTAGCGGTAACGGCTTAGGACATACCCAGTCCCTGATCCTTGCCAGCACATTGATGATGCTGGGATTCACTACATTTATCATAGGCTTTCTGGCAGATATCATCGCGGCTAACCGTAAGATACTGGAGGACATCCAGTACCGCGTCCGCCGTATGGAAGTGGGCGAAGATCTAAAGGACTGACTTTTGTACATGGACAGCATACCTGCAAAGAGGGCACCGGCGGATAAAGAATTCTGGGAGCCGGTAAAGATTGACGACGATATGAAGGTGAGCGTGATAACTCCTGTCTATGATGTGAAGGCAGAGTATCTAAATAAGTGTATAGACAGCATACTGACTCAGACTTATAAAAACCTGGAACTGATCCTGGTAGATGACGGCGCTAAAGGCGATCTGCCAAAGCTTCTGGATGAGTACGTGGGAACGGATGATAGGATAAGGGTCATACATCAGGCAAATGGAGGGGCCTCATCTGCAAGAAATGCAGGCCTTGACAGTGCCACGGGAGAGTATGTTACCTTTGTGGACTCTGATGACTGGATAGATGAGGATATGGTGGCAAGAGCCGTGGAGAGATTTGATAAAAACGATCTTGACATACTCCTTTGGGGATCCTTTAAAGTCTATGAGGATAAAAACGGTCGTCAAAGATTTGAAAAATATATGCCCTATGAGGCGGATATAGAGCTTTTTGATGAAGACAGAAAAAAGGAACTGATGCTGAAAACCATGACGGGTGTTCACCCTGTCTTTAAGGAACCGGCTACTTCTTTCGGTTCCGGATCCTGCTGCTCCAAATTGTATAAACTGGCATTTTTGAATAAAAATGAACTAAGATACCCTGTGGGCATAAAGCGGGCTGAGGATGTAAATTTCAACATCCGCGCCTTTGATAAGGCGGGGCGTATAGGCTATCTTAACGCCCACTTTTATTATTACAGACAACATGCGGCTTCCGCGACATATCTGTACAGACCCGGCGGGATACAGGTCTTTACGGATGCCCTTAATGAGCTGGGTAAGTTCATCGACAGTAAAAAGGGAGACCCCCTTTTTGAGCAGGTTTATTATATGAGATGCATGTTCTTCTTTTTGGAGAGCATGGATATGGATTATATCAATAAGGCTAACAAAGCACCGAGGCGTGATCGCATCGGCAGCATGAAAGAGGTGCTGCAGAGTGAACCGTATAAAAGCGCGACACAGAAACTGGAATATTCCAATCTGTCCTTTGCAAAGAAGATTCCGCTGTTTTTGATGAAGCACGGGATGATGGGCGCGCTTATGAGTATGTATAAGTTATATAGAAAAGTATGATGATAAATGTAATTATAGAAATTGAGTGATTTTTCTGAAATTGGATGTAGCATTCGAAATGTCGGTGTGGGCAAGCTAAAATTCTATACGGGAAGGATGCAGATATGATCTGGAAATTTATATTTGAAAATTTTAAGAGCTTTGAAAAAACTGAACTTGATATTTATCAGTTGACTACGCTAATAGGCACGAATGCATCAGGAAAAAGTAATGCTGTAGAGGGAATTAAGATACTTTCCATGTTGGTGTCGGGTCTTGAGCTGAGTGTTATTCTGGATGGTACACAAAATGTAGAATCCCAGATCAGAGGAGGAAGTCAAGGCAGTAAAAGATTCAGAACAAGTGCGTTTAAACTTGGATGTCGGATGGCATTCGATGATGGTAATAATGATTTGTTATATGAGGTTAAGATTGGTGTAAATGGACGAGTTGCCATCGAAGAAGAGGGATTATATCTTATAAAGCACGAGAACCCGGATTCCAGAGATAATAGGATATTTAAAACGAAACCGGCAAATAAAGATAGTTCTGAAATAAAAGTCGAATATAGAAATGGGAAAAGAGGAAAGAATCCGGATATTATATGTTCAAGATCTGCTGCGGTTATTTCTCAAATTGTAAACAGAGTACCAAGAGATAATGAGGCTGATGAGCAATATGTAGCATATATTGAGAAGGTGATAAGTGTTCTCAAAAGAATAATTGTTCTGAATCCGGATACAGTGTTGATGAGACATTACAGTCGAATAAATGATGTTGATCTACGATCAAACTGTGAGAATATATCTGCAGTTTTGTTGGATATATGTAAAGATACTGATAAGAAGAATAAAGTGTTATCGTTTATAAAAAGACTTCCGGAAAACGAAATTGAGGATATTTCTTTTGTAAAAACAAAAATAGGAGATGTGATTTTTGCATTAAAAGAGAGATACCTGAATTCTACAGAGCTTGTGGATGCAAAAAAACTATCTGATGGTACGTTGCGTTGTATTGCAGTCATAGCTTCAATGTTATCTGCGAAGCAGGACAGTCTAGTTGTTGTTGAGGAGATAGATAATGGGGTTCATCCCGCCAGAGTGATGGAATTACTGAATGTAATATGTGAGATGGCTCAAAACAATAATTCAGATATTGTTATTACAACACATAATGCCGGTATGCTGGATAGATATAAAAAAGATGAAATTGCCGGTGTGTCTGTTGTGTATAGGGATAATGAAAAAGGCACGAGTAAGATCACATCAATCCTGAAGATTGATAAATTGCCTGAAATGATTTTAAATGGTGGTGTCGGCACTGCTATGACAGATCAGGAGTTGCTTAAAAACATAAAGAATTCGGATATAGTCAAAGATTTATCCTGGATGGGGGTATCGATATGAATATCAGAGTGATAGATACAACCATAATGCTTAATCTGCTTGGCGTTCCGAAAAGATGTGCAGATCAAACGGAGGTGTTAGAACAGTTTAAAAAGGCGCTTGAAGAAAAGGATAAGTTAATACTTCCGATAGCCACAATTATTGAAACCGGAAATGAAATTGCTAAGATTCAGGGAACAAAGAGACATGAGATAGCTCAGAAGTTTGCAGTCTATCTGAAGAATACAGCAAATGATAATGCTCCTTGGAGTTGTGAGTCTTCGGAAATAGGTAAAAAGGAATTGATGTATTACGCTGATCATTTTACGGAGTTTGCGATACAGGAAGTAGGTATGGGCGATTTATCGATTATAATGACTTATGAAAAGTGTAAGGAGATTCCTGCAATAGGTCACATTGAGATATGGTCTACAGATAAACATTTGTCTGGATATCATGAAGATGCAGTGTATAAGATAAAACGAAGGAAATGATTTGTTGTAGACGCAGAAGTGTTTGGCAACAAAAAACATAAAAGTCAGAACAAAATGTGAAAGGTAAATGTTAAGCGAACAAATATTTTTAAGAATAGAAACAATCTGTTTTTTTGCCGTGCCGGTAATAATTGTATCTCTGTTTAGACTGAGCATAATACGTTTGATAGTTAATGTAAGTTTAAATGAGAAAAAGAAAACAGTATTCTGGATAATATGTTTATGTGGATTTGGAATTTGGGTGTTAGTAACAGTGATTGCTTTTATTTATGCAATTCCCGGGATAGATCGTTTTGGAGGGTAATTATATTGAGTAAAGAATTGAAGCTTAGATTGTTTATAATTGATATTCTTACTTTAAGTTTATATCCGATTTGTATAATAGGGTGGTTGACTCTTATTATGGGTACATCATTTGGTGATTTATATTTTTCCTTGTGGGAAGGTATTCGTAGTTTTTTATTTTTACTGTAACATATTTAGATAATAAGAAAGCGTCATATTCATGTGATATGATGAGCATCTTAACAAGTCAGTGTAACATAAATATATTGGAGCAATAGGTGATATGTACTTTTTATGGGAATTATTTTACGTATTTGTGCTGCCAATAATAATTGTTGTTTTATTTAACCTGTCCTTGGTGAATGTATTGTTTAATAGGGAACGGCTTTCCAAAAAATGGTTAATAGTAAATGTAGTATTGTTGGTTTTGTGCGGAACATATGTTTTTGTTATGGTCTTTTCGTTTGTATCGATTACGGGTGTGTTTATGTATGATCATTACAAATATATGTTTTGATTTTGGAGGATTGCCATGAATAGAAAGAAAAACTGTGTAATATTTGCAACAGCCATATTATATATTATAGTTCCTGTTGGTTGGATGGAATTCTTAACAGGTATATCTAGATGGATGGATGGTTATAGTTTTTTTCGATGAAACAGTAATTTAGTTAAGGTTTGAAATAGTTATCAAAACGATTTCTGTATGACAATGAAAATATAGAAAGTATGTCAGAGAATAAGAACTGGGGCATATCTGTGATCATGCCCTGTTACAACAGTGAACTTTATATAGATAAGACACTCAAATCCTTGTATGGGCAGTCCTTTCAGGATTTTGAGCTGGTGGCGGTAAATGACGGCAGCACGGATAATACTCTGGGTGCCCTTGAGAATTTTCGCCAAAAACTGGGAGAAGAGCGGGTACATATAATATCCGTGGAAAATGGCGGCCAGTCCAGAGCCAGGAATATAGGCATGGATGCGGCCGTGGGTAAGTATATAGTGTTTCTGGACAGTGATGATTTCGTAGATGTGGACTATCTGGAGGTGCTGTATAATGCTGCCGAGGATAATGATTCCGAGATGGTGTTGACGGGTCAGCATAAGGTGGATGTAAACGGCAATACCATAGCCAATATCTGTTATCCCGTGGACCAGCATCCCGAGTATGTACAGCGCCAGCTCAATCCCCACGGAAAGCTCTACAGCAGAGAGTTCTTGAACCGTCATAATATACGATTTGCAGAGGGGAAGCTCTATGAGGATAATCCCTTTAACATGATGGCCATGTTTCTTTGCAAGAATCAGGTGATCCTTCCTTATAACGGGCATTATCAGGTGATCCATATGGGCTCCACCATGACCAAGGCCATGGATCCCGAGAAGGTTCCCTATGAAGCCATCGAACAGGCTATAGACTATACCCTGTCCCATCGAGAGCTTATAAAGGATGAATCGGTGTTTGAATTCATGGTGCTGAGCTTTATGACCTATTTCATATTTCAGGCAAACCGCAAGCACATATATGCTTCGGGCCGTATCAAGGGCAGGAAATCAAGCCCTGCGCTCATGAAGGAAATATGCAGATATACCCAGAGGCTGATCCCGACATATTTCCCGAAGTATTATAAGAATCCTCACGTGGGCGTGTTTAAGCATATGTACCTTAGTATCTGGCAGAGGCTGGGTGTGAGTGTTTTCGTGATGCTGTTAAGGACTCATACGTTATGGCCCTTTACCAGGATATTTTATTTGGTGGCTGACTGATGGAAGATAATATACAGAATAATGAGACGCCCAAGGAGGGCGGCAAAAAGAATATAAAGAAGATACTGACCATTGTGGGCAGGATATTTACCGTTTTGTCCATAGTGTTTGTGGGAAGAGCCATTTACAAGCTGGGCTTTGATTTTTCCGTGATACATAACTGGCCGCTGTTTTTACTGGTGTCGGTGGTGTGCGCCTTTGTTTTTGGCGCCGGCATGTTTGTACAGGGCTATGCGTGGAAACTGTGGCTGTCCTTTTTCTCAGCCAGGGATATAGATACAAAGGGCGCCCTGTGCGTATACACTAAGGCCAACATAGGAAAGTATCTGCCGGGCAATGTGATGCACTTTGTGGAGCGTAATCTTTTCGCCGAAAGGGCGGGAGCGTCCCAGAGCGCCGTGGCCTTTTCCAGTGTGGCAGAGATAATCACTCAGGTGCTGGCGGCATTCATCATAGCCCTGGTGGGAGCCGGAGGTACTATTTTTGAGGTGCTGGATGCCCTGTTTCCGGGAGGTTATATTCCTGTGGTAGCAGGCGTCATTGCAGCGGGCGTGATCTTTTGTGTGATCGCGTATTTTGTGGCCATGAAGCTTTTCGGAGAAAAGATAAGAGCGATACTTTCAAAATACAGTGTGTCGGGACTTATCCTGACCTTGCTTAAATCCATGGTGCTTTATATGGTGGTGATGCTGATAGGCGGCGTCATCATGGTAGTCCTCTATGTCTATATGGGCGGGACGCCGGATCTTAAGACTTCATGCCTCATCGTAAGCTGCTATGTCATCGCCTGGGTCATAGGATTTGTAGTGATAGGCGCCCCGGGCGGAATAGGGGTAAGAGAGTTTGTGCTTACCATGACTTTAGGGTCTGCCATAGGAAATGAGCTGGTGGTGACACTTATGGTGGTTCACAGGCTTATCAATATAGTGGGAGATTTTCTGGCATACCTGGCACAGTATCTGATCACGGGAGCGGAGAAATAATTGCGAGTAACAATTATCACAACCTGCTTCAATGCGCAGGAGCATATAAGAAAGACAATTGAATCCGTACTCCGTCAGACCTTCATGGATTATGAGTATATTATTATGGACGGAGCTTCAAAGGATGACACCCTGAAGATAGCATCGGAGTATGAGGATGCTTTTTTAAGAAGACAGATCCCCTATCATATTTATTCCGAGCCTGACACCGGCATTTATGATGGCATGAACCACGGAGTAAAAAAGGCCACAGGTGAGTATGTGAATTTCATGAACGCAGGGGATGAGTTTTTTGACGAAAAGGTTCTGGAAAAGCTCTTTAAGCGTAAGGATTATCCTGACATCGGGATAATATACGGAGACGCCGCCGAGACGGAATACGGTGAGCAGTACCTTTTTGTAAAAAGCATCAGCAACATAAAAAAGAGGATGCCATTTTCCCATCAGAGCGCCTTTGCATTAAGGTCGCTGCTTACGGAGCATCCCTTTGATCTTAAATATAAGATTGCTGCGGATTATGATTTCATCATGAACTGCTATGACGAAGGCGTAAAATTTTATGATTCGAATCTAATGATCTGCAGGGTGTCAAAGGACGGAGTCTCCTCCGTAAAGCTTTACGATACCTTTACGGAGACGGAAGAAATGCTGACGGCTCACGGTTATCCCAGATACACTCCCGATGAACTTAAAAAGAAGCTGTTTTTCTTAAGGATCAGACAGTTTGGCATGGATATACTCCCTGCCGCCGTGAAAAAGAAGATAAGACAGATACAGAGAAAACAAAGAGGTCAGGATATAAAAGTAGATGGCTGATTATTTTAAAAGGAAAATTGAAGAGATTGGCAGCGCTCTGTTCAGAGGCGTTGTGTTCCCTTTTATAAAACTTAAGGCGGAGCTCTTTGAAGGAAATGTCTTAAAACAGGGGGCCTATTTTAACAAGGGAACCGTGCTGTCCGGCAAAAACTTCCTGGGCCGTGACACTTATCTGAGTAATGTGAAACTGGGTTACGGTTCCTATGTGTCGGAAAAAGGACGCCTCATCGATACAAAGGTGGGAAAGTACTGCTCCATAGGACCGCATGTTTACTGCGCTTTTGGCCTGCACCCGGCCCACGGCTTCTTATCCACTCACCCCGCCTTTTATTCATCCTCAGGGGCAGAGGGCTTTACCTATGCTGCAAAGACCGATTTTAAAGAAGAAAAATTTGTTGATGAAGCCAACCGCATCAGGGTGGAGATAGGAAATGATGTGTGGATCGGCGCTAATGTGACTCTGATGGAAGGTATCAGGATAGGCGACGGCGCCATCATCGCCTCTGGCGCCGTGGTGAACAGGGATGTGGAAAACTACGCTATATACGGAGGAGTCCCCGCTAAAAAGATAGGGGACAGATTCACCGAAGAAGAGATAAAATCCATCACTAAATCCGGACTTGACCACTGGTGGGACAAGGATGAGGCAACCTTGAGAAAGATGGTAAATGAAGAGGAATTTATACTTTAACATGTGCGCAATATTCGGACTCCTAAATAAAATAGTAGACGAAAACTCCGCCAGGGAAGCCCTGGACCGTATGGTCCACAGAGGCCCCGATGACGGAATGATCTGGCAGGAAGGCGAAGTATGCCTGGGCCACAGACGCCTGGCGATCCTGGACCTGTCAAGCGCCGGAGCCCAGCCCATGACAGATGCATCCGGCAGATATGTCATCGTCTTTAACGGTGAGATATATAATTTCGTGGAGCTTAAAAAAGAACTCACGGCAGCGGGCTGCGAGTTTAAGTCAAATTCGGACACGGAAGTTTTGCTGTATGCCTATATCAAGTGGGGTAAGGACTGCCTTAACCGCTTTAACGGCATGTGGGCCTTTGCCATCTGGGATCGGGAGAAAAAGGAACTCTTCCTATCCCGCGACAGGTATGGGGTCAAGCCGCTTTTTTATACCCGGTACGGAATGAATGAAAGGTTTTTTGCCTTTGCCTCAGAGATGAAGGCCCTGACCCCCTTTATGAAGGAGGTAAGACCCAACCGTCATCTGCTGTCGGATCCCACTCTGATGACAGAGTATGAGAGTACCGGTGAGTGTGTGATCGAAGAGATCGAGCGCTTCCCTGCAGGGTGCTGCGGATATTTTTATCCTGCCACCGGTGAGCTTAAGGTCGAAAGATATTATGAGACCCTTTCAAATCTCATGGAAGTGCCGGATTCCTACGAGGAGCAGACGGCGCTCTTTCGTGAGATCTTTCTTGATTCCTGTGCCATCAGGATGAGGTCGGATGTGACTTTGGGCACAGCTCTCTCCGGCGGACTGGATTCTTCTGCCACCATTTGCTCCATGGCCCATCTTTCCCTTAATTCAAAGACCGAGAGGATGGGGCATAACTGGCAGCATGCCTATGTGGCGGCCTTTCCCGGGACGGTGATGGACGAGAGAAAATATGCGAAGATGGTGACGGATCATCTTTGGATAGGTTCCACCGAGGTGGTGATAGATCCCATAAAGGCTCTGCCCAAACTGGAAAACTATCTATATCTTTTCGAGGATGTGTACCTGACCAGTCCCATTCCCATGATGGAACTGTACGGGGCGCTGCGAGCTGACGGTACCATAGTGACCCTGGACGGTCATGGGGCGGATGAGCTCTTTGGCGGATATACCTTTGATTTCATCAATGCTCTCAAGGATGCGGGAAGCGATGAAAATGACAGGAAGATGATACTGGATGCTTACATAGAGAGCTTTCCCAATGACGGCTCAAACGCTGCCCTTAAGGACAGAAGTTATGAGGCGGTGGAGCGTACCTTCAGAAAGAGGGATCTGAAAAAACGCCTTAAGGGAATGCTTTCCATGAGACGTGAAAATAAGATGCCGGAGGGCTTTGACAAGCTGGATTCACTGAATAAGATACTCTATAAATCCGTGCATACGAATATCCTGCCTACCCTCCTTCGTAATTATGACAGATATTCCATGGCTAATTCCGTGGAGATAAGGATGCCCTTTATGGATCATCGTGTGGTGGAACTGGCCTTTTCCATAGGCTGGAGATCGAAGCTTCACGGCGGTTATTCAAAGTCCATAATCAGGGACGCTCTGTCGGATATCATGCCAAAGGAGGTGGCTTACCGTCGTACCAAGATCGGTTTTAACACCCCTATAGTGGAATGGATGAAGGGCCCCATGAAAGAATATTTTGAGGATATCTGTGCGGATACTTCCTTTGCAAACTGCGACCTGATAAACCCGGGAAAGGTGAAGGCTGCAGTGAATCATGTGATATATGACGAAGGCGCCACCCTGGCGGATGGTGAAAAGGCCTTCAGCCTGCTTTATCCCTATCTGTGGGAGATGTCATTTTTGAAAAGGTGCAGATCATGAGTTTTTTAAAAAAGCTTGATTACATTTTTGATAAAAAACAAAAAAGGGGAGCCGCATTTTTGATGGTGGATCTGACCGTCGGCGCCTTTTTGGAGCTTTTGGGAGTGGGGCTCATCGCCAGCTTTGTGTCCGTGCTCACAAAGCCTGAGATGATACATAAGAACGCCTATGCATCAAAGCTTTATGAGGCCATGAACCTTGAGAGCGATCATCAGTTTTTCGCCCTGGTCACTGGGATCCTCATTCTGGTCTTTGTGTTTAAGAACGCATATCTTCTGTGGCTCAATCACATGGAGTATAAATATATCTATACCAATCAGCTACAGATTTCGGGGCGGCTCATCGACTGTTATCTGAAAAAGCCCTACACTTACCATCTGGACAAAAATTCCGCCGAGATGGTGAGAAATGTCATGCTCGATTCGGAGCGCTTTTTCCAGATGCTCTTAAGTTTCTTCCTGATGCTGACCGAGATTTTGGTGTCGATATTTTTGAGTGTCTTTCTGCTGGTGGTGGATCCCTTCATCACCCTTTCCATGGTGGCCATTCTGGGAATCTTTACCGGCGCATATCTTCTTTTGTTTAAAGGCAAGACCAAGGAGTACGGCCGGATAAACCAGGAGTATGATGGCAGGATGCACCAGGCCGTAAACCAGGCTCTGGGCGCGGTAAAGGATATAAAGATACTTCACCGCGAAAAATATTTTGTGAATGAATTCATAAAGAGCGGGGAGAAAAAGATGCTGGCGGTGCGCCGGAATAACCTGCTGGGCCAGGCGCCTAAGTATTTCATCGAGGCTGTAGTGGTCTTTGCGGTGCTCGTAGTCATCATGGTAAAGCTTTTAAACGGCAGCGACATAAACGATATGATCCCCCAGCTGGCGGCTTTTGTGGTGGCGGCGGTGAAGCTTCTGCCCTCCGTCAGCAAGATAAACAATTACATGAACCTCATCATTTTCCTGAAGCCCTCGGCAGATCTTATCTACAGGGATATAAAGGATACCGAAGACATGCTGGAGTTTGAACTCATGGATGCGAATGCTTTGGAATCCGGATCATCCGATCGTGTCGCTGCAGATTCAGGCAAAGAGAATGAGAGCGATGAAAAAAGCAATGCAAAGACTAAGTATTCCAAAGGAAAGGGAAAGAATAAGAGTAAGGATAAGGGGAAAAAGCCGGATGATAAGAGTAGTAAGAACATAGCATCCATCCGCATAGATCATCTGTCCTACCGTTATCCCCACACCGAAAGGGATGTGATAAAGGATGTGAGTTTTGAGATACCCCTTGGCACTTCCGTGGGCTTTACGGGTGAGTCCGGTTCCGGAAAATCCACCCTGGCTGACGTGATTTTAGGTATACTGACGCCCACTGCAGGCCATGTATACTACGGGGATATGGACGTGCACGCCCATCCCATAAAGTGGTCAAGGAAACTTGCTTACATACCCCAGAGCATATATCTGGCGGATGAATCCATAAGAGCAAATGTGGCTTTTGGTATAGAGCCTGAGGATATAGATGATGAAAAGGTTAAGGCTGCCCTTTCAGAGGCCCAGCTTCTCGATTTTGTGGAAAAGCTTCCCGAGGGTCTGGATACCCAGGTGGGAGAGAGGGGCGTGCGTCTTTCCGGCGGACAGAGACAGCGCATCGGTATAGCCAGAGCCCTTTACTCGGACCCTGAGATACTGGTATTGGACGAGGCTACCAGCGCTCTGGATAATGAGACCGAGGCTGCGGTGATGGAAGCCATCGAGAGGCTGCACGGAAAGAAGACGATGCTGATAATCGCCCATAGATTATCCACGATCGAAAATTGTGAGATGATCTTCCATCTCGAAGAGGGGAAATGCAACCCTGTTGGATAATGTAATATATCGGTCTTGCGGAGGAAGTAAAATGGAATCTAAAAATGAGCGAAAGATGAGAGAGATATCTGTGGACGGACTTCCCGTTATCGGGCAGGGCTTTTTCGGAACGGTCTACCGTCTTGACGACGAGACCATTATCAAGGTTTACAGTCATGCTGCGACTATCGAAATGATAGAGGATGAGAAGAAAAAAGCAAGGCTCGCCTTTATCAAGGGGATACCCACGGCCATATCTTTTGACATAGTGCGTGTGGGGGAGAATTACGGTGCGGTCTTTGAACTCATTAACGCCAAAACCATGATGGATGTGATAATAGAAGATCCCGGGCGGGCCGATGAGATCATTAAGATGCATGTGGATCTGATGAAACAGGTGCATGAGACCGTGATAGATGATGGCATTCTGCCTAAGGCTAAGGACAGATTTATGGAGTATCTGGATATCATAGCGTCATATATTGACGGAGATACTCTTGAAAAACTTAAGGCGCTGATAAGTGAGATCCCTGATGATGATCACCTGGTCCATGGGGATATGCAGTATAAAAATGTGATGATGTCGGATGATGCGCCCATGCTTATAGACATGGATAATCTCTGCGTGGGCCAGCCTGTTTTTGACATGTACAGCCTGTATCTGACATACAAGGCTTTTCCGGAGGATGATCCTGAAAATACCATGACTTTTTCCGGCATTTCAAATGAGATGGCGGATCATATATGGGATACTTTTCTTAAGATGTATCTTGATACGGATGATGAAGAGATACTAAAAGAGTATACGGACAGGATCAGGATCATCACATATATCAGATTCCTGTTTATAATAGTGACTTCAGATCTTAAAAACAGCGAACTGGGCGCCCTTCGGATAAAGCATGCCTCAGAGCACCTGTCCGCGCTGGTTTCAAGAGTGGAGCATCTGGTTTAAAAGAGCCTGTTTTATATTTATCTCACTATTTTTTCAAAGTCAGACTTGGGATGCTTGCAGATGGGGCAGATGAAATCATCAGGTAATTCCTCGCCCACATATTCATATCCGCAGATCACGCATCTCCAGATGGTCTCTCCCTTCGGAGTGGTGCCTACTGCCTGGGGCTTGGGCTTGATATTATCCTGATAATATCCGTAGGTAACCGACGGCACATCGGAAAGCACCTTCATATCATTTATGCTGCCGATAAACATAGTGTGTGAACCCAGATCCACAGTCTTATTTACCAGCAGGCTGAAATATGCGTTGGTGCCCTCTGTGATGTAGGGCAGGCCATACTCACCGATCTCATATCCGCTAAAGCCTGCAAACTTATCCACATTCCGTCCCGACTGGAAGCCGAATCTCTTAAAGAGTTCAAAATCAGCCTTCTCGCTGATAACGGAAACATTGAATTTTCCGCTCTCCATTATCATGTCATGGGTATAATTTGCCTTGTTTACCGCAAGGGATATCTGATTGGGTGAAGAAGCCGCCTGGATGGCGGTATTGGTAATACATCCGCTTATCTTATCCCCCATTTTTGCCGTGACTACGAAAAGACCGTATGTCAGTTTATACATTGCCTTGTTATCCATACCTTTATCCCTCCTTTGATATTTAAGATCCTTTCTCACATTGTTCCTCAGGACGTCAATAACGAAGGATCTTTTATTTCATACTATACCACAGAATCTACCGTTTGCCACACGAATCTTATTTTTCTGCTCCCGATCTTTTGATCGGGAGAGCCAGTCCCGGCTTTGAGGGACTTCAGAGATTCTCCGTCAGGAGAATCTTCCTTTTTAGGTAGTAAATTTTTATCCCTTATGATAAACTAATCTCTATGGCATACAAATTAAGTATTTTATTCATAACCTATAACCACGAGGACTATATCAGGCAGGCGCTTGACAGTGTCCTTATGCAAAAATGCAATTTCGATTTTGAGATCGTAGTGGGCGAGGACTGCTCCACAGACTCCACCAGAGACATACTCAGGGAGTATGATGCAAAATATCCCGACCGTTTTAAGCTGCTGTTTCGGGAAAAGAATTTCGGCCGCCCCACCATGAACGTATATGACACCGGCATGCACTGCGCCGGCGATTATATCGCATTTTTGGAGGGTGACGATTACTGGACAGATGAATATAAGCTGCAAAAGCAGATAGACTTTCTGGATCAGAATCCAAAATATATGGGATGTACCCACACCTGCATGGTAGTCGGAAAGCAGGGCGAACCCGTATATGATAACGAAGCCCTGAATCTTTACTCCTGGGACGGAGACTTCACCTTTGAGGATTACAAAAAAGGCCCCTACTGGCCCGGTCAGACGGCCACCGTGGTTTGCCGCAATTTTTTCCGCGAAGGAAAATATGATTACACCATTTTATATAAGGCCCATGATTTTCTGGATGACGGCGTGATCCTCATGTTTTTGCTGATGCAGGGGCCCATTTTCCGTATGAGCGAGACTATGAGCGCCTGGCGCTTTGTCAAAAAAGAAGGCGAAGGGAACTGGAATTCATTGAAGCTCATGCGCAATCAGATGGCCGAGGACTGCCTTACCAAGCGCAGGCTCCTGGAATGGTTCGAAAAGAGCAAGGGCCTTGACGATTACGGTTATAAACTGGCTTACAGCGACTATGTGGCCGCCGTTTCCCTGTGGGTGAAATCCGGCTTCAAGGAACATCAGGAGCTGGTCAGGGAGCTTTTTGATTACAATATAGCTCATGTGGTCAGAAAGGACGAGCCCACGGATTTCTTTTTATATACCATGGGCGTTATCTTTAAAGAAGGCATCAAAAAGGTGTTCAAAAAATGATAATCCTTCGATTCACCAGCGGTCTGGGAAACCAGATGTTTCAATATAATCTCTACTCCACACTCAGGGAGCGCTTTGGAAAAAACAGAGTGAAGGCCGACCTTACCTGGTTTGACAGATTCTCTGAGCATCAGGGCTATGAGCTGGAGCGCATCTTTGGTGGCAACGGAGTCTTTGAGATAGAGGCCGCCACGGATCGTGAGATCACAAGGTGCAGCGGACGTATCCCTAATCACGTGAAAGGAAAGGCCGGTGAAGCATGGCAGTTTATCCTGCGGATCCCACACCGCCTTATCTGCGCTTTTGATTCGCATGAGCGCATCCGCATAGAACAGACCGGCTTTGAGGACAATAAAGAAATATTCAGACAGATCGAGGCCATCGATTCGCAAAAGGACTATTATATAACCGGGTTTTTTATCGAGGAAATCTATTACAAAGAAAGGCTGACCTGGCTTCAGGACTGCTTTTCTTTTGATGAACCTTCGGATGACAGGAACAGGGAATATCTGGATCAGATCGACGGTTGCAATTCCGTGAGCATACACGTGCGCAGAGGCGATTATCTCTCTCCGGAGTATGCTTCTTCATTTTTATCTCTGGGGGATGATTATTACAGACAGGCAATATCTCTCATGAAGGAAAAATATGATAATCCCCGCTTCTTTATTTTTTCGGATGATAAAGACTATATCGAAAAAGCCTTTGAATATCTGGAAGATAAGGTCATCGTCACGGGAAACGACGATCAGAACAGTTTCCGGGACATGCAGCTCATGAGCAGATGCAGATCAAATATAATAGCGAATTCCACCTTTTCCGTATGGGCGGCCCTTCTTAATTCAAATAAGGATAAGACAGTGATCTACCCTTCAGCATATATGAACGAAAAGGATACCCAGCAGATGACCCTGCCGGGATGGGTAAGGATATGACCATATCAAAAGTCAGTAGAATTATGTCTTTTCAAGGGGAATTTATCTGAAATCTACTTTTTTTCAAAAGATTTAGCGGATAATTCTACATTTTTTTAAACAGGTCTTGATTTTCAGCTATAAAAATGCTCCCTCAATTACGTATATGTTGTTGACATAACTTCTTTTTGATTGTATCATAGGAAAGTATTTTGCGTATTTTTACAGGTTTGTAAGGAGACTAATTGATGAAGAGATTTTTAAGGAAATTAACAGCAGTTTCATTGTGTATGATGATGGCCGTTGCCCTTTTTGCTCCCATGAGCGTATCTGCGGCTCCCGCAGGTGAGGTACATGCGGTATGGATCAGCTTCATGGATATGCAGACCATGCTGATGGGCAAGAATCAGGCACAGTTTGATGCGAATTTTACCGCAGCCTGCGATAAGGTGCTGGCAAATGCGGGTACGGATGTAATAGTACATGTAAGATCACATAATGACGCCATTTATCCTTCAGGCATCTATCCCTGGAGCGTAAGGATGTGCGGCGGTATCAATCCCGGATTTGATCCCCTTGCTGATATGGTGGGCATAGCACATTCAAAGGGCCTTAAGTTCCACGCATGGGTGAATCCTTATGGATACAGAAACGGCGTGTATGAGAATCCTCAGTATGTATCACAGGAAAACATCGTAAACGGCGTGGCTGAGATCGTGAATAATTACGCTGTGGACGGCGTACATTTTGATGATTATTTCCCTCCCGTGGGCGCAGGCACCAACAATCAGATGATCCAGAGAGTATATGCTACCTGCCATGGTGCAGGCAAGGTCTTCGGTATCAGCCCTCAGGGTAATGTGGAGAATAATATTGCCATGGGTGCGGATGTGGCTACCTGGCTGTCCACTCCCGGCTATATCGATTACATAGCTCCTCAGATCTACTGGACGGATAACTATGGCGCAGCGGGCAATGTGACCATGTTCTCAAACAGACTTAACCAGTGGACAGCCATGAATACCGCAGGCATCCCCATGTATGTGGGACTGGCCGCTTACCGCGGAGGCAGTGTGATGGGTGCCGATAAGGGCTGGGCTTTAAAGAACAATAACCTTCAGACTCAGGCCAATCAGGCGGCTGCAAAGGGCTGGAGAGGATACTTTATTTACAGCTTTGCATCTCTTTCAACCCCTGTCTGCCAGGCTGAGCTTTCAAATCTGCTGGCAAGATAAGGAATGCGAAGGATATTCAGTTAAAATCTAAGGAGGATTCTCCTGACGGAGAATCTTTGAAGTCCCTCAAAGCCGGGACTGGCTCTCCCGATCAGAGATCGGGAGCAGATAAGGATGTGATGAAACCTGCCGGTTTTGATGCCGGCAGGTTTTTAATGTTTTATAAACTACTGTTTCTTTGCAATCAGTACTATTTCTTTAGCATGTGGATCTGTAGGACCAAGCGGCTCATCAAAATGACCCGCCCGTACAAAGCGGCAATCCTCAATACAAAAGCCTACATTTTTTACCAAATCAATTATTTCATTCATTCGATATCTCTTATCACGGATAACGAACTCCGCAGGAAGCATCTCATCTTCTCCAAATTGCTCCTTTCGATAAACAAGTCCGTCTCTTGTATCGATTGCCAGGTATTCCGGATTAAAAATGTCACCTGTACTTTGCATTACATTTCCGGGTTTTAAATCAAGCAGAATTTCGGGATCTTCTGACAAAATCCCCTTTTGTGATTCTGGAACCAGATGCTCCGTAAGTTCCATATTCATTACCGAAGCGACAAAATACCCATCAGGGGCAAGGATTTCGTATGCTTTCTGTATTATTTTAATATTATCCGCCTGCGAAGGATAGGAACCTATCACATCATATAAAGATATTACGAGGTCGGCATAATTTGTTTCCTTTAACTCGCGTATGTCGGCACAATAAAAAGAACATCCGTCAATTCCTTGCTCAGTTGCATTCTTTTTTGCTTTAATAATATTGGTTTCGGAATAATCATACGATAATACTTTCAAACCTCTTCGGGCCATTTCTATTGAATGTCTGCCAATACCACATCCCAGATCAACAGCTGTGCTATGATCATTTATATGTATCTTTCCCAAAATGAAATCAATTTCCGCAGATGAACCTTTAGCCCAGGCATGGCTCTCCATATTCATTCTGCTGTAAGCTTCTTTTAATTGCATTTCCGAAAAATCGATCAGTTCATTAAAAGAGCGCTTGTATCGATCAACATCCACCTTCTGGTCCTGAAACACAAACGCAATCCATTCGCGTCCCGGTTTTAATTTACCAAGCTTAAGCTCACATTCATCTATACCACTATATCCGCTATTATCTACAGAAAAATGTGAGTTGATCTGTGATGAATCTGCGGATATCTCGATCACTCCCTCTTTAGCAAATCCGATATCCATGCTGATCATCTCAATATCATCAATGTGATCAACTATTATTTCAGATCTGCACTCCCTAAAAGTCGCAGCTTCCAAAGTTTTAACGGTACATGGATTTGCCGTTGCCAATCCCCATGCATAATCATCGGAAAAACCCCAGATTGATCTTAAAAGTGTGCTCGCGATTCCCCTTTGACGATAGTTTTTATCAACGACCAGCTGAACTACCCAGGTCATTATGCCAATATTTTTATATGATTTTCTTATATAAAACGCCTGCCCGATTATCCTGCCGGCCTTTCGTGCCAGAGCAACAGAAAAATCGGGGGTACAATAATGATTCTTGTAATAAGATGCACTTAGTCGGACGTTCTGACCGGGGCGAATATCAGAATATTCAGAATAATTACCATAATTTGAACTGAACAACTTAGCGCACTCAGTTAAAACCTCATCGGAAAGAAACTGAGTCTTTTGGTTTGTATATTGAATTTCGTCATTATGGTGAATAACAGCAGACATAATCACTCTCTAATTTAAATATGTTTATTCAAAACAACCGACTTAATTATACATTTTTACATAGAGTCTGACAACATACCAATTAAACAGTGACCGTTAAGCATCCATTTTACGTGGGTGCTTTTTTATTGCAGGTGCGTATATGTAATATAGCGAAAAGAAATACAATGAGGTGGTATTTTATGGTATAATCAGTATCAGCAGGGATGAAATATCCCGCTGTGGCATCCGATAAATAAAATGTGACGTGTAGCGATGTTAAATAAATACGATAAACTGATAAACGCAGACTGAGAGAGGAGAGGGCTACAATGAAAAGGAAAATAAGACAGATATTTTGTGCACTGACGGTTATTTCATTGATAACGGGGAGTATTCCGGTATCTGCTTTTGCCACGGCAGGTGAAGGAAATACGGCCGGATCAGGCGATATGATGCTTTCGCCGGATTATGACGCCGCTCAGATCACTGTACTCGGGGAGGACGGAAAGCCGCTTTCCACGGATGATGAAGCATATAAAAATGCTTTGGAGAAATATAATGGCTTCTTCTCGCAGCTGGATGGAAAGACCTTTGATGCAAGCAATAATGACATGACCGATCTCATCATAGATCAGATGAATGAGATGGAAGGGATAGATACGTCCGATCATAATGCGGATGATGCACAGGATGAAGATGGTATATCCGCATATTATGAGGAGGAGAGTGATGAGCTTTCCGAAGATATCGTGGCGGCAGGAGATGGGTTGCCGGAAAATAATAAGCAGGATATGAATGGCGACTCTGCCATAAGCGAAGGGGATGATGCGTCTGCGGCATCAGGTGATGAGACGTTTAATACGGAGATGCCTGCATACAATGATACTGCAGCCGATTATTCTACGCTTAAGAATCCGACGGTAAAGGACGGAAAATCCACTTGGGACTGTGTGTGGTTCGGCAGCTGCATGAAAGTGGGACAGACTTCTGATGCGGGCGGACTTATTAAGTGGAGGATACTTGAGATAAAGGGAAATACAGCCACATTGATGTGCGAAACTCCCTTCATCAGGGATATGGTTTATTCCGGAGGTCAGGATAAGACATATAAGAACTCTGCTATAAATAAGTTTCTGAAGGGCGATTTTCGTACCAGAGTCCTTACCTATAAGGAGAAGGACGCCCTGAGGATCGTGGCTGATAATAACAGTACCATCATTCCTACATGGGATATGTTAAATGACAGCAGATACGGTTTCACGGGAAAAGATTCCAGAAAATGGAAGAGTGATTACTGGATCTCGGATATGGATCAGAATGATAACTGTTATGTTTCGGATGGAGAGAAAGTACGCTATAAGCTTGAAAAAGAATATATCAAGGTCGGCGGTTACAACGTGACCAATTATGGAGATAAAAAACTGGGAGTGAGACCGGTGATAGGAGTCGATCTTTCTAAAAAGGGCGTGTGGTCATATGCGGGTACCATATGTTCCGACGGGACCATGAATGAAGTGGTGCCCTCCGGTGCCAGAGTGATAAAGCTGGATGCGACAGGGGGCAGCCTTGACGTATCCACCGTCAAACTGGATAAAGAGAAGAATATGATACCCTATAACGGTCTGCCTGATCCGGTGCGCAAAGGTTATGATTTCCTGGGATGGTATGATAAGAAGGATAAAAGTGAAGGCGGAAACAGATATGTGATCCGTTCGGTGGTTCCTGAGGATGTGGATACTCTTTACGCCAGGTGGAGGGATGAGATAACCGCAAAGAGTTTTATCATGAAAGGCGACAACATGAAAATAGACCTGCCTGAGGATCATGATGATATTCCATTTTTCAACAGGGGTCTTGAATTTGACTTTGCCGGCCTTAACGCATCATTTTTTTATGACAAGGAAGAAGGCACCTATGAGGTGGGTATTGGTTTTGATATTCTGGCCGTAAAGGAGAATGCCGAGGAGAGAGGCTTTAATCCCAAGAAATATTTCGGCGGGGAAGCCAAGGATCTGGAAAAGAATATAATGAAGGCCTGGGAGGCTCTGGATACGGCGAGAATGAATAATATAAGTAAGCCGATAAAGGTTCAGGGCGAGGTGGAACCGGCATTTTATATTTTGGGATACGCTGAGGGCACGGTGGATGATGAAGGTCTCATGCCGCCTACCTCCGGGCGCTTATGCATATATTTTGAGTGCTATTATAACGGTCAGTGGCAGACGGCCATCGTATTCATACCGGTTACCCTGAAACTCAGGTTTGGAGGCAACGGAACCTTAAGCTTTGTGATAGAGCAGAATAAGGATAAGACTTATAATCTGGCAGGAGAAGCCGAGATAATCTTCCCCGATATAGAACTGCGTGCCGGCATTGGTCTTGCCTATGTCGCATCCGTAGGCGTGTACGGGGCAGCCTCCAGCGTGCTGGATATGAGGTATGACAGTGACGGCTTTTCCGGGAAATGGTTCCTAAAGGGAGAAGCCGGGATGTACGCCACCTTCCTGGCGGTGGATTATAAAAAGTGTATTTTGAAAACTCCGGAGCTTAAAATAGCGGACTGGGGGGATTACTACAGTAAAACGGGAGGTGTTCCCACAGGCGGATCCCCGGAATATGTACAGACCGAAGAATACGGGGTGACAAGGACAGGGGAAAATGCATTGAAGGACTGGTATGACGGACAGGGCTCTCCCGATCAGAGATCGGGAGCAGAAAATGAGGATGTGAACGGACTTGAATTTGAAGCAGGTGAACTGTCCGATGGCAGGGTGAGACTATTAGGTGATATGTATAATAATCCCGTCCCTAAGATCGCACAGACAAAGGATGCGGCCGTACTGGTATTTACAGCCGATGATAATCAGGAACTTACGGGAAATCATACGGATGTATATTATTCGGTATGGGATGACGCCAAAAGAGAGTGGGGACAGCCTGAAAATATAGATGTGAATGCCCATGATACGGCGGAGTTTTATCCTGATATCGCCGCATGCGGTGATGATATATGGGCAGTGTGGATGGATTCTGAGGAAAAGCTTACCCCTGCTGAATCCGAAATCCTGGATGGCATAAGCGGTGAAGACCTGACTGATGATCAGAAAGAGGTGCTTTCAAAGCTGGCATCGGCAATGGTGATAAAGGCTGCAAAATTTGATAAAACCTCCGGTGAGTTTGGAGAAGCCGTATCCCTGGCCCGTCCGATGGATCCTTCCAATTTGGATATCAAGCCGAGGATCGCTTATGCACAGGGCAGACCCTATGTGGTATGGCTTTGTGATTCCAATCCCGATATGGACTTTAAGGGCGGTACGTCCGATACCGGTACTGAGCAGATAAAATATGCTTACCTTGATGGCGTTGAATGGAATTATGGCGAGATCGATCCAGGCAACGTGAGCGTTACGGACATAGCCGCCGGTGAACTTTCGGGAAAGACTGTCATAGTATACGGCATTGACGAGGACAGATGTTTTGACACTACAGAAGATGTAGCCCTTTATGCGGTTTGTCCCGGTAAGGCCGGTGATAAGATAAAACTTTCCGAGGCAGGCAATGGGGCGGACAATCCGCAGTTTACCCATATCGGTGATGAGACTGTCGTGATCTGGTATGAGAAAAACGGAGAGGAAAAAACAGGTCTTAAATACACTGCGACTTTGGATCCAGGGGATATAAAGGGTGTCCATTTTGATGATTCTTCTGCGCTTTCGCCTGATTTTAAGGTGATGGATGATAGTGCGGTGAATGATGGTGTGACCGGTACCACCCTGATCGTCAGCACTGTCGGCAGTGACGAAGCCGGGGATGTTCCCTACGGAGAATCCAACAGGGAGATATCCGCATATATCCTTGATGAAGCCGATCCTGCAATCCGGGAAGATGGTTACGGGGTTGATGCAGGCAGCCCTATCCGTATAAAGAATACCGGCATGGACGGCAGTGTGGATGTGGTGACCGGACTGTGGAGTGAAGATGCAGATGGTGAAAGCGATCTGATCCTGATCTACACCGAATCGAAAGTTGATTTCAAGAATGAAAAGACTTTTGATATCTCGACCTCACTTTATATGACCGACGTGGCAAACGATGAGGACATCATCATAGATGACTATGAGGTGGTGGACGTGGAGCCCGAAGATATAGAATACGGCGAAACCATTCCCCTTGAATGCACGGTCAAAAATGCCAGCTTTGAGGACATGGATGCCTTTAATGCGCAGGTTACCTATGGGGATAAGGTGCTCTTTGATGAAAAGATAGACATGGATGAAGCCCTGGAGGCAGGCGATAGCATGGATTATATGCTGGATGTAAAACTGCCTGAGAATGTAAAACTTGAGCCCGGGTCACAGCTCACGCTCACTGTCACTGCGCCTGAGGGTGAAAAGGATATAGAGATTGATACTTCCGACAATGTACAAAGATATAATGTTGGTGATACGAATCTGGTGCTTAAGCAGGATGTGTGGGCAGACAAAAACGCCGTTTCTGTAAACTATGTGATCGAAAACACCAGTATATTTGATACGACGGGTAAGTTTGGCATATACAGGAAAAATGCGGACGGTACCGATACGCTGCTGGCTGAATCGGAAGAACTGACAATAGGGGCAAAGGACAGCCTGGAACTTTGTTTCGACGAGGATATGATCGCAGAACTTACCTCTTATGGCGATGTGATCACGGCAAAGGTCATGACCGATGCACAGGAAAGTTACACTGCCGATAATGATGATCTGTTCAGGGTGACGCAAGGCTATATAGATGAAGTAAAGGTGAGTGAGTCAAAACTGGAACTTGCCGTGGGTGAGAGCAGGGAACTTGGGGCCACGGTGGTACCCGAAAAACTTTCGGATATCGGCGTGAACTTTATGTCCATGGATGAAAGCGTAGCTGTGGTTGACAGGTATGGCAGGGTAACCGCGGTGGCAGCAGGAAGTACAATGATCATCGCTGCCGCAAACGATGGCGGCGGCGCTTTGGCAGAGGTTGCCGTGAATGTATATAATGCGGATGTGGCAGCCCTGGGTGATACGGACGTGCTGATCCCTTATGCGGACTCAAAGGGCAGGATGAAGGGTTATCAGCTGAGCCTGTCCGAAAACAGGACATCCGCGACAGTTACCGTGGCAAAGGGAAATAAGTTTGTAATGGCAAATGCCGTCAAGGGAAGTTTTGGATATAAGGATACGGCGAATAAAAAGATAGTGGGCGTCAACAAAAAGGGCGTGGTAAAGGCAAAGAAGCCGACAGAAAATGCCGTGATCCTGTACACCGATTCAAGAACAGGTAAGACTGTGGAGGTGACGGTGCGCGTCAGGGAGATGAAATTTGAGGGCAGTAAAAATCTTAAGACGACGGTATCCTTAAATTCTGCTTTTGATCTGCAGCCCCAGCTTTTGCTTAATGCGCAGTTTAAGCCGAAGAATGAAAGGTATAAGAATGTGGTGCCGGACTTTAAATACGATAAGGACTCAAAGGGTAACTGGCATCTGACCGGAAAGCCGGCGGGCAAGGGTTCCGTGAGCATACCCGTCTATGTGTACGGTAAAAAGTTTAACCTTAAGATAAAGGTAAAGTCATGATTCCTGTGATGTGTAGGTGCAGATCTTACGGCTTCTGTTGTTTCTCACATCGTCGGCGATGATCGGATAGACATCCCCCATTTTAATGACCTTCATGGGTATCCCGTTTGCAATGAAGCGGCGGGATGCCCCTATTTTTTTGAAATCTTCTTCAAAGGGATAGATGGTTATGAATATATCCTCTGACAGATCCCTCACATTCATGGAATAGGTTCGGGTGGTCTTTACCCCGTTTTCGTCTATATAATCCGCAGTGAAATCCTTTAAATATCTGTAGGTGATGCCTTCCATCTCTTCTACATAGTGTACAAAGGTGAAGGAGTGCTGGCATTCTACGTCGATGAATAAGTTCTTTGCATTACGCTCCCTGCAGTAGGTAAAGGGAGATTCTATGCCGAAGGAACTCTTGTAATCCCGCGCGCACAGTTCCTCCTTATCTTTCCCCCAGACGGCAAAGGAATAGATGGGATGCTTAGTGCGTTTGAAGTCGTCTCTTTTAAGGGCGATCTTGCCCAAGGACCCGGTCTTGCAGGGGGTCTTATAATAGTCAAAGGTCTTGCCCTTACAGAAGTCCCAGTTAAAGGTGGGCACCAGGATGGTACCTTCGTTTCCGATGATGTCGATTATCCCATCCAGGAAAACGTTCAGATCGCTGTCATCATCGTGCGAGATACACTCATACAGCAGATTTTTCATATCCGATGCGATCCAGACCGCATCTCCTTTTTCAAGCCCGAAGAGAGCAGGCAGATCTTTTAGTTTTATGTATTCATTCATCTTTTTTATGTTTAGAAATATTTAGGCAGACCACTTTGTTTAAGTACTTCATTAGCCATATCACGCGACTTAATTTTATGGTCTACGGTTACATTTTTGTTGGATATAGGACTATGCCATATATCATGATCACCTTTTCCGTGACGTACAAATGTACATCCATTATTACGCAGGATTTTAATGAGTTCTTTGTTGTAATCGGCCATTAAGCGATTGCCACCTGACGCTTCTCCGTCAGAAAATCAATGCCGTCATATTTGTTAAACCCATTTAGTTCGAGCATTTCGGGTACAGCTATCTTAATCCGTTCGATCAAGGCATCATATGATCCGGATTCGAGAGCTAAACCGATATCATCATTTATACCTAACCATACTTCGGCTTCAGAATCCCATTTAATTATTATTGGAATATTCATAAACATACCTCTCATGATTTTCTCCTTTCCTGACATTGCTGACCGGAAAAGGAAATATATCAACGTCTGGTGACAGTATACCTTTTCCTGAGTCGTCATGTCAAAATTTTTTTCTATCTGAAGGTGAGGAAGGCGGGGATCACCACTATGACTATGACGATGATGAGCATGATGCCCATGGGTGCCAGCAGCTTAGTGCCTGCTTCTTCGCCAAGGCGTCTGGCTGTGGATTTTCTCTCTTCAAAGGCGTCTCTTTCTTCTTCGGACAGGCTCTCCAGAAGTCCCGAGGCTCCGCGCTTCAGATTCTGGGATAAAAGTGCCCCAAGCTTTACGTATTTCTGCAGCCGGCAGCGGCTCGAAAACCGCAGGTAGGCGTCCGCTTCTGACACTCCGCTTTCCATTTCCCTGACACAAAGTAACATTTCCTCATATGCAAAACGCTCCTTACCTTTTTGAAGTACCCTTTCATAGTCCTGGGCGATCTTGGTGAAGGCGCCTTTGATGGTCATGCCCGCTCCCAGCAGCAATACCAGCTTGGATACTATCTGCGGATAATCCGTCATCATCTGGGCATCTCTTTTTTTAAGTTCTTTTTCCAGATCGTTTTCACCCAGTTTAAACAGGGCGGCCCCGATCAGCGCCGACAGAGCCAGGAGCAGGAGGGAATCGTTTGTCTTGTGGGCGCGATAGGTTATGTTATGGCCGTTTATCTCTGTGGGCAGTGTGATATATTCTGATGCTGCCCCCTGATGATCGTGTTCGATTATGCTGTCCCTTATCTGCTGCGTCAGGCTTTCTTCATCATCCACAGGTGGAGGATAAACCATGGCGTTAAAACTGTGATCTGCCTGAAAGGAGTAATAGGATAAGGTGGCGGTGAGGGTAAGGGGGATGCCTTCACTTAAAATTCCCTCGGGGCGCAGATGGCCGCTTCCTGTCATGACGGAATAATCCGACAGCTCCCATTCGACGGTGACAGGATACCCCTTTAGTGAATTCATGAGGTTAAGGTCATAGCACACATATTCAAGGCTTTTATTTTTGCCCAGGATCAGGGTTTCAAGCTGTACGCAGATATCATCCATCATGGAAGCTACCTCTTCTGAAGAGTACTGCCGCTCGCCGATGGTTATGCTTTCCCCAGTTATGACAGGTTCACCGTCTGACAAAATATCAAGAGCCACGCTTTTTGTTCCGCCGCCGTAGGTGTTCCTTGTGATGGTATTTTCGGTGTTGAAGGGATCCTTGCTCATGGATGAAAGACAGATCACAAGGGCCAGAAGATTTCCGCCGAAGATCAGCATTAATACTCTGGACAGGCGTCTTACCTGATAGCTTTTGTATAGCTTCCCGGCATCGGCGCCGGGATTGAGCATCATCAGGCTTTTTTTGAGAGTTCCTTTTTTGAACAGCCCCGGAGTATATGTATTAAGCAGTCCATACAGTCCCAGGGCCTGTTTGTGAAAGGGGATCTGCCACAGGTCATCGTGCTTTAAGTCAGGGGGCAGTTTTATTCCTGTGCATATCAGGGAGGCGAGCAGGAAGATGGCCAGGATGGATAAATGAAGAATATACATATCTTATACCTCTATGGAAATGATCTTTTCGGACAGATATATGGCAAAGCCGTAGGCTGCAAGGCAGGCTGTCATAACGGGGATGCCGATGATATTGTGGTAGAGCGCATCCAGAAATCCGGGGGATGAGATGCTCACATAGAATATGATCATGAAGGGCACCACATTCATTATCCGTTGCTCCATCTTTTTTGCGCTCATGAGGGTGTCTATGTCTCTGGCTACTTCTATCTTGTCCGAGATATGATACGCCGTACGTCTTATGATGGATACCATGTCGCCGCCGTTTCTTTTGGCTATGACAAAGACATCGGCAAAGTCTCTTATGTCGGCTGAGTCACTTCGATCTGCCAGATCGAAGAGTATGTCCTCCAAGGGTTCATTGATATTGAGGCGTCCTGCGATGTTTGAAAACTCGATCACGATGGGTGCTTTTTTTCCATAGAGATTTTTTAAATCCTCGATGCTTTGTATAAAGGCGTTTTCCACGGAATAACCTGCGGACAGTGAGGAACTCACCGCCAGTATGGCGTCCTTAAACTGAAGGGCCAGTTCTTTTTTACGTTTTTGGGCGGCCCGCTTCTTTTGATATCTGATGTAGGCAGGCATGGCAAACATGAGCAGGATGAAGGCGATAAAGCTTCTGTAAAACAGATAGGCTATGAGGGAGGCCAGCCCTGTTCCTGTCAGGATGTATAAGCACATTTCCCTTATATTTGTCTTTTGTTTCATGCCAGTCCTCCTCTTTTTAGTTTTTCCGTGTTTTTAAGTTCTCCGACCTTTGTAAAGCTTCCATGTATCTTTCCGTTACTTTCGCCCTCCTCCTTAAAAGTGTAGAGGGTGTGAAGCTGTATCTGTCCGTCCTTCATTTCGTCCATTTCACAGATCTGTAGTACTCTGCGGCTTTTGTCCCTAAGGCGTCCCAGGTGTACCAGTATGTCTATTCCGGAGGATATCTGACGGCGTATGGCATCCAGGGGCAATTCTATGCCCATCAGCACCATGGTCTCCAGCCTGGCCATCATATCCCGGGCCGAATTGGCATGCCCCGTGGACAGGGAGCCGTCGTGTCCAGTATTCATGGCACTTAAAAGATCCAGGGCTTCGCCGCCTCTGACCTCGCCCACTATGATGCGGTCAGGGCGCATTCTCAGGGAGGATTTTATGAGATCCCTTATGGTGACGGGATCGCAGCCTTCCACATTTGCGTTCCTGGTTTCCAGCCGCACCAGGTTTTCCACCCCCAGAATCTGCAGCTCGGCCGAGTCCTCTATGGTGATGACCCTCTCGTCCTTCGGTATAAAGTTTGAAAGGGCATTTAAGAAGGTGGTCTTGCCTGAGCCGGTGCCGCCGGAGATGAAGATGTTATAGCCGCAGACGACCAGCTTTTGCAGAAAATCCACGGCCTCCTTTGTGATGGCGCCAAAGGAGATCAGATCATCCATGGTTATGGGATGCTCCGGGAATCGTCTTATGGTCAGGATGGGGCCGTTTAAGGCCACGGGATTTAAGACCACATTTACGCGGGAACCGTTTTGAAGACGGGCGTCCACTATGGGAGAACTCTCATTTACCACGCGGTTGCACTTGGCCACGATCTGCTGGATCACGTCCAGGAGCTTTGCGGCGGATTCAAAGGAGCGGTCCCATTTGAAAAGCCGCCCTTCCTTTTCTATAAAGATGTTGTCGGGACCGTTTATCATGATCTCTGTTACCGTGTTGTCATCCACCAGCTCCTGCAGGATGTCCAGTTTCCTGATGGAATAAAAGATCTCGGTGCGCAGTTTTACCCTGTCGGATATTTTGATATATCCGGTCTTGCTCTTTCTGATTATGAGTTCGTCGATAAGCTCCTCCACTTCGTCATCCGATACCTCACGGGAAAAATCGATCCGGGAACGGATGTCTTCGTAAAGCTGCTCTTTGACCTTGGCATATGTATCCATGCAAACCTCCGAAAAAGTGTCCAGTTTTATGTTATATGTAATTGTAAGATGGGAAATTAGCCGTCGGTTCCTGTGATGCCACGATCACAGGCAACAGATGACCGATTTCGAAATGATGACCAGATTATAAGCCAGGGCGATGTTGAATGTCAATAGAATTTTTTGTATAATATATTCACGTTTTACGGAGTAAAGATATCAGGATCGATAGTGTAAAGAATTATGTGAAAAAGATCCTTCGGCTAAAGCCTCGGGATATCCTAAGGAATCCACCGCAAGCGGGTCTACGCTTCGCTTCGGTCCGCGCTGATCAAACGTCCACCGGACGTTTAGCGCCCCTTAGGATGAAAATCGAGGGGTTGCGAAGCAACAGGAAGAACCTTAGAGGGAGTTTTGGTTATGACTGACTGGATCGTTGTAGTGGATGATGATGCGACCAATCTGCAGATGGCCGGTATTATTTTAAGTAAGAATAAAATGCGCGTGACCGCTTTTAAGGCGGCGCGTCTTTTGCTGGACTTTCTGCGGGCGGGTAACAGGCCGGATCTGATACTGCTGGATATCCGTATGCCGGACATGGACGGGTTCGAGGCTCTGGACAGGATCAAGGAGCTGGAAAAGGAACTTGAGATGGAAGAGATCCCGGTCATATTCCTCACCGCAAATGAGAATGAAGATGCGGAGACTAAGGGACTGGCCATGGGAGCTCTGGATTTTATAAAGAAGCCCTTCGTCCCTGACGTGCTGATAGTGAGGGTACGTCATATTCTGGAACTGGTACGTCTCCAGAATTCCCTGGCAGCCGAGGTGGAGGAAAAGACCCGTGAGTATAAGGCTCTTTCCATGCAGGTGGTCCAGGCCATGGCGGATGCGATAGATGTAAAGGATGCCTATACCAACGGTCATTCCGGGCGTGTGGCTTATTATTCCAGGGAGATAGCCAAAAGATATGGCTATTCACAAAAGCAGCTGGAAGATATTTATATGATGGGCCTGCTTCATGATATAGGTAAGATCGGAATACCTGATGAAGTGATCAATAAGCCCTCCAAACTGACCGAAGAGGAATTTGACCTGATAAAGACTCATCCCGAAAACGGTGCCAGGATCCTGGGTAATATAAAAGCGCTTCCCTCTCTGGCGGTTGGAGCCAGGGGACATCATGAGCGTTACGGCGGCGGCGGATATCCCGACGGCATATCCGGGGAAGAGATCCCGGAGGAAGCCAGGATCATAGCCGTGGCAGATGCCTATGATGCCATGTCCAGCCACAGAAGTTACAGGGATAAGCTGCCCCAGAGCGCTGTAAGAGCCGAGATAGAAAAGGGCAGAGGCACTCAGTTTGATCCTGTCTTTGCGGATATAATGCTCAAAATGATCGATGAAGATAAAGATTATAAGATGAGTGAAGAATAAGCATGAATTTTGAGAATGTATTAAACATAATCTCACTTCTGACCAGAATAATAGGATTGCTAAGCTGTCTTTTCCTGTTCATAGATCGTCCCAGAAAAGGATGGCTTTATATGGCGTCGTTCTATCTGCTGTTTCTGCTGAGCGATTATTATTGGACAGTATATACCCTGGTGATGGGAGAGAATCCCGACGTTGCTGCTTTTTTGGCATATTTCGGATGGAATATGGGTTATCTGATCCTGTGGATCACGGCATATCGCTTTCATTCGCCTGAAGAAAAAAAGTTTTTCCATCCGGCGATGCTCATACCGATTCCCTTAAATATCATGCAGCTTCTGCTGTATAATACCTTCGGCGGTTATTTCAATAATTTCTGGCAGGTCATCACTACCACCGGCCTTGCCATTGAGTGTCTGCGCAGTTTAATCTACTATCTTAAACACAGAAAAGAGAGCAGACCTCCTCATTTTTATATCTGTTGTTTCCTGTTTGTCATATGTGAATACGGAATGTGGACTTCATCCTGTTTTGACTGGCCCGGTGAAGCGCTGCACCCTTATAACTATTTTGCAGTGATCAGCTGCTTTTTGGTGCTGTCCATGGCCAGGACCATGGAGATGAGTTATGGCGACAGACATAATATCTCGTATGAAAAGACCAGCGCGGAACTGAGGGACCAGCTGGTATTACAGGTGATTTTCTGTGTGATAGTCCTGGGCTCCTGTCTGGGAGGTTATATTCTGGCGGTGTGGATCCGCACCAAACTGGTGATGTCGGGCGTCGGAAATAATGATGAAGGCGTTTTCAGCATAATTGCCATCACATTGTTTGTGGTATCGGTATTTCTGGCTCTGCTGGTGATCTCTTTCATGACCATGGTGGCCATGAGACAGAGGAAGCTGGATAAGAAACCTAAAGAAGCCACTATCGGTATCAGGGGCCGGTTTAATTTCGTATTTATACTGCTGATCACATTTTTGCTGATGATCTTTGCCGTGATCTACACATCCAGTCTTTTTTACCGGGTGTCCGTGTCCGGCAGTTATGAGACCTGTGAGAATAAGGCTGACAGTGCGGCGGCTGAGATGGAGAACTATATCAATGAATCCAGTTCCGTTCTCTGGGTCATAGCCAATACCGTGGACGGTATGATGGCATCGGGTGCATCCCAAAAAGAAATCTGCGATTATATCATGACACAGACCGAAAACCAGAAGACCCAGTTCGACGAAAATTTTACCGGCGTATACGGATATGTCCGGGGGGAATATATGGACGGTCTTAACTGGGTGCCTCCCGAAGGGTATGACGCCAGGGAGAGAGACTGGTATAAGTTCGCCATAGATTCGGACGGAAGCGTAGTTATAGTACCGCCCTACGTGGACGCCCAGACCAATACCGTGGTAGTGACCTTCTGTAAGAAGCTTTCCGACGGGGAGGCGGTGGTGGCTCTGGATGTGATCGTAAATCATATCCAGGAGATCACCGAGGAGATAAATGTAAACGGCAAAGGCTATGGCCTGGTAATCGACGGCGAGGGCAGTATAATCGCTCATCACGATCAAAAATATGTGGGTGAGAACTGCAGGGAGATTTACGGTTCGGATTTTGTGGGTGAGGTGAAGGAGTGCGCGGCGAAGTCAGGCGGTGTCACCCTTTTCGACGGCGAGCATATAATATTTACCAAAACCGTGCTGGGACGCTGGTACATGGTCGTGGTAGTCACTAATTCGGAACTGCTCTCTGACATCAGATCCCAGATGTTTGTAAATATAGTGGTATTTTTGCTGTTGTTCGTGCTGATGACCCTGTTTTATTATCTGGGTTATAAAAATGAGCAGGCTTACGGTAAAACCATGGAAGAGCTCAGCGTCAGGCGTCAGAAACAGGATTACGAAACCCGGATGCTCAAGCTGGAGAAAAAGGCTGCGGATGAGGCTAACCGGGCCAAGAGCAGCTTCCTGGCGGATATGTCCCATGAGATCAGGACGCCCATAAACGCCATGCTCGGTATGAATGAGATGATAATGCGCGAATCCACCGAGCCTGAGATCAGGAAGTATTCCTCCGATATAAAGGCTGCCGGCGGCAATCTTCTGATGCTCATAAACAGCATCCTTGATTTTTCCAAGATAGAAGACGGTAAGATGGAGATAGTGCCGGTGAATTATTCCACCGAGTCCATGATCACTTATCTGGTCAATTCTATATCCCAGCGAGCCAAGGATAAGGGGCTGGAATTCAGGACAGTCATAGATCCCAAGCTCCCTTCGGCTCTTTACGGAGATGACATGAGGATAGAGCAGGTGGTGATGAACCTTTTGACAAATGCGGTCAAATATACTCCGGAGGGCAGTGTTACCCTGACAGTCAAGGCGGCGGGATATAAGGATGACGAGCTGCTCATGTTCGTACAGGTCAGCGATACCGGCATAGGCATAAAGAAGGAAGATATGCCCCATCTGTTTGAAACTTTTGAACGGTTGGACATAAGAAAGAACAGAAACATAGAAGGTACGGGACTGGGTATGTCCATAGTCACAAAGCTTCTGGAACTTATGGACAGTTCCATTCAGGTGGAGAGCGTATATGGCAGCGGCTCGGTCTTTTCCTTTGAAATATATCAGAAGATAGTGGATGCTTCGCCCATAGGCGATATCAGTAACCGCGTGTCAAAGTATGCTGCCGGTGAGAATGCGGGAATCTATAAGGAGAGTTTCCATGCACCCGATGCACGCATTCTGGTGGTGGATGATATAAAGCTTAACCTGACGGTCATTACCAGTCTGTTAAAGAAGACAGAACTTATCATAGATACGTCCCTGAGCGGTGAGGACGCGCTTTTGCTCACCGGGGAAAAGGAGTATGATCTGATATTCCTGGATCAGAGGATGCCGGGCCTTGACGGGATCCAGACTCTGATGAGGATACGATCCCAGAAGAATGGCCGCAATACCCATACTCCGGTCATCTGTCTGACTGCAGATGCGGTGAGCGGAGCAAAAGAAAAGTACATTGCCAGCGGCTTTTCGGATTATCTCATCAAACCGATAGACACTTATGATCTGGAGAGAATGCTGTTTCGCTTTTTGCCTGAGGAAAAGATACAGGTGTATAAGGAATCAGCCGGTATCTTTGAGGATGAAAACGACACAAAGGATCCGAGCCATGATGACAGTTTTTCCATATTGGAAAAGGGTGGTTTTGAGGTGAAGCATGCTCTTATGCTCCTTCAGAACGATCCTGAGATATACAGGGCTGTTTTAAATGAATTCGCGGCGGATTATACCGAAAAGCATCGTAAGCTGAATGAGTATTATGAGGCAAGGGACTGGGAGTCCTACGCTATTTTGGCACATTCCCTTAAGAGTACTTCCCATAATATAGGAGCCCAGGGCCTTTCGGGGCTGGCCGCGGAGATGGAGATCGCGGCGGATGATGAAGATGTGGCTTTTATACTTGATCGTCATGATCTGATGATGAAGTTTTATACAAGCGCCGTGAATCTGGTGAACAACCAGCTGGGTGAAAGAGGGTATTCCAGCAGTGCCGACGCTACCCAGGAGGTATTTGAATTCGCACCGGAGGAGTAGCAAGCTGAAAAAAATAAAAATAATACTTGAAATGCAGTCGGAATCTGTGGTATAGTTTAACTCCGTGATATATTCCTTGCTTTTGCGAGGTACGTTGGTACCGGGGCAAAGGCCAGAGACCAAAAGGAGGTAAAAGACATGAACAAATACGAATTAGCACTCGTGATCAGTTCAAATGTCGAGGAGGATGTAAAGCTTGCCACCCTTGATAAGGCTAAGGCTCTTATCGAGAGATTCGGCGGAGTCATCACCAATGTGGATGATGCAGGTAAGAAGAGACTTGCATATGAGATCCAGAAGATGAAAGAAGGCTTTTACTACTTCGTCAAGTTTGACGCTGAGCCTACGGCACCTGCTGAGATCGAGAGTCGTATCCGCATTCAGGATAACGTGCTTCGGTATCTGATCGTGAGTGATACACAGGAAGCTTAAGCAGCACAGCCCCGATGGCTGTGGCTACGGATAGGAGAGTAGAATGAACAGAGTCATCTTAATGGGACGTTTAACACGGGATCCTGAGATCCGTTATTCTCAGACAGATAATCAGATGGCAGTAGCCAGATATTCATTGGCAGTTGACAGGGCCGGGGGCAGGAATCAGGATTCAAATGAGCCCACAGCCGATTTTATCAATTGCGTGGCCTTTGGCAAATCTGCCGAGTTTGCGGAGAGATTTCTCCACAAAGGAACAAAAATAGCTATAGAGGGACGTATCAGGACAGGCAGGTATCAGAACAGGGACGGCCAGACAGTTTATACCACGGATGTCGTAGTGGACCGTCATGAGTTCTGTGAGAGCCGCGGAGCATCCCAGGGATCGGATTCATATTCATCCGCAGGCCCGGCACCTTCAGCTCCCGCAGGAAATGATGATTTCATGAATGTGGGTGAAGGGATAGATGAGGATCTTCCGTTCAACGGATAATTCCCGGTTTAACCATCAAGGAGGGAAAAATGGCTTTTGCAAAGAGCGATAAAGGCGATTCTCCTATGAGGAGACGTCCGGTTATCAGAAGAAGAAAAAAGGTTTGCGCTTTCTGCGGTAATGAAGGCGAGATCGATTACAAGGACACTAACAAGCTGAGAAGGTATATTTCCGAGAGAGGAAAGATCCTTCCCCGCAGGATCACAGGAAACTGTGCTAAGCATCAGAGAGCTATCACCGTTGCCATCAAGAGGGCACGTCATCTGGCTCTTATGCCTTACGTACAGGATTGATCTGATCAGGAATCAATAAAAGATCCCCGGCTTTTGCCGGGGATCTTTTTGTTTGTTCATGATAATTATTTGGATTCTTCGACCTGCCAGGAAAGGATGCTTATCTTTTCATTGGTGATATCCGCGGGAAGAATGGCAGTGACATGGATGTGCTGGTCACTTTCCTCTATGGGGACGTCAAATTCCGTGATCTTGGTGGTCTCTCTGGGTGCCTGTGACATGTCACGGAGCTTTATCTGTGCATCGGAGGTGGCATTGTAATATGCGCGGTTCCTGTCCGCTATCTTTTTGGACAGGGTATAATCCGCTCTGGCACTCACCAGGGACATGACTGAGAATGTCACCAGGCAGATTATGATGAAGATGACCAGTATGGAGGATACGCCTATGCTCATGCCGGCCTTGGGTTCTTTTTTCTGTGTTTCCTTTATTGTAAGACTGCTCATAATACACCTCCCACAACGCCTGCATCAAGCGGCTGCGTGCCCGGATCCGCCACGTTTTGGGATACCGTGGATGAGGAGGCATCCTTGGTACCCGAATTGTATGCCCGCAGGTATAAGCTGCAGTCCAGATCATAAAGGAGGGCTCTGTCCGAACAGCGGATGAAGCTGATATAGGAAACCATCATGTCATCACGCCTTTTATCGTACATATTGAGATAATATGCGGCATCGCCCATATGACAGAGGTTGAATTTTTCGTCGTAATAAAAGGTCAGTATACCGTTCTGGTATGTGGACATGCGCTTTGGATCCACGGTGTTCTGAACCTTTGACAGATCGCCGTTATAGCCGTAAAAGAGCTCTGCCGCGGAGGTGCACAGGTTGACGGCGCCGTTCAACGACTGGGTGTCGCAGCTGACGGTATAGGCCTTTGCAAAGATCTCGACACATATGGCTGAGCATATGGAGAAGAAAAGCACGGCTATGATGGTCTCTATGAGGAAAAGGCTGGATTTTGAATTTTTCATCTTCGCCCTCCCGGTTCCACCGGCGCAGCCGAGGTGAGGCCTCTCATCTTGGCGTCGCACTTTGTGGACATATATGCAGTGTCATAGTTGCCTTCGTTGTCGACAACGGTAATGGAAAAGACGCCGCCGGCTATTTCCTTTACATCGAACTCCTGCAGCTCCATGATGGGGATGCCCTGCTTCAGATCCGGTGTTCCTTCATCGTGGAGAGTGATCTCCTTAAGATATCCGTCATCGGAATATATATAGGTATTTTCCAGTAGCTCATCTGTTTTTTTTATCAGATGTATGGTGCTGATATCGTTTATGACGGTGATGGTGGCCGTACCTTCGGAATCTCGCTGACGGAGCTTCTCGGTGATATAGGATATCGCCGTGCGGGATGTGAAATTGTGATTGACGCCGGCGTTGATGTTTTCATAAACCCTGGCGCCGAAGAATACCACAAAAATCGCGGATATGGCAAAAAGACCCAGAAGGGCCGCCGTAAAAAGAAAGTCTACGATTTGTGGCTGTTTGATTCGTTTCATTTTTCCTGTAAGTTCAGTGGTTTATAACGGTTATTTCCACGGTGGGGAATTCACCCGTACCGGGATTTTCATATTTAATGCTGTAGTGGTTGTGGTTATAGCTCAGGGCATAATTCTCCTCGAGATAAGCGATGTCCTTAGGATAGCGTCCCTCGGAGGCAAAGCAGTGGAGTATATCCCTGGTTACGGCCCTGTTAAGGGCGGATAACTGCTGCTGCTCGGTGTTACGTGAGAGCATGGAGATGGCAGCGAAAAAAAGAGTAAATATGATAATGAAGGATACCAGCGGAATCAGTATCCCTCCCTTTTTCTTTTTTATCTCTTTTTTGCTGAACCTGTTTTTCATATCAACCGATCTGGCTTATGATACCCATAAGAGGCATCATGACCGAAAGAAGGATGAGACCTACCACTATAGACAAAAAGGCTACCAGGGTGGGCTCTATTATGGAGAGAAAACGCCCTATCTCATTGTCGATCTCTTCCTCATATTTGACCGCAACCTTATTCATGACCGTATCCATCATACCGCTCTTGTATCCGGTAGCGATCATACGTCCGTAATTACCCGAAAATATGTGAGCCTTTACAGTGGCGTCCGCAAAGGCTGTGCCCTCGTTGATCATGGCCTTGCAAAGGGTTACCTTTTTGAGATATTCTTTGTTGGTGATGAGCTGTTCCACCAGGCCTATGGCATCGTTAGTCTGGAAACCGGAGTTGAGTGCCAGGGCCATTCCCGAAGCAAAATGTCCGGCGGCTATCTTGTCGAAGAGGTCTCTGGTGAGGGGGCAGCGGGATCCGAAGTCAATGATCCTGGACTGAGCCTTTGATGATTCCCTGACATAAAGATAGGCGATGACGAACAGACAGAAGATCACGATGAAGGTGATGGAATATGCACCGAGGGTGCCGCTGGCTCCCAGTATGACGGCGGACACGCCGCTCATGGTGGTGCCCAGCTGCTCGTATACATTACGGAAGATGGGAAGCACCTTTGCCACCAGCACGATTATGACACAGAACATCATGGCTACCATGATGAAGGGATAACTGATGGCCTGCTCTATGCTGGAACGGATGGCTTCGTTTCTCTCATAGTAGTCGGCCAGGGAGGCGAAGACTATGTCCAGCTTACCGGTTTTCTCTCCCAGATGGACCATTTCCAGCATGTATCCGGGGAAAACCTCCACACTTCTCATGGAATCGCTTAAGGTATTGCCATCCTCCAGCGAGGCGTGTATCCGGGTAGTCAGCTCCTGGGCCTCAGCCGTGTCGGCATCCTGCTCGATAAGGTGAAGTGCTTCCTTCACCGAGATGCCGGCGGAGAGCATCATGCTCATCTGGCTGGAGAATGTAGAGATCTCATAATTATTCAAAGGCTTTATTACAACCTTTTCTTTTTTATCCTTGCTCACGTGACGCTCCTTTTTCCCCGTTTTTATGACCGGGGGAGTAAGTCCTGAAAAAAAACCAAACCTTATTATATAATAACACGGGGTATATTGTCAAAAAGAACGCTCTTAAGTGTGGCTGTCTGCTCTCCTTGAAGAATGGATGAGTTTGTGGTAGAATGTTCCTTTGAGTACTGATCATATGATCACATTGGTGTATCCGGGAGACAGGGGTGCTTATATTAAGCGTAAATGCCGATGATTTCGGCGAAAATAATTCAGTCAGCGAGGCGATCTGTGAGAGCTATTTTAAGGGCCTGATCAGTGATACCACGATCATGGTGAACATGCCCGGTGCAAAGAACGCCACGAAACTGGCCCAAAAGTACGGATTTGCAGACCGGGTGGGCCTGCATCTGAATCTGACCGCAGGGGTGCCCTTTACACCGGCCATAACAAAGTGTCCCGAGTTTTGCGATCTCTCCGGTAATTTTAACGCAGCTTTTCACTTGAGCGGTACCCGAAGGCTCATCCTTGACAGAAGGCATAAAGCTGCCCTGTCTGCGGAGATCGAAGCACAGATAAAGGAATATCTGAAGCTGGGATACACGAAGCTCCACCTGGATTCACACCATCATGTACACACGGATCTGTCCGTCTGGGGGGTACTGGCTCCTCTTCTTAAAAAATACGCTTTCAGGTCGGTACGGATAAGCCGTAACATGTATTGTGAAAATGATGTTCCCGGGCTTGCCAAAAAGGTATATAAGGGCGGATTCAATGCTCTCCTTAAATCGGGCGGTTTTGAGACCACCGATTACTTTGGAAGTGCTCAGGATTATCTGTATTCAAAGAATCTGATAAAGTCCGGTTCAAAGGTGGAGATAATGGTGCATCCTCTGTATTCGGAGGAAGGGGTCCTCCTTGATACGGACAGGCCTTTTACAGAGCCGGGATATCTGCGATAAATCAAAATAAAACTCTCTCATGGGGGAGTTAAGGGGATATTATGAAAAAGAATCAGCGCTTCAGAGGTGTTTTGGATATATATTTGAGATGGCCCATTTATCTTTCGGCCCTGGTCATTCTGGAAGTGGGACTGGTGGCCATATACCCTGCCAATGCCATATTTATGGTGGCCGGCTTTGCGGTTCTGTATACGATCGTTGCAGTGGCGATCTACAGGGTGAGAAAGGATGAACTGCTGGATTCGGTCATGGATTTTGCCACCCACTACGGTCAGGTGCAGAAGGAGATGCTCAAGAATTTTGAGATGCCCTATGCCGTACTCGATGAGACCGGACATCTTATCTGGAATAATGACGCTTTTGATGCGATCTTTCATGTGGACGGACTTTTCAGATGGTCCATAGTGAATGACGCCTACGGGATAAAAAAGGAGCAGCTTCCCGGCATGCTGGAGCCCACGGAGATAAAGTTTACCATTGACGACAGGGATCTGAGGGTGAGACTGCGCAGGATAAATCTGGATTATGAGGAAAATAACCTGATAGATCCTGACCGTTTTAACGGATCGGTCATTACGGCCCTGGTCTATGATGATACCGAGATGAACAATGTGATGAGGCTTAACAGCGAAGGCAGCACGGTCATGGGTCTTATATATCTGGACAATTTTGAGGAGGCCCTTCAGGGCGCTGAGCCCACCAATGCAGCCATAGTCACCACTTTGGTGGACAGGCGTATCAACAGATACTTCTCCATAGATCACAGCGGTGTAGTCAAGAAACTGGGATCTGACAGATATTTCATAGTCATGAAGAAAAAGGCTCTGGATGAGATGGTTGAAGATAATTTCTCTGTCCTTGACGATGTGCGAAAGGCTGCTTCGGGCTTTAAGATCACCATGACCATGAGTATCGGTATCGGTACCCATCCCGGCGATATCGACCAGTGTAATTCCAATTCCAAGATGGCCATAGACGCGGCCCTTGCCAGAGGCGGAGACCAGGTCGTAGTCAGGAATGAAGAGAGGTTTATCTATTACGGAGGCAAGCATGACCAGACCGAGACCAATGTCCGTGTCAGGGCAAAGCGTGTGGCCGGTTATCTCAAGGAATACATAGAGAACTATGAAAAGGTCATCGTCATGGGACATTCCCTGGCAGATCAGGACGCCTTCGGTTCCTGTGTGGGCATTCATGCGGCTGCCAGATACCTGGGTAAGGAGTGCAGGATCGTGGTCAATACGATAACCACATCCATACGCCCCATGCTGAACAGTTTCATGTCGGCAGATGATTATAAAGAGGGCACTATAGTGAATTCCGATGAAGCCATCGATATGATGACTGATGCCACCTTGCTTGTGGTGGTGGATACCAACAAGCCTGAGCTGTGCGAGTGTCCCCAGCTCCTTGACATGTGCAGGAATATCCTGGTGATAGATCATCACCGTCAGGGAAGTGAAAAGATAGAGAATACACTTTATCCTTATGTAGAACCCAATGCATCCAGTGCCAGCGAGATGATATCCGAGATATTGCAGTACTTTGACAATGAGAAACTGCGTATCAAGAATTATGAGGCCGACTGTCTGTACGCGGGCATCATGATCGACTCGGGTAACTTCTCCACAAAGACCAGCGGAAGGACCTTTGAGGCGGCTGCATATCTCAGAAACAACGGCGCGGACGTGACCCGTATCAGAAAGATGTTCCGTGACAGCATGGAGTCCTACAAGGCCCGTGCGGAGGCGGTCAGGAGTGCCGAGCTTTACAAAAACGAATTCGCCATCGGCGTCTGTCCCGCGGAAGGTCTGGAATCACCTACGGTCGTGGGCGCACAGGCGGCCAATGAGCTTATGAATATCAATCTGGTCCGGGCAGCCTTTGTACTGACCCTGTATCAGGACAAGGTATATATATCTGCCAGATCCATTGACGAGATAAATGTGCAGGTGATCATGGAGCGCATGGGCGGCGGCGGACACCTTAATATAGCGGGAGTCCAGCTTAAGGGCTATACCATAGACCGGGCGAGAGACGAACTGAAGATGACTCTGGATTCCATGCTGGAGAAGAATGAGATCTGATCATTTTGTCAGTCTTAATGCGATGGCTGGCTTCCTGTCATTCTGAGCGAAGAATCTTAATATTAATGAGGAGACATGAAAATGAAGGTAATACTTTTACAGGATGTGAAATCAGTAGGAAAAAAGGGTGAGATAGTAGAGCTCAGTGAGGGCTACGCTCATAATTTTATTATAAAGCGCAAGCTGGGAAAGGAAGCGACCCCGGCCAATTTAAATGATGCTAAGCTTAAAAAGGCAAATGATGAGAAAGTGGCCGCACAGAAGCTGGAGGATGCAAAGGCTCTGTCCGCAGAAATAGAAAAGCTCACTGTGGTATGCCGTATAAAGACCGGCAAGGAGGGCAAGAGCTTTGGCTCTGTGTCTTCAAAGGAGATCGCAGAACAGATGAAGGCCCAGCATGATGTGGAACTGGACCGCAAGAAGATAGTGCTGGACGAGCCCATAAAGGCGCTGGGAGAATATAAGGTGACGGTAAAGCTCCATCCCCAGGTGTCTGCTGCTCTTGCTGTAAAGGTCGAAGAGGAGTGATCTGTTTTGGACGAGAATCTCATCAAAAGAAATCTGCCTCATAATCCCGATGCCGAAAAGCTGTTGATCGGTTCAATGCTCCTTAATGATGATGCTCTGGCTTATGCCGCTGAGAATCTCACTAAGGAGGATTTTTATTCTGCGGTCTACGGCTGGCTTTTTGATGCCATGAAAGCCATCTGCGATGCGGGAAGGGAACTGGATTTTCTGGCTCTCAAGGAAAAGTTAAGGGAGCAGGGAGCGCCCGACACCCTTCAGGATGCTTCCGTCATCAGGGAGATCACCGATTCTGTGACGACCTCGTCGAATTATAAATACAATGTCAAGGTGGTCCAGGATTATTCGAAGGTCCGCCGTCTCATAGCTGAGGGCGAGCGCATTGCAAACTCCGGCTATCAGGGGAAAAAGTCCGTCGAAGAACAGGTTGAAGACGCTGAGAAGGCGATCTTTGCCTTAAGGCAGGGTAATCTGGATGACGAGATGGTATCCACTGCCGACGTATATTACAAGGCCATGGAGGAGATCCATAAAGCCATGAAAAATAAGGGTGCTGTCATGGGCATTCCCACGGGCTTTCCGGATCTGGACAGGTATTTTGCAGGCCTTCAGCCCTCGACCCTGGTGCTCATAGCGGCCAGACCCGCCATGGGTAAGACTGCTTTTGCCCTTAATATAGCTGATTACGCAGCCCTTAAGCATGATTATAAGGTGGCCATATTTTCTCTGGAGATGAGCCGGCAGGATCTGATGCGCAGATTCCTGGCCATCGAAGCTCTGGTGGATTCTTCGAAGTTTAAGACCGGAGAACTGGACTATGAGGATATGGATAAGCTGGTGGAAGTGGGAAGTGTTTTTGACACGCCGAACCTCATGCTTTTTGACAAGGCTGATATCACCCCCACAGAGCTTCGTTCAAAGTGTCGTAAGATAAAGCTGGAGAGAGGTCTGGACCTTATAATCATAGATTATCTGCAGCTTATGGAATCCGGAAAGGGCGGACAGGAGAACCGTCAGCAGGAGATATCCACCATATCAAGATCCCTGAAGCTTCTGGCTAAGGAACTGGACATCCCCGTGATCGCCCTGTCCCAGCTGTCCCGAAGCGTGGAGCAAAGAAGCGGAGATCACAAGCCCATGCTGTCCGACCTGCGTGAGTCGGGCGCCATCGAGCAGGATGCGGATGTGGTAATGTTTATCTACAGGGAAGAAGTGTATAAGCCCGATACGGAGAAAAAGAATCTGGCAGAGATACTCATCTCTAAAAACAGAAGCGGCTCCACAGGAAGCGTAGACCTCGTGTGGCAGCCGCAGTATACAAGATTTGCTTCGGCAGAGCGTATTGAGAAGCCCCGCTGATCCTTATATGGAATTCATCTTAGCCAACAGTTCGTCGATGTCAACTCCGTGAACTGCGGCAGCTTCGCCCAATGTCTCCATCTGTGCCGAAGGGCAGCCCAGGCAGTGCATTCCGATCTCCAAAAGAGCGGGAGCCGCTTCGGGCTTAATGTTCAGAATATCACCTATTGTTGTGTCTTTGGTTATCTCAGCCATTTTGGTTTCCTCCTTTAATAAATGTTAAATATCCGTGATGTATATTGATTTTTTACAATCGGGATTTATAATATATTATACCGACAGATTAGTCAATAGAGGAGGTACGGTTTATGAATTATTATGGTTATGGTTACGGATACGGCATGGATTTTACCTATATCCTGGTGATACTGGGCGTGGTCATATGCGGTATCGCATCCCTCAATGTAAAATCCACCTATGCAAAATACAGTAAGATAATGAACGCCAGGGGTTATACGGCCCAGGATGTGGCGGCCATGATACTCAAAGGGGCGGGGATCTATGACGTCACCATTTCCAGAGTGGGCGGAGATCTGACCGACCATTATTCACCCAAGGAAAAAGTCCTGAGGCTGTCGGATACGGTATATGATTCCAGATCCGTGGCAGCCATAGGCGTGGCAGCTCACGAGTGCGGTCATGCTATTCAGCATGCACAGAATTACATGCCCCTGTCCTTAAGATCCGCAGCCATTCCCGTGGCGAACATCGGCTCCACCATGTCATATCCCATTATACTCATAGGACTACTCTTTGGACTGACTCCCTTTGTAAAGATCGGAGCCGCCCTTTTTGCCCTGGTGGTCTTTGTACAGTTTGTGACCCTGCCCGTGGAATTCAACGCCTCGGCCAGAGCCCTCAAGATCCTCCAGTCCTCAAACATACTCGAAGGAAACGAAAATAAAGGCGCCAAGGCTGTTCTCACTGCCGCCGCCCTCACCTACGTGGCCGCCCTCGTCTCCTCCCTACTTCAGCTTACGAGACTTCTCCTGTTATCAAGGCGTCGCAGGAACTGATATAAAACATTGTAATGAATAGTAGGATTCTATGAATAAAGTAAGCGAGTGCACAGTGCCAAACTGCAAATGCAAGTCGCCGGAAGCGTACTGATTTAGGATTATAAATATTGACAGCCCCTAACTGATTTTGATAAAATACACATAAGTGTCGGCATTTTTCGACTACAATCATGCAAATTGCATAAATATTACGAAGGGAGGTATCATCATGAACGGAATAGAGGCCATAAATACGACATCATATCTAAGAGGCGTAGACGCCGAGATAAGGACTGAACAAAGAACCGACCGAAATACCGGCCGGGAGATGGAAACAAAGGCGAAGACTTCCGATGAAGAAGCCAGAGAAAAAAGGCTCCTTGAAGATACCGCCCATCCCGATAAAGATTCCGTGCTGGTGAGCAGGAACGCAGACGGCGACACCACAAAGGCCAGCAGGATCGGACTTGAGAATCTGAAGGACGGTATAGTGATCAGAAAGGATCCGGCACTGGAAACGGCTGCTCTTAAAAAGGAAGAAGAAAAAGCACAGGAGAAGGTAGGCTCAATGATGGGCTTTACCGATGCCCAGGTCGAAGAACTCTACTATCAGGGCAGGATAAGCCGGAATGATTATGAGACGGAGCTTAAGCGCAGGGAGCGCATAGACAGTGCCGCCGGATTAAAGGAAGAGGACAAAAAGAATCCCGTAGTCGAATCGTCAAAGGAAGAAGCAAAGAAAGTATCGGACGAAGAGGCTGCACAGGCAAAGGAAGCTGCCGGAAAGCCTGAAACTTCGACGACAGGTAAGGAAGAAGATAAAAAAACAGCGGGAGATGACGAGAACCGCAAGAAACTGATAAGTGATGAGATCGAAAAGGATAATGCCTTTGCAAAAGAGATGGGACAGATCAATCAAAGGCAGCAGGACTTTTCACTCAGGGCCGATGCCATAACCGACGGCATGGCCAATGACCGCACAGACATGGTGATCGATGTACTGGATGCTGCGGAGAAAATAGCAAACGGACAGGATGTGCGCCAAAACTGATAATGGCGCCGGGGGATGATGATGGAAAATGAAAGGCTGCCACAGCTTACGGATCTGATAGAAATAGATATATTACAGAAGATGCAGGAATCCTTTTCCTCAATGACAGGTGTGGCGTCTATCATCACTAATCCTGAGGGTAAGCCTGTTACCAGGCGGACGCAGTTCTGTAAATTCTGCAGCGAGCTCACCCGTGGCTCCAAGATGGGGGGTAAGCTTTGTGAAAAATGCGAGAGCTATGCTGCAAGAGAAGCGCTTCAGACCGGAAAGACAGTAGCGTATTACTGCCATGCCGGTCTGATGGATTTTACGGCGCCCATAACGATCCACGGACAGATAATAGGCTGTTTCGCAGGAGGACAGGTCCTCCCCAAACCGCCCCGTGAGGAGGCTATCAAAAGGACGGCAAGGGAACTGGAGATAGATGAGGATGAGTACTGGGAAGCAGCACAGGATGTCCGCATAGTCGACAGGGAAGAGCTGCGGCGCACGGCCAATTTCATAAATACCCTTTCCCGGGCCATGTCCAATATGGCCGAGGGTAAGTATATAGCCCTTCAGGCTAAGGCAAACCTGGAGATGGCTGACAAAATGAAGAGTGATTTCCTGACAAATATGAGTCATGAGATAAGGACTCCCATGAACGCTGTCATAGGTATGGCGGACATGGCTCTTCGTCAGGATATGCCTGTCACAGCCAGAAGCTATCTGGAGCAGATAAAATCCTCCGGAAAAGCCCTTCTTAATATCATTAACGATGTGCTGGATTATTCAAAGATCGAATCCGGTACCCTTTCCATCATTGCCGAGGATTATGAACCCATAGGCGTCATAAATGACGTATCTACCATAATCATGAACCGTCTGATGCATAAGACGGTGGAATTTCTTTTGGATGTGGATCCCAATATCCCCCGGATAATGAACGGCGATGCCAACAGATTGCGTCAGATCCTTATAAATCTGGCCAATAATGCAGTAAAGTTCACAGAGGAAGGTTATGTGCGTCTGGTGATGAGAAGCGAGATAAAGGACGCGGATACCGTACTTTTGCATTTTTCCGTGGAGGATTCGGGAATAGGTATAAAGGAAAAGGATATACCCAAGCTCTTCGGCTCATTCTCACAGGTTGATAAGGCAAAGAACAGAATGGTGGAAGGAACGGGCCTCGGTCTTTCCATAGTCAAGCAGCTCCTGGATTCCATGGACGGAAAAGTATGGGTGGAGAGTGAGTACGGAAAGGGCAGTAAGTTTAAGTTTACCCTGCCTCAGAAGATCGTGGATCCCGCGCCTGCGGTGCAGGTGGAGAATGCATCCGACTATCTCATGGTGGCATTTTTCAATAACAGGGATGTGGCCGAGGATTTCAAGCAGGATGCGGACAAGGTGGGAATAAAGCTCATAGACATGACGCCCAAAGCTAATGAGCCGGTCATAACCGTGGATGAGATAATCCGACAGAACCCTGATAAAAAGATATTTTCCATTGTGGAGCAGAAGCTGTTCAGAAAAGAAGTCATGGATCAGGTGGATGCATCCGATCCGCTTTATAAGAATATTCAGGGAGTCATTCTGGCAGACGCCTTTGCGGATGTGAGGGAATGGAAGGATTATCCCTACATGCAGATATCCAAAAAGCCCGTATCAGTCATATCCATTGACCGGTTGATAAAGGATAGCAGTTTCGTTAAGAAGACGAATGAGAACACGGAAAAGGAAGATGCCGCAAGCGGCCAGAACGAGGGCTTTGTGGCGCCTGACGCCAATGTGCTTCTGGTGGACGATAATGCCATTAATCTGACTGTGGCGGAAGGTCTTCTGGAGCCGCTTAAGATGAATGTGGATAAGGTGCTTTCCGCAAAAGAGGCGCTTGCCGCAATAGATAAGGTTCATTATGATATTATATTTATGGATCATATGATGCCGGAGATGGACGGCGTGGAGGCTACGCGTATCATAAGGCGTTTCCATCCAGAGTATGAACAGACTCCCATAATAGCCCTGTCGGCCAATGCCATGAGCGGCGCCAGGGAGATGTTCCTCAACGAGGGCATGAATGATTTCGTGCCAAAGCCCATAGAGTATAAGATACTGGAAGCCAAGGTGAAGCAGTGGCTTCCTCCGGAAAAGATAAAGTCTGCCACCGCTCAGGAACTGGAACGTATCGCGCAGACGAAGCATGCCCATATAGAGGTGTCGGATCTGGATACCGACAGCGCCATCAATATGCTGGGCAGCGAGAGCCTGTTCTGGAACATATTGAAGGAATTCTATCGTACCATCGAACCCAAGGCCAGAAAGATAGAGGCTCTTTTTGATGCCAATGACTGGCCGAACTATACCATAGAGGTACATTCCGTTAAGAGCGCATCCAGACAGATAGGTGCAAATGAACTGGCGGATCTGGCGGCGAAGCTGGAGCAGGCAGGTAATGCCAAAAATGAGGCTCTTCTTCGAGTGGATACTCCCGATATGCTGATCCGTTATCGTGATTATATAACGAAGCTGGCTCCTTATCTTGAAAAGGATGAGGATAAGAAGGAAAAGAAAAAATCCTATGACAGGAAGACTTTCTTCCCGATCTTTGAAAAGCTCAATGCAGCCCTTTCGGAACTGGATCTGGATGGCATGGAAGCCGTGTCGGAGGAACTGGATCTGTATGAATATCCCGATGAGGTGGGTGAGAAGATAAGCGCCCTCAAGGAAGCCATATCCAATATAGATATAGAAGGATGCGAGGAGATAATAAAGTCGCTAAACTCTTAGGCGACGGTTATTTGAATTTCCACAGAGGTGTCTCGTCAACATAGCCGTTGGCTGTCAGATAGGTGTGCATCTCATCCATTCCAAGCTGAAAGTCTTTAAAGGATTCCAGAGTCATCTGGAATTCTTTTTTTGCCAGAGGAATATCATAATCTTCCTTGGCCATAAAGCTGGCGATGGCGTGCTTATGAAGATTTTCGTGGGCCCAGATGGTATGCCTGAGTCCGGGGGAATCAACAAGGACGTCAGGGTATGGATTCTGGCTCCAAAGGCCGAATTTACAGCGATCCGTATTATTTACCTGGGTTATCTTAAGGGTCTCCAGCTCCATGATGTGGTTATAAATACGCCAGGAAAGTGTCAGATGGTCTATCTCATATACACGGAGAGTGTCATGTATGGTGGGCCGGCTGTTGTTCCTGAACATATCGTTGCGGGCATTGTCCACATCCCTGGATATACGGTAGAGCTGCTCACCTATGTCAAAACCGTGGAGCGACAGGGCTTCATAGGTAGAAGACAGCTGGTCGATGCCGCTCACGAAGTGGGCCGTGTTCAGATTCTGCTTCTCCATGGTGTTGGTTATCAGCAGTACATCATCGATGACAGTCTCTATTCTGCCTTTAAGGCTCTTGAGGCTGTCTATGGAATCCTTAAGGGCAATCTTCTGGATCTCGATGGCGGAGATAAAGAGCTCCATGGTGGATACGAACTCCTCGGTGTATGCCATCATGTCATCTTTATCGATGGAATCAAAACTTCCGTTTTTGATATCCTCCACAACGTTTTTGATGGAGGCGAGGGAGGAATCCACATTCTCGTAACCCTCACTCAGATCATAGGTGCAGGGTTCGTAGGAATTGCGGATCTGGCGTGAGAGCGCCAGCATCTCCAGGCTGGAGTCCTCTATTTTTTTCATGGAAAAACTGAGGCTCTGCTTGGCCTCCTGCAGACTGCTGATATTGTGCTGCTGGGATTCCAGATTGTCCATGAGATTTTTGAGGTTGTTATTGTTGCCGATCCTGCCCATGGCGTCATTGAGTCTTATGAGGAACTCATTGTTGCGGCGGGCTATCAGGTCCAGCATGTTGTTAAAGGTCTGGGCCAGAGTGGGATCGTCAAAGGTCGAGGGGTCAATGTGAACATATTTATTGGTCTCTATCCCCTGCATGGCCTGTCTGAGTCTCTCGGAATCCGTGGTCGCCTCATTGGCTTGTGTATTCAGTTTATCGTTAGCGTCTGTCTGTCCCATTTCTATCCTTACACTGTAAGTTCATGTTCGCTTCACATCATATTATTGTACTATAAACGGAAGAATTAAGCCAGTTGTTTTTGAGCATCTTTTTTATTGAATTTTTATGTCAAAAGGGTATAATAAAGACCATGGCAATAAACAGGGATGATATATTTCATTTTGAATATTTTGATTACGGAGAGCGTTTCCACGGCAGTTACCGTGGAATGAGATATGCGATCGCCAGGGAGCCTCTGGAAAAAGTGGTGCAGAAGTCACCCGAAGAGAAGGCTGAGGGCAGCATAAGGCTCAGTGTGTGGCCCGAGCCTTTTGCTTTTGATAAGACGCCGCCCGAGCAGATCATCCATGAAGATTTCCCTTACAGTGAGGAGGGAGTCAGGATGGCTGTTGACCGTCTGAATGAACTGTGGGAGAGAGATTATGCCTCCTAAGAATGAAAAAAAGAAGCAGGATTCAAGGAATGATATCCCGCGTCTGGATGCGGCCATTAAAAGCGGAAATCTCCCCCGGGTCATACTTTTGTCCGGACATACACGGTTCCTTTTGGATCATTATAAGAATAAACTGGTGGGGATGCTGGCAGATACCTCGGATACCATGAATTATACCAGGTACGACGGAGAAAGTGCCGATCCTCAGGTCATAGTGGAGATGGCGGGAACCCTCCCTTTTTTCAGGGATAACCGTCTTATTTTTGTAGAGGAGTCGGGGTTCTTTAAACCTTCCAAAAAGGGAGGAGACAAGGCTAAGGGAAATGAAGACGGCTCAGAGGGTGAGACGGATCCTGACGATGCAGGGGAAGAGGCGAGGGACAGTGCTTCCCTGGAGATCCTGGCGGATTATCTTAAAAATCCCTGTGAGACCACAAATATCATTTTTGTGGAAGGAAAGGTGGATGCCCGGAAAAAACTGACCAAGGCCATAGATGCCATGGGTGGTTATTTTGTCATCGGTGAGTATGATGACAGGAAATTTCAGACCTGGGTGGTAAATACCTTTAAAAGGTATGGAAAAAAACTGTCCATGGCGACCTATGATCATCTGCTGGACCGCTGCGGAAGGGATATGGATGTACTGTCGGTGGAGATGAGAAAGCTGGCAGACTATCTGGGAGATGAGGAAGAGGTCACTCCCGGGGCGGTAGATGCCGTCTGCATCCGCAGCTTTGAAAACAGGGTCTTTGAGATGATAGACGATATGATGGCCGGCAGGACACAGGTGGCGCTCAACAAGTACTATGATCTGTTATCCCTTAAGGAGGCGCAGCAAAAGACCAGGATAATCATCCTGAGGCAGTATGTCCGCATGGCTCTGGTGAAGGAAGCTATAGTTAACGGACAGGATACGTCGGAGCTTGGCGCTGCTTTCGGGGTTAAGCCCTACGCCGTGCAGAAACTGGCTGAAAAAGCCAGGAATATCCCTTACCGGAAGCTTAAGGATGCCGCCGATGCATGTGTGGAACTGGAGAGTGCGTGCAGAAACCGGAGCCTTTCTGATAAGGTGGGCACCGAATATATGATACTGACCCTGGCCACAAAGTATAAGATGATATGAGGATGGAATGTCAAAACTGATTTTTAATTTTTCCGATGATGTAAAAAAACGCATACGCAGGGTCTTTGAAAGAGAAGAGGAACTGGCTAAAAGAGGAGTGCCTTTCCGTACGGTATGCGCCGGCAGGATGGATGAACTGATGAGCCTGTCTGACACTCGTCTTGCTTTGTTTAAGGAATATATCATAGAGGATGCGGGTGATCTGGATCCGGCACAGGCGGATTTTGTGGTCGATAAGCTCTGTCACGAGCTGTCCCTTGACGTGACCGTTGTGGGACGACGGCGCGATGATTCGGGCAAGGTGCCGGCGGGTGCCATGGTATTTCTGGCCCGGGCTGATGAGATCAGTAAGATCGATGATGAGCCATCTGAGATTCAAGCGGCCGATTTCCAATATGGATCAAAGCAGGTGATCCACGTGACGAAGGAAGAAGCCGGATCTGAAAATTTTGACGATGAGTCTGAAATGTTCGATGACGAGCCTCAGATCTCTCCGGAACTGGCCATGTTTCTGGATGCGGATACCGCCTCCGACAGACTGGATGTATTCCGCAGGATCAGGGAAAAGTGCGACGATCAGATAATAGATACCATAGCGGTGATCCTGGACATGGAGATACCGCAGGGTGACATAGAGCGACGACGACGGGATGTGATAACCTGTCTTGAGACAAAGATAAAATACGAACTGAGCAGGAGATGATATCTGTTTTATTTTTTTTTGGAGATAGCAGTCGATATTGTCTTGAAAGAGCCTTTGTTATTGTCATTCTTAGGACGACAGTCCGAAGAATCCTGACAGACAAGGCATAGCATTGAAGTAAAATATGAGGTGACAGATTATGAGTATAGAACTGATTTCGGGCTCCATAACAGCCCCCAAAGGATTTAAGGCAGCGGCCACGGCTGCCCGGATAAAGTATCAGGGCAGGGACGATATGGCCATGATCTATTCCGAGGTACCTTGCGTATCTGCAGGATGTTATACAAAAAATGTGGTGAAGGCAGCTCCCGTGATCTGGGATAAGAACATCACGAAGGAGGATCTGCCTGTTCACGCGGTAGTGGTGAATTCCGGCATAGCAAACGCCTGTACCGGACAGGAAGGACTCGATATCTGTCAAAAAACGGCAGAGGCAGTCTCCGGTGAACTTAAGATACCTGCGGATTCGGTGCTCCTTGGCTCCACGGGAGTCATAGGCATGCAGCTTCCCATGGACAGGGTTCTGGCCGGGGTCAAGACTCTTGCCGGAGCGCTTTCGGAGGATGAGGATTCGGGTCACAGGGCTGAAAAGGCAATAATGACCACGGATACCGTTCCGAAGGAGATCGTATTTAAGACTGTGATCGGCGGCAGTGAAGTGACCATGGCCGGAATGGCAAAGGGCAGCGGCATGATCCATCCAAATATGTGCACCATGCTGGCCTATATCACCACTGATGCCGCAATAGACAAGGTCCTCATGCAGGAGGCACTCTCGGCCACGGTGGTGGATTCCTTTAACATGATCTCCGTGGACGGAGATACCAGCACCAATGATTCCCTGATCCTTCTGGCAAACGGAGAGGCAAAGAATCCCCGGATCACTTCAAAAAATGAGGATTATGGGAAGTTCTGCGCCATGCTGGATGAAGTATGCCTGTATCTGGCAAAGGCCATGGCCGCAGACGGAGAGGGCGCCACGAAGCTGGTGGAGGCAAAGGTGATAAACGCTGATACAAAGGATAATGCGAGGACACTGGCTAAATCGGTGGTGACTTCATCCCTCACAAAGGCCGCCATGTACGGCTGTGATGCCAACTGGGGCAGGATACTGTGTGCTTTAGGTTATTCCGGTGTGAATTTTGACCCCGAAAAGGTGACTCTTACCTTCTGGGACGATGATAAAAAGGAAGAAATGCTGATCTATGATTCCGGAAAGGGACAGGATTATTCAGAAAAAGAAGCCACCAGGATACTCTCCGCAAAACATGTGCTCCTTAAGGCGGACATGCATATGGGAAGCGAGGAAGCCACAGCTTATGGTTGTGACCTGACCCATGAGTATGTTAATATAAATGCGGATTATAGATCTTAATGTAGGAATTTGTTTACGTGTTTGAGAAAGGTTAGCAATAATTTATGAAAATACTTACTATTGCAATCCCCAGTTATAATTCTCAGGACTATCTGGACCGTTGCGTGCAGTCCCTGCTTCCCGGAGGGGAGGATGTGGAGATACTCATAGTGGACGACGGTTCGAAGGATAAAACGGGAGAGATGGCTGATGAATATGAGCGCAAATATCCCGGCATAGTCAGAGCCATTCATCAGGAGAACGGCGGCCACGGAGATGCGGTAAACACCGGCATCAAGAATGCCAAAGGCCTTTATTTTAAGGTGGTGGATTCCGACGACTGGGTTAAGCCCGAAGCCTATGACAAGATCCTGGATACACTTAAATCCATGGTCTGTGACGGCAAGGGCGTGGATATGCTCATCAGTAACTTTGTATATGAAAAGCAGGGTGCGGAGCGCAAAAAGGCCATGCGTTACAAAAAGATCCTGCCGGTAAACTGCATTTTTACCTGGGATGATACGAAGCGTTTTAAGACGGGACATTATCTTTTGATGCATTCCGTGATATACAGGACAAAGCTGCTCCAGGAGTGCGGGCTTGTGTTGCCAAAGCATACTTTTTATGTGGATAATCTCTATGTATTTGAGCCTCTTCCTTATGTAAAGACCATGTATTATCTGGATGTGAACTTCTACAGATATTACATCGGCCGCGAGGACCAGAGTGTAAACGAGAGTATCATGATAGGCCGTATCGACCAGCAGCTCTATGTCACGAAGCGGATGATCGATTACATGGCGGGCCGTGTCTTTGACAATAAACATCTGGAGTCCTATATGAGAAATTATATGGACATAATGATGGCTGTGCCTTCGGCTCTTCTGATCAAGTCGGGAACCCCGGAGAATCTGGAAAAGCATAAGGAACTCTGGAAATATCTTAAGGAAACGGATAAGAAACTGTATATGCACATGAGACTGAGCCCTTTGGGCCTCACCACGGATACAAAGACTCCCGTGGGCAGAAAGATAACCACCATGGTATATAACATGTCACAGAAGATATTCGGATTTAACTGATTGACAAGAGGGTGTGTAACAAGTATTATGAGTATTGCTATGCGCTTTTTATGATCATGCACCACCATAATAAATAAAGGAGAGAGCTATGTATTCTATCGAAGAATTAAGGAAAGTTGACCCCGAGGTAGCTGATGCCATAGAAAAGGAGCAGCAGCGTCAGAATTCACATCTGGAGCTCATCGCTTCCGAGAACTGGGTATCAAAGGCAGTTATGTCCGCCATGGGCAGCCCCCTTACCAATAAGTATGCGGAAGGATATCCCGGAAAGAGATATTACGGTGGCTGTGAATGCGTGGATATCGTGGAGGATCTGGCCAGGGAAAGAGCAAAGCAGCTCTTTGGCTGTGATTATGCAAATGTACAGCCCCATTCGGGAGCTCAGGCAAATATGGCAGTGTTCTTTGCAATGCTGGAGCCCGGGGATACCTTCATGGGCATGAATCTGGATCAGGGCGGACATCTCTCCCATGGTTCACCGGTAAACATGTCCGGTAAATATTTTAACTGTGTACATTATGGCGTAAACGATGACGGTTTCATCGATTATGATGAGGTAAGACGCATCGCTCTTGAGTGCAAGCCTAAGATGATCCTGGCAGGTGCTTCAGCTTACGCCAGAAAGATAGACTTTAAGAAGTTCCGTGAGATCGCCGATGAAGTGGGCGCTTATCTCATGGTGGATATGGCTCACATCGCTGGTCTGGTGGCTACCGGATATCATGAGAGCCCCATCGGTATCGCAGATGTGGTTACCACCACTACACATAAGACCCTGAGAGGACCCAGAGGAGGTCTGATCCTCTGCAATCAGGAAGCAGCAGATAAGTTTAATTTCAATAAGGCCATCTTCCCCGGCATCCAGGGCGGCCCTCTGATGCATGTCATCGCGGCTAAGGCTGTATGCTTTAAGGAGGCTCTTTCTCCCGAGTTCAAGGAGTATGGCAAAAATGTGGTAGACAATGCGCAGGCTCTGGCATCAGGACTTTTGAACAGAGGTCTTTCTATCGTATCCGGTGGTACCGACAATCATCTGATGCTGCTGAATCTTCAGCCTCAGAACCTGACAGGTAAGGATGTGGAGAAGCTTCTGGATGCGGCTCATATCACCGCCAATAAGAATACCATACCCAACGATCCTCAGAAGGCCTTCGTGACCAGCGGCATCCGTCTCGGAACTCCCGCGGTTACCTCAAGAGGACTTAATACAGCCGATATGGATCAGGTGGCAGAGGCTATTTCCATCGTGGTTAAGGAAGGAGAGGCAGGAGTTTCAAAGGCTGCCGCTATAGTTAAGAGCCTCACGGACAAGTATCCTCTCATCTAAAGAGCTTTATTTTGAATTAATATGGGGGCTGTGGAAGATGTGATGAAGTAAGATTCATTTTCCACAGCTCTTTGTACGGTAAAACAAATGCTATTTTCATCACTGAGTTTTATATTCAGGTTTTTGCCTGTTTTTTTGATCATTTATTATATAGTACCGCCTAAGCTTAAGAACCCTGTGCTTTTCCTGGGTTCTTTGGTGTTTTATGCCCTTGGTGAACCGGTATATGTATTTCTGATGCTCATAAGCATCCTGGTAAATTATGTGGCAGCCAGGCTCATGAAGGGTGTGGAAGGAGTGCTCGAAAAAAGGCTGCTCCTTATCTTTGCCCTGGTATTTGATCTGGGAGCCCTGCTGTTCTTTAAGTACGGAGCTTTTTTTACAGGTGCGATCAATGATCTGACGGGGAATGATTTCTTTTTCCCCGAGCTGGCCCTTCCTTTGGGTATCAGCTTTTACACCTTCCAGATACTGTCCTATGTGATAGATGTGTATAGGGGCGAAGTGGAATGTGAGGAAAACTTTATCGATCTGGGTGTGTATATCGCCATGTTTCCCCAGCTCATCGCAGGCCCCATTGTGATCTATAAGGATGTGATCAAAAATATCAAGGCTCCTGAAAGCCGTATTTCTTTCCGCGCTCTGGACGATGGACTCAGACTTTTTACCATCGGCCTGGCGTCAAAGGTGCTGATCGCAAACCGTATGGGACAGCTGTGGGATACTTTGGCTGAAATGGGCTATGCCAATGCTTCCTTTAAGACGGCGTGGATAGGCGTGGCAGCATATACCCTGCAGATCTATTTTGATTTCAACGGATATTCCCTTATGGCCATCGGTCTTGGCAGCATGCTGGGCTTTAAGCTTCCCAAGAACTTTGATACGCCCTATGCTGCAGTGAGCGTGACTGATTTCTGGAAGAGATGGCATATGACTTTGACGGGCTTTTTCAGAAATTACCTTTACATCCCCATGGGCGGTAACAGAAAAGGGAAGTTTAGGATGTATCTGAACCTTTTTATCGTATGGCTCCTTACGGGCTTCTGGCACGGAGCGGACTGGAATTTCATCATATGGGGACTTTATTATTTTGTATTCATAAGCATTGAAAGGCTTTTATTCAATAAAAACGACGGCCTTCTCCTTGGCGTTAAAAAAAGGGAATGGCCTAAGGCGGTAAAGATCATTGTAAGGATCCTGGGTCATTTCTACGCAGTATTTGTGGCTGCCGTGGGCTGGGCCATTTTTGCGGTGACCGATCTGTCTGACCTGGGAGCTTTCATGAAGAGACTGTTTGCTCCCATTCTGGGACAGCCTTTGGATGGCATAGAGATGTCCTCATTTTCATGGGTCATGTATGCATGGCTCCTGGTGGGCGCCCTGTTTTCATCCACATTTTTCTCAAAACAGTATGAGAAGATCAGGTATAAGATACCTGCGACCATAATTTTGTTTGTGCTGTTCTGGCTCAGCGTGGTACAGCTCACGGACAGTGTATATAATCCCTTCCTGTATTTCAGGTTCTGATAGTAAGAATTATAAGGATACATATATCTTGAAAGATAATAAGGTATTACAATTTATAATATCCAATCATTATACTCTGCTGATAGTTTTGAGTTCACTCATCATGACTGTGGCAGGGGCTGTTTTTCTGCCCAAAACCGGTGAGACTTATTTTGAGCAGCAGGCTTTGGCGGGCACGGCCATTCATTATCTGAAAAGCGGTGCCACGCAGGACACGGAGGATGATCTCATAGACATAGCGGCTCTGGGAGGTCAGACCGTGACTGGGGATGACGGTGAAGATGAGTATGAAGATGAAGAAGAGGATGAGGATATCGAAGAGGCTGTGCCCGTAAATGAAGATGCGGCAGCTCTTAAAGAAGCCTTTAATGAAGCGTCGGGTGAGACGAAAACCGATGATACGTCGTTAAACGAAGGCGGTCAGGAACAGAAAGACGAGTCAGAGGAATCATCTTCCAAAAAGAAAAAGAAGAAAAAGCGTGAATGGACGGTGGTGGATGAGTCTTATTTTGACGACGCCCTTTTCATAGGCGATTCCAGGCAGCAGGGATTCGGCATGTATTCGGGACTTAAAAACATCACGGTATATGCGGAAAAGAGTAACCAGATCACACTGGTGTCCTCAAAGCAGCTGGTGCAGACTCCCTTTGGCAAACTGACTGTGACCGACGCCCTGGCATTAAATCAGCACAGATTCAAAAAGGTTTACATAATGTTCGGAATTAATGAGATGGGATCGGGAGATAAGGATTTTTCACCTTATTACTACAACCTCATCGATTATATAAAGCTGATGGAGCCCGACGCCACCATTTATCTGGAGGGCATCATACATGTGACCGCCAATACAGCGGCTAAGCGACCTGCCCTGTCAAACGACAAGATAGATGCCAAAAACGAGATACTTAAGAAAGTGGCGAAGGATGAGGGCATAGTGTACCTTGATCTAAATGAAGTCCTGACGGATGAGAATAACGCTCTTTATTCCGACGCCGCTGCCGACGGCATCCATTTAAAGAGCGAATACATAAAGGTTCTTAAGGAATATCTCATGGCCCATGCAGTGGTGGATGATAAGAACAGATCCGGGTCGGAAGATGAGGATTCTGATGAGGATGAAGATTCAGACGATAAAAAGAAAGACCGTGATGATGAAGACAGACATCACGATGAGGAATTCCCCGAGTTTGACGAAAACGGCGACTCTGATGATGAGTATGACGATGAAGAAGACTATGAAGAAGAGGAAGCAGAGCTTAAATCCTACTTCCCCGACGGAGTACCTCATCCCACAAAGGCTGAGATCAAAAAGGAAAAACATCCCTACGTGGATCTGAATGAGGCTCAGGCCATATTACAGACCCAGTTCGATATCCTTTACCGCCATGTGGATGAATTCATGGCAGCCCAGCCCGAAGTGGACAGAGGAGCCGTCACCAACGCCATCGCCGCTCAGGTGCTGCAGGGAGCGTTTACGGAGTGATAACAAGGGAGACTTAGCTGTTTCGCCCTTGTTTCAAAAAATACTTTGTGCTATAATACCGTCTGTTATTCGCACATTTATTCCCCTCGATATAAAATCGGGGGCAAAAGTGGTAAATTCTCCTGACGGAGAATTTTTGAAGTCCCTCAAAGCCGGGACGGGCTCTCCCGATCAGAGATCGGGAGCATAAGGAGAGAAAAAATGTACGCAAAAGTTGACAGCAGCATGAACTTTGTCGACAGGGAAAAGGATGTCGAAAAGTTCTGGAAAGAGAATGACATCTTTCAGAAGAGTATGAAAATCCGTGAAGGCGGTCCCACATATACTTTTTATGACGGACCTCCGACCGCGAACGGAAAGCCCCACATAGGACATGTGCTTACCCGTGTCATAAAGGACATGATCCCCAGATACAGGACCATGAAGGGTTCCTTTGTGCCCAGAAAGGCGGGCTGGGATACCCACGGACTTCCCGTGGAGTTGGAAGTGGAAAAGCTGCTGGGACTTAACGGCAAGGAACAGATAGAAGAATACGGCATGGAGCCCTTTATCGAAAAATGCAAGGAATCCGTGTGGAAATATAAGGGAATGTGGGAGGATTTCTCCGGCACGGTAGGATTCTGGGCCGATATGGATGATCCTTACGTTACCTATGACGATAACTTCATCGAGAGCGAGTGGTGGGCACTCAATGAGATATGGAAGAAAGGCCTTTTGTATAAGGGCTTTAAGATCGTGCCCTACTGTCCCAGATGCGGAACCCCTCTGTCCACGGCAGAGGTATCCCAGGGATATAAGACCGTAAAAGAGCGCTCCGCGATAGTAAGATTCAAGGCCAAGGGTGAGGATGCATATTTCCTGGCATGGACCACCACGCCCTGGACGCTTCCCTCTAACCTGGGTCTTTGCGTAAATCCCGATGAGACCTATGCGAAGGTAAAGGCTGCGGACGGATATACCTATTATATGGCTAAGGCTCTTCTGGATACCGTCCTTGGTAATCTGGAAAGAGAAGAGGGTACTCCCGCTTATGAGATCCTGGATGAGTGCAAGGGTAAGGATCTTGAGTATCGTGAGTATGAGCCCCTCTATGCATGTGCTGGTGAGGCTGCCGAAAAGAGCGGCAAGAAGGCTCATTATGTGATAGTTGACGACTATGTAACCATGACCGACGGTACCGGTATCGTACATACCGCTCCTGCTTTCGGTGAGGATGACAACAGAGTATGCTCCAGATACGGCATGCCCTTCGTACAGTTTGTAAACGGCAAGGGCGAGATGACCGAGGAGACTCCTTACGCCGGCAAGTTCGTAAAGGACGCCGACAAGGATGTGCTGGTGGATCTGGACAAGGAAGGGAAGCTCTTCTCGGCTCCCAAGTTTGAGCATGAGTATCCCAACTGCTGGAGATGTTCCACTCCTCTTATTTATTATGCCCGTGAGTCCTGGTATATAAAAGAGACAGCTGTGAGGGATGACCTCATCAAAAATAATAATACAGTCAACTGGATCCCAGATTCCATAGGAAAGGGACGCTTCGGTAACTGGCTGGAGAACATCCAGGACTGGGCGATATCCCGTAACCGTTATTGGGGCACTCCCCTTAACATCTGGGAATGTGATGACTGCCATCATCAGGAGAGCATTGGCAGCAGGGCGCAATTGGCCGAAATGTCAGGCGACCCCGAGGCTGCAAAGGTGGAGCTTCACAGACCTTATATCGATGCTGTCACCATCAAGTGCCCTAAGTGCGGAAAGACCATGCACAGAGTTCCCGAGGTTATCGACTGCTGGTTTGATTCAGGTGCAATGCCCTTTGCGCAGCATCATTATCCTTTTGAAAATAAGGAACTTTTCGAGTCACAGTTCCCTGCCCAGTTCATATCCGAGGCAGTGGATCAGACCAGAGGCTGGTTCCATTCACTGATGGCCGAGTCCACGTTGCTGTTCAATAAATCCCCCTATGAGAATGTCATAGTGCTGGGACATGTGCAGGATGAGAAGGGTCAGAAGATGAGTAAGTCAAAGGGTAATGCGGGGGATCCCTTTGATGCCCTGGCTACCTACGGTGCAGATGCCATCCGCTGGTATTTCTACATCAATTCCGCGCCCTGGCTGCCCAACCGTTTCCATGGTGACGCCGTTCAGGAGGGACAGAGGAAGTTCCTGGGAACCCTTTGGAATACCTATGCATTCTTTGTACTTTATGCAAATATAGATGATTTTGACGCCACAAAGTATGAGCTGGAATATGACAAGCTGCCCGTAATGGACAAGTGGCTTCTGTCAAAGCTTAACACTGCTGTGGATCTGGTGGATAAGAATCTTGACGCTTACAGGATCCCCGAGGCAGCAAGGGTGCTTCAGGACTTTGTGGATGATATGTCCAACTGGTATGTGCGCAGATGCCGTGAGAGATTCTGGGCAAAGGGAATGGAGCAGGATAAGATAAATGCTTACATGACATTGTATCGCGCTCTGGTGGATATATCAAAGGCTGCGGCTCCCATGATCCCCTTTATGACAGAGGAGATATATCAGAATCTGGTATGCAGTATTGATAAATCTGCTCCCGAGTCCATACATCTGTGTGATTTCCCTGTGGCAGATGAGAAGTTCATCGATAAGGCTCTTGAGGAAAATATGCAGACTGTCCTTGATATCGTAGTCATGGGACGTGCCTGCAGAAATGCCTCTAACATAAAGAACAGACAGCCTGTGAGCCGTCTGCTGGTTAAATCCGATAATATGCTCGACAGCTTCTTCGTGGATATCATCAGGGATGAGCTCAATGTCAAAGAAGTGGTCTTCACCGATGATGTCAGAGAGTTTACATCATACAGCTTTAAGCCCCAGCTTAAGACTGTGGGCCCTAAGTATGGCAAGCAGCTGGGTGCCATCAAGGCTCACCTTGAATCCCTGGATGGCAACGCCGCCATGGATGAGCTCAATGAAAAGGGCGCTCTTAAGTTTGATGCAAACGGAGTGGAGATTGAGCTCTCAAGGGATGACCTGCTCATAGAGATGACCCAGAAGGAGGGCTTCACCTCACAGGCGGATAAGGGCATTACGGTGGTGCTTGATACACAGCTTACACAGGAACTCATAGAAGAAGGTTATGTACTGGAAGTCATCTCAAAGATCCAGACCATGAGAAAAGAGATAAACTTTGAGGTGACCGACAGGATCGATGTATCCTTCAGCGGTAACGATGAACTGTGTGAGATCATAAAGAAAAATGAAACGCCCATCGCAACCAAGGTCCTGGCCGCCAGTGTAAACTACGGCACGGATGCAGGAACAGTAAAAGATTGGAATATAAACGGTCAGATGCTCAATATCGGAGTAAAGAAGGCGTAACGGTTTTTCTTCGTACAGGATATAAGACAGATATAAACGTATAATGATCAAAACTCTTGCAGCACAGATAAAAGAATATAAAGCGGCGTCGATCTTGACGCCGCTTTGTATGATTGGTGAGGTCATAATGGAAACCCTCATCCCGCTGATGATGGCCTCCATCATAGATTACGGCGTGGAAAAGGGCGATATGGCCCACATCATAAAAATGGGCGTCATCATGGTGCTCATTGCTTTTTGCGGCCTTCTTTTCGGCGGTGCGGGCGGCGTCATGGCCGCGAAGGCTTCCGCGGGTTTTGCCAAAAATCTGCGCAAGGCCATGTTTGAAAACATTCAGACTTTTTCCTTTTCAAATATAGACAGGTTTTCCACTTCGGGACTTATCACCAGGCTTACAACGGATGTGACCAATCTGCAGAATGCATATCAGATGCTTTTGCGCATGGCTATGAGAGCACCGTTTACTCTCATTTTTGCCATGGCCATGTCCTTTTTCATAAATGTAAAACTGGCCAGCGTTTATCTGATCGCGGTCTTGTTTTTGTCAACGGTTGTGGGCTTTTTGATGTCCAGGGCTCATAAGTATTTCAGACAGGTTTTTGAAAAGTATGACGCCTTAAATGAGAGTGTTCAGGAAAATATCGCTGCCTGCCGCGAGGTGAAGGCCTATGTGCGAGAGGATTATGAGACCCAGCGCTTTAACAGGGCCAGTAAAAATATATATGACATGTTCATAAAGGCGGAGCGCCATGTGGTGTTGGTAATGCCCATCATGATGATGACGGTCTATTCCTGTATCGTGATCATCAGCAGGCAGGGTGCCATGATGATAGTGGGGCAGCAGCTTCGGACAGGGGAGCTCATGAGCCTTCTGACTTATTGTCTTAATATACTGATGCATCTTCTGATGCTTTCATTCATAGTGGTGATGATCACCATGTCCCAAGCCAGCGCCAGGCGTATCTGTGAGGTGATAAACGAAGACAGCGATCTTAAGCAGTGTGAGGATCCCGTAAAGGATATGAAGGATGGCAGCATCAGTTTTGATCATGTGACCTTCAGATATTTTGAAAAATCCGAGCGGCCGGTTTTGAATGATGTCACGCTGAATATAGCCTCCGGTGAGACCATAGGCATAATAGGCGGAACCGGCTCGGCAAAGACCTCCCTCATAAATCTCATAAGCAGGCTTTACGACGTGAATGAGGGCTGTGTAAAAGTCTCCGGTGTGGATGTCAGGGAGTATGACATGGCTTATCTGCGGGATCAGGTTTCCGTGGTTCTGCAAAAGAATGTCCTGTTTTCAGGCAGCATAATCGAGAACCTGCGCTGGGGCAATGAGAATGCGACGGTGCAGGATTGTATCGAGGCCTGCCGTATGGCCTGCGCTGACGAATTCATAGAAAAGATGCCGGAAAAATATGAATCCCACGTGGAACAGGGAGGTACTAATTTCTCCGGAGGACAGAGGCAGAGGCTGTGTATCGCCAGGGCTCTTATGAAAAAGCCCAAGATACTGATACTGGATGATTCCACCAGCGCTGTGGATACCGCCACTGATTCAAAGATAAGGAATTCCTTTAAGACCTACATCCCCGGTACCACGAAGATAATAATCGCCCAGAGGATAGCTTCCGTAATGGACGCTGACAGGATCGTGGTCATGGATGAAGGAAAGATAGATGGCGTGGGAACCCATGAAGAACTGATAAAGAACAATGATATCTATCGTGAGGTCTGCCAGCTTCAGGGGATCACGACGTCATAGAATGATCGTTAAAGATCCTTCGGCTAAAGCCTCAGGATGACCGTTGGTGTTGTCATTCAGAGCGAAGCAACAGGAAGAATCTTGATAGAGTAAGTATAAACAATACACCAAGGATAAGTAATCATGCCCCCTACCCCTAACGGAGGACCGGGACGAAGAGTGAGAGGCCCCCTGCCCAAGCTCAAAAACCCCGGGACTACCTTAAAAAGGTTAATTAAATATGTGGGAAGACGTTATACCTTTCAGATGATCCTGGTAGTGATCTGTATCGTGACCACTGCCGTGGCAAATGTAAAGGGTACTCTTTTTTTGCGCACTTTGATCGATGACTATATCATGAAACTCATCGGTCAGACGCAGCCTGATTTCCTTCCACTGGAAAGGGCTCTGGCGCGGCTGGTGTTTATCTATGCCCTGGCAGCCTTGGCTTCGCTTGTGCAGTCCGTCACCATGATGTTTGTGAGCCAGGGGACCATGAGGAGCCTTAGGGACGAGCTTTTTGCCCATATGCAAAAACTCCCCGTGCGCTATTTTGACACACATGCTCACGGAGATATTATGTCCGTGTATACCAATGATATTGACACCATCAGGCAGATGGTATCGCAGTCCCTGCCCCAGATAGTTTCGGCGGCCATAACCATAGTGTCGGTGCTGGGGAGCATGATATTACTCAGCATACCCCTGACCTGCCTGACCCTTTTTGTCACCGGGCTGTCTATATTTATATCAAAAAAACTTGCCTCAAAATCCGGCAGCGGCTTTGTGGCACAGCAAAAGGATATCGGCGCACTGAACGGCTTCGTGGAGGAGATGATATCTGGACAGAAGGTAGTTAAGGTATTCAACTATGAAGACAGGGCCATAGAGCGTTTTACTTTGCTTAATGAGAATCTCTATGAAAGTTCAAGCAGCGCAAATAAATTTGCCAATATCATGGGACCCGTGAATCTGCAGTTCTCAAACTTGGGTTATGTGCTTTGCGCCATCGTGGGCGGCCTGCTGGCCATGACCGGAGTTACAGGGCTCTCCCTGGGATCTCTGGCCAGTTATCTTACTTTTCACAAGAATTTTTCAATGCCGGTGAACCAGGTTACGATGCAGGTGAACGCCATAATCATGGGACTGGCCGGTGCGGAGCGTATCTTTGAACTGATGGATGAAGAGTGTGAGGTGGATGAAGGCTATGTGGAACTGGTAAACGCCAGACTGGAAAACGGGGAGATAAAGGAGTGTGAGGAACACACCGGCATCTGGGCCTGGAAGCATTTTCATAAGGCGGATGGCACCACCACTTATACCCGGCAGGAGGGCGACGTGATCTTTGCGGACGTGGATTTTGCCTATGTGAGCGAAAAACCGGTCCTTAAGCGTATAAAGATGTTTGCTGCCCCCGGCCAGAAGATAGCCCTGGTGGGCTCCACCGGCGCCGGCAAGACCACCATCATCAACCTGATAACCAGATTTTATGATCTGGCGGACGGAAAGATCAGATATGATCAGATCAATATAAACAAGATAAAAAAGTCGGATCTTCGTAAATCCCTGGGCATGGTGCTTCAGGAGACCCATCTTTTCACGGGCACCGTGGCCGACAATATCCGCTTCGGCAAGCTGGATGCCACCGATGAAGAGGTGATCGCAGCGGCAAAACTGGCAAATGCGGACGGCTTCATCAGACAGCTTCCGGACGGCTATAATACCATGCTCAAAGGAAACGGCGCCACTCTTTCACAGGGACAAAGGCAGCTGCTGACCATAGCCAGGGCCGCCATCGCCGACCCGCCGGTGCTAATACTGGATGAAGCTACATCCTCCATCGACACCAGAACGGAGAAGATCGTCCAGGCGGGAATGGACAGGCTCATGAAGGACAGGACTACCTTTGTCATCGCCCATCGCCTGTCCACCATCATGAACAGCGACTGCATAATGGTCCTCGAAAACGGAGAGATCATAGAGCGCGGAAACCATGAGGAACTCATGGAAAAGAAGGGCCGGTACTACGAACTCTTTACTGCTAATTCGGTAGTGTCTGCCTGATATAGTATGTAAAAATGACCACAATGCCTATATTATAGCCCCTGTGCTTGTGCGAAAAGCTGAATTTTCGCCATTTGTTTGACATTTTTGTGCAAATGTACTAAAATTTCTACGAAAAATTTAATTAGAGTTTTTTGGAGGTAGTGATGGCACTTGGAAAGATACCGGCATCTCCTACTTTGGGACGGACATCAACTGCTAAAAAGGTGGCAGCTTCGGTTGCAGGTAAGTACGAGGCCGGAGCTATCGAAACTAAAATAGCAGTAGCTCAGCCTAAGGTAGAGAGACCTGCATCAACTAACAGCGGCACTAAAAAATTCACAGCACCTGTCTCTGATGAAGTGACAGAAGTAAAGGAGAAAGAAGTGGCAACAAGAACAAAAGTAAAAGCAGAGAAACCCGAGACTCCCGCAGAGGTTAAGTCGGTAGCGGCAGAAGTTAAGGCTGAGACCAAGGCAGCAGCTGAGAAGAAGCCTGCAGCAAAGAAGAGCACAGCTAAGAAGGCAGAGCCTAAGGCAGCAGCTGAGAAAAAGCCTGCAGCAAAGAAGGCAACCGCAGCTAAGAAGCCTGCCGCAGCTAAGAAGGCAGAGCCTAAGGCAGCAGCTGAGAAAAAGCCCGCAGCTAAGAAAGCAACTGCAGCTAAGAAGAGTACAGCAGCTAAGAAGGCAGAGCCTAAGGCAGCAGCTAAGAAGGCAGCTTCATCCATCTTCGAGATCCAGCTTCCCGGCGGTAACATCACTGCAGCTGAGATCGAGGCAAGAGTTGCAGCAGCACTCAAGGAAAATAAAGTATCTGCTAAGAGCGTTGATATCTATGTTAAGCCTGAGGACAACAAGATATATACCAGCGTTGGTATTACTTTGGACCTGTTCTGATAGACAGTTAAAGCCAGATCATTATGAGCCGTGGCGCTATTGCCACGGCTCTTATACTTTTTTGTATTAATCTGACACATGAAAAAATCCGTTAATCTGTTTTCCATAATCGTATTGATCTATGCATCTCTCCTGGTGGCCAGGATGCTTTCGGCTTCTTATGTGAGCGCCCCCTATCCCAATGAATACCGGGAATCGGCCAATATCGCCATGACGCAGGCGATCATAAGAGGAGAGAATATATATTCACTGAGCAGTCTGACGGGCGATCAGCCGTCGGTATGTTATCTTTACGGTCCTTTGATGTCCGTGACGGCCTCTGCCATCGGCAGGGTGTTCACGGGGGTTGACACCTGGACCATTCATTATTTTATCTCTTTTATCTCGATCATATTATCAGCCCTTATGATGGCAGTGATGGTGTCGCATGTATCCGCCACGCTGACGGGACCCTGCCTTGCCTTTGTCCTGACGATCTTTTGTCACTGGCGTTACGGCTATATATACGGTGCGCCGGATTCCATGGGCCTATGCCTTATGATTGGTGTTCTTTTCTTTTTGTATAAAGGTGCCACCTGTGAAAAATCGAGATTTCCCCATATTGAAATTGCAGCCCTTTTAACCGCAGCAGCCTTTTTTACAAAGCAGTATTATCTGATGGTGGCGGGAGTGGGCTTTATATATCTGCTGATCGTTTCCCGTCGTCTGTTCTTGAGGTATGTTACCGGCGGTCTCACTTTGCTGCTTGTAATGCTTGCGGTATTACGGAAGTGGTATCCCTTGTATCTTACCTACGCCATATATTTTTTAAAGGGACCCGGACCCGGCGCTGCCATGGGCAAGACCGGGATCGCCTACAATACCATGCAGGTCAAGTATCTGGGAGGCATGTTCCTGGTGCTTTTTGTCGCGGGGCTGTTTCTGGTGCTTTATCTTCTATATCAGGGCTTTAAGTGGATCAGGGAAAAGAAGAAACCTGAGATAAAAAACCGGGAATTTCTGCTCCTTTTCTTCGTTCAGGCAGCTGTTTCCTTTGCCGTACTCAAATATATAGGAAACAATGACGGTGCATTTCTGTCCTATTACCTGCAGCTCTTTACGCCGGCTCTTGCGGCGCTTTCGGTATATTCTCTTGAACTGGTCACTTCATATCTTTTGGGGCTGGAAAAGAGAAAAAATCTGATGATAGCGGCTGTTTTCGGGCTCTATCTTGTATTTTTCGGCTATACCGTGTATAAGGTGGAACCCAGACTCACCATCGACAGCCTGAGTGATGAAGAGCTTGGGGCCTGGCAGGAAACCTACGATCTGCTGGATGAAGCTAAAGAGGAGGGGGAGATATATTATTGTCCGCCCCTTAATTATCACGCCTATTCCAATGGCATAAGGGTATATAATGACGGACAGCCCTTTGTATTTACCCGGAAGTTTTATGACAGTTTTAGTGATTCGCCTATGGCGCAGAAACTGTTTCCCTATGGGGGCGCGGTGATAGCTCAGCATCTTATGTATCGTGAAAAACTGCGTCAGAAGGTGGTGGACGGTGATTATGTCCTGGTCACCAGGATAGACGGAATGGATGAGGTTTTCACCACGGAGGAACTGGAAAAGCATTACGATCATATAAAGACCGAGCTTCTTCGCTGCGGCAGCTGGGCGTGGGAAGTTGAGTTATGGGGAAAACGTGGATTTTTCCCTTAAAATGTGTTAGAATATGAAATTGGGGTTGTATTGTAATATATTTTTCAGTAAAATTTTTATATAAACAACACGGGGGTGAGAAGGTATGTTTTCAGAAAAGAAAAGGCTGCGAGAAGAACTTGAAAAACGTGATGCGGATTTGAGCAGACTGAAGGAATACATGGAGGCCTTTGGCTCCGGTCAGTTTGAAAACGCCGGCGAGGAGGAGTTTAACGATCCGACCCTGGCGAAGCTGTACAACGAGCTGCTGGACAAGTCCATGGACAGAAACAACCGCATGACGGCCCGTCTGAATGACGCAATGAACCGTATCGGCGACAGCGAACCCGTGAAGAACATGCTGGATGAGGTGGAGTCACAGACTGCCACCATCGGAGCCATGAAGGATTCGGGCTCGGATCTGGGAAGCTCCATCGCCAATATCCAGTCGTCTGCGTCAAATATAAGAGACAGCTCCCATCTGATCATAGATTCCGCCAGAGAGTGCATGGATAAGATGGATGAATCCATGAAACTGGTGGATCATGGTACTGTATCCATCGGTTCCATTTCCCAGGAGATGGCCGGCTTCCGTGAAAAGACAAAGAAGATAACGGAGATCATAGACCAGGTAAGGAGATTGGCTGAAGACAGTTCTCTGCTGGGACTCAATGCGTCCATAGAGGCGGCCAGAGCCGGCGAGGCAGGCCGCGGCTTTGCGGTGGTTGCAGAGCAGATGAACCAGCTGTCCAATAATACCGCCGACTGTGCGGATGACGTAGTCAGGTATGTGGGCGAACTGATCGAGGGTATAGAGAATCTGGTAAAATCGGTAGATCTTACCATGGAAGATCTTAATAAAGGTAATGAAAGCGTTCATGAATCCATAGAGGTCATAAGAGGCATGAATGAACAGCTGGAGGGCATAAACGGCGATATCGACAGGATCAATGTGGAGATCGATACCCAGTCGGATGTCACGGAGCGTTTTATCGACGGCGTCAAGACCATGGCCGACAGTTATGAGACCCTGTCCAATGAGTGTATCACCGTGGGTGAGAGATTCTATCGTATATCCAGGGATATAGATAGTGCCAGAGGCGAGATGTTCAGGAAGAATTCACGTCCCACCCTGCTTGACACCCTCAAGGTATATGATACCGATCATCTGATCTTTACCTGGCGTATATACAATCATATCGCAGGTTTTGAGGTGCTGAAATTAGAGCAGCTAAATAATCCCACCAAGTGTAAGGTGGGATTGTGGTTCGGTAAACAGACGGATCCCATGATAACAGGTTCAGCCGGATTCAAAAAGGCCTTTGACTGGCATCAGAAGCTTCATTCCTATGCTGTGTCATCATGGCAGGCGGCACAGGATCATAACAGGGAAGAGGCCATGCAGTTCTTCTATCAGGCACTGGATGCGTATAAGGAGTACAGCGACGGTATCCATATGCTGGCCAACAGCCTTAAAGCTGCCGGAATAACCGACGAGACGCCTATCTGGGTATATCAGGGACCGTAAAAACGACAGCCATTCTGAACGGTTACCCATTGTCATTCTGAGCGAATTTCGTCCTAAGGGGCGCTAAACGTCCGGGGGACGTTTGTTCAGCGCCGACCGAAGCGGAGCGTAGACACACGAAGTGGTGGATGCCTTAGGACATTAGCGAAGAATCTTATAATAAGACGAAATCATATGTTAAACAAAAGCATCAAAGATATTAAATTCATAACCATAGGGGAGATACTTCTTCGTTTATCTCCTCCAAATTACGAAAAGATCCGCACGGCCTCGTCCTTTAATATCATCTATGGCGGGGCTGAGGCAAATGTGGCTGCAGCTCTTGCAAATCTGGGCGTGGATTCCACATTCTTTACCGTGCTTCCTGATAATTCGGTGGGCAGGGCAGCTCTTCGTTATCTTCGCACCAATGATGTCCATATGTCCAAGGCTATATATGCCGGAGACCGGCTGGGGATATATTATCTGGAGGAGGGCTTTGCAGTCCGCTCCTCCAAGGTCATATATGACAGAGCCGGTTCTTCTTTTGCGACCCACGACTATTCCGATGTGGATGTAAAGGAACTGCTGACAGGATTTGACTGGCTTCATCTGTCTGGTATCACTCCCGCTCTGGGACCGAACTGCCGTGAACTGGTGAAGAGAACTCTGGTGGCTGCCAAGGAGCTGGGCATGACCGTCAGCTTTGACGGTAATTACAGGAAGAGCCTCTGGGAGTGGCAGGAGGCCAGGGACTGTATCACCGAGTATCTTCCCTATGTGGATGTGCTCATAGGTATAGAGCCCATTAATCTTCCGGGTCCCGACGGTGTGGATATGAAGGATGGTATGTCCATGCAGCCGGACTATAAGGAGCAGAACCGCATATTCAAGGAACTGGCTAAGCGTTATGATTTCAAGGCCATCGGACGTCATGTGAGATATGTGCATTCGGGTTCCGAGAATTCTCTCAAGGCATATCTGTGGTATGACGGTGAGACCTGGGAGAGCAGGACCTTCAGATTTAACATACTTGACCGTGTGGGCGGCGGAGATGCTTTTTCCAGCGGTCTGATCTATGCCATAATGGAACAGATGGATCCCAATGATATCGTCAATTTTGCAGTATCTTCATCTGTCATAAAGCATACCATTCACGGTGATTTCAATATAACCGATGATAAGAATGCGATATTGAGGCTGATGAATCAGGAATTTGAGGTGAGACGTTGAGCCATGACAGCTGATGAGATGTATGCCCTCTGCGCCGAGCTTTTTCCCATAAACAGAAGCCTGACGGGAGAGGGAGTCAGGGCTACACTTGACATATTGAAGAGAGAATGTCCCATACTTGAGATAAAGGAAGTTAAAAGCGGCACTCAGGTGATGGACTGGACGATCCCGAAGGAGTGGGAATGCGAGGATGCGTATATTATAACTCCCGACGGAGAAAAGATAGCGGATTTTAAGGAGAGGAATCTCCACGTACTCGGGTATTCCGTACCCGTGGATAAAGAATTTACACTGGAAGAGATTTCAGAGCATTTATACTCCCTCAGCGATCAGCCGGAGGTAATACCTTATGTCACATCCTATTATAAGGAGAGATTCGGCTGGGCGATCACACACAGGCAAAGAGAAGGTCTTAAAGAAGGAAGCTATCGAGGAGTCATTAAGAGCAGGCTTTTTGATGGTGTGTTGAATTATGCCGAGTGTCTGATCCCGGGAGAGTCTGATGAGGAGATCTTTTTTACCACCTACGTGTGTCACCCCTCAATGGCAAATAACGAATGCTCAGGCCCGGTATTGGCAGCGGCGCTGATAAAATACATACAGTCTCTTGAACACAGGAGATACAGTTACCGCTTTGTTTTTGCGCCGGAGACCATAGGTGCCATAACCTATCTGTCAAGACCTGCCTCGTTTGGCGGCGAAGGGAGCGGCCTTAATAATATGGAATACATGCAGCGACATGTGATCGCGGGCTTTAACTTATCCTGTGTGGGGGATGACAGGGATTATTCCATAATCCGTTCCCGATATGGGGATACCCTGGCGGACAAGGTTCTTTTGAATGTGCTTAAGTATCATACAAAGGATAAGTTCAGCGATTATCCCTATCTGAAAAGAGGTTCGGATGAGCGTCAGTATCAGGCTCCGGGAGTGGATATCCCTCTGGTGGGATTTTGTCGCAGCAAATATCATGATTTCCCCGAGTACCACACCTCGGCGGATGATATGGATCTCGTATCGCCTGCGGGTTTTGAGGGTTCCTTTAAAGTGATGACTGAGTGTATCAGGGCTCTGGAGGCTAACCGTACCTACACCCTTACCTGTTTCGGCGAGCCGCAGTTGGGAAAGAGAGGTCTGGTACCCACCATCAGCAGCAAGGAAACCTACCGGCAGACATTGCATCTTAAGGATATGATAGCCTATTGTGACGGCAGGAATGATCTGCTGGGTATCAGTGAGATAATAGGGGCCTCCCTTGACGAATGCGCCACTCTGGCGCAAAAGTTAAAGGATGCCGGTTTGATCAAGGAAATAATAACAAAATGACAAGAGAAAAGATATTTGAGGACGTAACAGAGATATTCAGGGATGTTTTTGATGATGATGAGCTTGTTATAGGGGATGAGACCAATTCTGCCGATATAGAGGATTGGGACTCTCTGGAGCATATTGAACTGGTGATCAATATGGAAAAGCATTTCGGTCTTAAATTTAATATAAAAGAAGTGAACAAGCTCCAGAATGTGGGCGAAATGGTGGATCTGATACAGAGAATGCTGGAAGGCTGAGCATTTATCTTAGACAGAACGGTACTTACAAAGCAAAAATATGAACACTTATACTTATGAAGAACTTGAGGTGGGGATGAAGGAATCCTTTCAGGTGACTCTGACGCAGGAAATGCAGGATCTGTTTTTGCAGATCACAGGGGATGAAAACCCTCTCCACCGCTCTTTTGAATATGCAAAAAACAAGGGCTATGAGGATAAGGTGGTTTACGGACTGCTGACCTCTTCATTTTTGTCCACCCTGGCGGGAATGTATCTGCCGGGAGAGAGGTCTTTGATCCATTCGGTGGAGACAAAGTACCAGAAGCCCGTTTACATAGGCGATACCCTCACCATAGAAGGCGAGATAGATGAAAAAAATGATACCTACGAACTGATCCGTATCAAAATTATTATCAGGAATCAAAAGGGTGAGAAGGTGGTAAAGGGTCGTATGCAGGTGGGAGTAGCCTGAAAAACACGAAAAATCAGTTTTTTTTCAAAAAGAACAAAAATAGATTTGATAACAACGTATATTTAATGTCGGAAAGGGAAAGTCATTGACTGATTCTGAGTTCGATGAGGGCATGTACCGCATGCGCTCGGGGGATCGGGAACCCCTGAAAACTATATATCAGGACTACATCGGTTTTATTTATTCTACTGTTTTTTCTGTAGTGGGTAATAAGGAAAACGCTGAGGATATTACGGCGGATTTTTTTATAAAGATTTGGGAGCAGGCAGATAAGTATAAGCCGGGTACGGGACACAAGGCCTGGATGTCGCGTATCGCCCATAATATGGCAGTGGATTTCCTAAGGAAAAGGAAGCGCGAGACTCTGACGGATGAGATGGAGTCGGCTTCCGATGAGGATAATACAAAGGGCGGTAAGTCGATCTACGACACACAGGTGGTCAATCCCGTGGAGGACGAGGTTGTCTCCGACATGACTCTTCAGCAGGCTCTGCAATCCTTAAGTGAGGATGAGCGTGTGGTCATTAACATGAAGATCATGGGAGATATGACATTTAAGAGTATAGCCCAGGCAATGGGCTTATCTATGGGCACGGTTACATGGAGATATCAGAGTGCCCTTCGCAAGCTAAGGAAGTACGGATATGAATAGGAATTTTGAGCAGGAATACAGGGAAATGATGAATAAGCAGACCCCTGACCTGTGGGATCGCATCGAAGCGGGGGTTAAGGCCTCGGACAGATCGAACAGCGTGATCACAGGTATTGATGACCTGCGCAAAGAAACAGAAATTAAAAAGGAAAAGAAGCGTTTTCCCAACTACTACCAGGTGATGGCAGTTGCGGGAGTAGCGGCTTGTTTTGCGGTGCTGGCAGTGGGTGCTCCCGCCGTAAAGCAGTCCATGCATATGGAAAAGGAAGCGGAGCAGGGACTTACAGAGGCCGGTCTGGAGCTTCCCGAGGATTCATCTTCGGCGGCAGTGACATCTTTTGCAAAGTCCTCATCCGAAAAGGAAAGTTCATCGGCAGCAGAAGCGCAAAATGACGAGTCTTCATCGGTTCAGGCTGAGGCTTCATCTTCACAGGTCCGGACCGCAAATGAGGAATCTTCTTCCAAAATGAGTAAAAAGCCTGAGAAGGAAGCTGCAAAGGATGACTCCAGCGCTACGGCATCCCAGCTGAATCATGATGATGAAGCTTCATCACAGCCGGTTCAGAAAACTGCGGACAGTACATCTGTTGAAGCATCTTCGGAGGAGACTGCTTCCACATCGGCAGCTGAGAGTACCACTAAGAAGAAAAAGAAAAAGACTTCATCTTCGGACGGGCATGATGTGGCAGTGACATCTGATGCTGATGCACAGTCAGGCAAGCCGGAGTCGGATTTAGAGACCGTAGCCGCTAAGGACGACGCAGCGTCGATAGCACAGGCCGATGCAAAGGCTCAGGCGGAAGCAGAGGTGAAGGCCCAAGCAGAAGCAGAGGCAAAGGCTCAGGCAGAGGCCGAGACAGATGCCCAAAAGGCTGAGGAAGAAAAAAAAGAGCCCGTTACGTACACCGGCATAGTGGCTAAGGTGAGCTCGATGAAGGAGTCGGATGGTGCCATTATTTATACCTTTAAGGTAATAAGTGACGAAAACGGAAACTTTTCCAAGAATAAAAAGATCAAGGTTATGAGCAGTGAGTCTCTTGAAAAGGGTTCATCCTATGTGATCGCTTTTTTGGATGACGGGACTAAGAAGGGCTCATCCACCCTGTATAAGCTGATCGCCGTATCAGACTTCGAGACAGAGTGAGCATGGAGCAAATGTGGATTTTATCATGATAAAAGTGGGATGTCGGTGGCATCTCACTTTTTATTTGACTATGACCCATGTTTTGATATAAAATGTTTAGGTTGATAAACGCTGGGAAAGAGGATATCATTTTGTGGAATTTACCGGTTAATACAACTGATGATGAGATGAGATTCCGTCATGAGATGAAATATCTGGTCTCGGATGCAGATCTGGCCATGCTGAGATCCCGTCTTAAGGGGATCATGAATGAGGATCCCCATGTGGGAGAGGGCGGCACATATCTCATCAGGAGCCTGTATTTTGACGATTTTGACGACACGGCCTATTATGAAAATGAAAACGGAACGGGCCGCAGGGAAAAATTCAGGATCAGGATATATAACGGTTCCATGGACCGTATATCCCTGGAGCGAAAATCCAAGGTTTCGGACAAGATCCGTAAGAAAGCCTGTGTGATCACCCGTGATCAGTTCGATATCCTGGTAAATGAGGATGCTGATAAAACAGTAAAAAGTGACTATCCCCAGCTGATGCAGGATGTGCTTTCCCTGTATCATATAAGGCGTCTTAAACCAAAGGTGATCGTGGAGTATGAAAGACGTCCCTTTGTATACCGTCATGGAAATGTACGGATCACTTTTGACAGGAATGTGACGTCTTCAAGCGATCTTAAGTCATTTACGGATGCACATATAAACGGACGGCCCATCATGCCGGTCGGTCTGCAGCTTCTGGAGGTAAAGTACGACGAGTTCCTGCCGGATCATATATACAGGACCGTGGCCATGGATCATCTTAGGCTTGCCACTTATTCCAAATATTATCTGTGCAGGAAGTACACTGACAGATGAACTTAATATTAAGTAAAGAAAGGATAAAACAATGGGATTTTCAGACATTTTTAAAAATTCGTTTTTACAGGGGTATACGGGCTCTGATATGAGCTCGGCACAGATCATCTTTGCTCTGGCCATGACCTGTCTTATAGGCTTATATATCTTTGCGGTATACAGGCTTATGACCCGTAAGACCTTTTATTCCAAAAACTTCGCTATATCTCTGGTGGCTTTGGCCATCATCACGGCGTCTGTCATCCTTACCATTCAGTCCAGCATCATAGTATCCCTGGGTATGGTGGGTGCCCTTTCCATCGTCAGGTTCAGGACGGCCATCAAGGAGCCCATGGATCTGGTATTTTTATTCTGGTCCATCAGCACGGGTATCATCTGCGGCGCAGGCCTTGCCAAGATAGCCGTGGTTTCCGCTATTCTGATCACAGCGGCACTGTTCGTTCTGGATATGATCCCCGTGGCAAAGACTCCCATGATACTTATCGTGAATGCCGATTGCGGCGAGGAGATATCCGATTCTGTACTGACCAAGGTTAAGGAATTTTCAAAGCTTGTAAAGATTAAGTCCAGAAATATCACCGGTGGTCAGATCGATTTGGTGATAGAGGTCAAGGTGTCTGAGGATGAAAAACTTACGGATGCGGTTTCCAGGCTTAAGGGCGTTAACTCCGTATCTCTACTGTCCCATGACGGAGAGGTTACGTTCTAAAGACAGAGTACGAAGAATCTTAATATATTAGGAGGTGGCTATGGAACAGGAACTGATCCTGGTGATCGATTTCGGTGGACAGTACAATCAGCTGGTGGCCCGCAGAGTCAGGGAGTGTAATGTATATTGTGAGATATATTCATATAAGACTCCTATTGAAAAGATCCGAGAGATGAATCCCAAGGGCATCATCCTCACAGGCGGACCCAACAGCTGTTATGAAGAGGGAGCTCCGTCATATGACAGAGCTCTTTTTGAACTCGGCGTACCGGTATTGGGACTTTGCTATGGTGCCCAGCTCATGCAGCATGTTCTGGGAGGCAGGGTTGAGCGTGCAGCCAATCGTGAATACGGTAAGACGGAGGTTTTCGTCAATAATAATTCGTGTCTCTTTGCAGGCGTGGGTCTGGCAGCATCTGCAGAAGATATTTCCAAACCGGATATCCCCATGTCCGGTCAGGAGAATAATAAAAACAGGACTATCTGCTGGATGAGTCATTTTGATTATATATCAAAGCCGGCACCGGGATTCTTGTCAATAGCGCATACGGCTGACTGTCCCGCAGCAGCTCTTGAGGACAGTGAGAGAAAGCTTTATGCTATCCAGTTCCACCCCGAGGTGGCTCATACCGTGGAGGGCGGCAGGATGCTCTATAATTTTGTACAGGGCATCTGCGGCTGCAAGGGAAGCTGGCGTATGGATTCCTTTGTGGACAGGACAATTGAGGATATCAGGGAAAAGGTAGGAGACGGTAAAGTGCTGCTGGCTCTGTCCGGCGGCGTGGATTCTTCCGTGGCAGCAGGACTTTTATCCAGGGCCGTGGGTAAACAGCTCACCTGCGTCTTTGTGGATCATGGTCTCATGCGTAAAAACGAGGGAGATGACGTGGAAGCCATCTTCGGTGAAAACGGCAATTTTGACCTGAATTTTGTCAGGGTCAACGCAGGCGACAGATATTTTGCGAAGCTTAAGGGCGTCACCGAGCCTGAGCAAAAGAGAAAGATAATCGGTGAAGAGTTCATCCATATATTTGAAGAGGAAGCAAAAAAGATAGGAGCTGTGGATTTCCTGGCTCAGGGAACCATATATCCCGATGTGGTGGAGTCCGGAATGGGCGGAGAGTCCGCAGTCATCAAATCCCATCATAACGTGGGCGGACTTCCCGATTATGTGGATTTTAAGGAGATAATAGAGCCCCTCAGGCTTTTGTTTAAGGATGAGGTCCGCAAGGTGGGCCTGCAGCTGGGACTCCCCGAGAGACTGGTATACCGTCAGCCCTTCCCCGGTCCCGGACTTGGTATCCGTATAGTGGGCGAGGTAACTGCAGAGAAGGTGAGGATAGTCCAGGATGCCGATGCCATCTATCGTGAGGAGATAGAAAAGGCCCTTAAGGATTACAGGGAGACCATGGCCGGTGAGAAACTGGCTTCCCAGAGCGCCCTTGCCTCCGGTATATCCGGCGGAAGCGTTCAGGAAGTGGCTCCGGGATCCATGGCTGCGCAGCTCTCCCACGAGAGGATGAGAGCCGGCACGGACAGGCGCGTGATCGGTGCCCAGGGTCGTCCCGCATGGATGCCCGACCAGTATTTCGCCGCCCTTTCCAACATGCGTTCCGTGGGCGTCATGGGTGATGAGCGCACCTACGACTACGCCGTAGTCCTGCGCGCCGTGCAGACCGTAGACTTCATGACCGCCGAAGCCGCCCAGATCCCTTGGGAAATTTTAAACCGCACCATGAGCCGCATCATCAACGAAGTCCGCGGCGTCAACCGCTGCCTCTTCGACCTTACGTCGAAACCACCTGGAACGGTGGAGCTGGAGTGAAAATTTCTTAAAAAGAACCCAGTATTTATGCGGGTTGCAAGCGTATTTGTTTAAGATTTGGCAACGATTTGGCAACAAAATCAGAGTTATTCTCTGAATAATCTCAAAACACAATAGTAAAAGACCTTACTGATTCATATTGGATGGAGAATCGGTAAGGTCTTTCTTTTTATTTCTTCTTGGATTTTGACTTTTTCTTTTCTTCTTTTATCAGAGCATCACTGATCTCTTTTGGCAGGACATCTACTGAGAACTGATGTGTATCGAGTTCCGGATATTTGTAGCGCCAGTCATCATACTGATCTTTCGTGATCTCCCCACCCTTAAGTTTTTTTGCTTCCTGAAGCCAGGCACGGAACTTGTCATAGAGTTCAGGAAACTCCGGAGAGAATCTGTCCAGACGCAGAACCATCTCACCGTCAAGTTCATCGATCTTGAGACCAAACATATCTTCTATGGCAAAGAGCGTGTGCATGAGACCGAGTTGAGAGTCTATGTTTGGAACAGTCAGAGCTCGGGGGGCTACATCAAGCAGATCTGACATTTCTTTTACAAGGTCTGCTTTCGGGACTCTGGCTTCAGATTCATATTGGGTGATCCTTACATCTGAGGTTTTTCCGAGAAAACCAAGCTTCTCACCGAACTGCTTTTGAGTCATGCCCTTGCGGTTTCGGAAAAACTTTATTCGTTGCCCTATAGCCATATTGATATCCTCCTAAATATGTAATCTGAGGATATTGTAGCAGATACAGAATAAATACGCAAGCAAAAACTAAGCATAAATATTTAAGAAAATACTTGACTTAACTAAATATGTATTGTAAGATGTGAAACAACAATACAAAGCAAATAAGCTTAGGTAGATGAGAGAGGAGGTGAATATCGTGGAAAATAAAGCGTTTTTGACTGTAGAAGAAGTGGCTGCGGAGATGGGAGTTTCAAAATCTTACGCTTACAAGATTGTCAAGAAACTCAATGAGGAGCTGCAGCAGATGGGTTACCTGACCGTAGCCGGTCGCATCAATGCAAATTATTTCCGCAAGAAGGTATGTTACACGGAAACAGCGTAAGGGAAAGGAGATGATGAAATGGCTGTTTATAAGGATGGCGATAAGTGGAGAGTTATCTATCGCTATACGAACTGGAACGGAGAGCGTAAGCAGACACAGAAGCGAGGATTTGCTACCAAGAGGGAAGCGCAGGCTTGGGAACATGAGGCAATGCTAAAACAGGATGCTAACCTCGACATGACCTTTGAAAGCTTCTTCGAAATCTACAAGGCAGATAAGATCAAGCGGTTAAAGGCAAATACCTGGGAATCGAAGGAGCATATCGTCAGGACAAAGATCCTGCCGTATTTTGGCTGGCGCAAGATTGCTGCCATTGAGGTTAAGGATGTGATCGCATGGCAGAACCAGTTGATGGAAAAGGAGATGGCAAGCGGTGAAAACTATTCACCTACATATCTGAAGACCATACATGCCCAGCTTTCGGCAATCTTTAATCATGCGATGAAGTACTACCATTTGAAATCCAATCCCGCTGCAATTGCTGGGACAATTGGATGCGAGGAACGTAAGGAGATGCTTTTCTGGACAAAAGACGAATATCTCAAGTTTGCTGATGCGATGATGGATAAGCCTAAATCTTATTACGCTTTTGAGATGCTGTATTGGTGTGGCATACGTCTCGGGGAACTTTTGGCGCTGACCCCTGCCGACTTCGATTTTGAGAAGAAAACGCTCAGGATAAACAAATCTTATCAGCGACTTAAGGGAGAGGACGTGATCACTTCTCCTAAGACACCGAAAAGCAACAGAGTCATTGCTATGCCGCAGTTCTTATGTGATGAAATGCAGGATTATCTGAAGATGCTGTATGAACTTGATGAGAATGATCGTATCTTTCCACTGTCAAAATCCTTTCTCCATCACGAAATGGATCGGGGAGCAGAGGAAGCAGGTGTTAAGCGTATCAGGATCCATGATCTGAGACACAGCGCAATCTCATATCTGATCGAACTTGGATTTTCGGCGCTGGCTATAGCAGAAAGAGTTGGACATGAGAGCATAGATATCACATATCATTACGCGCATCTCTTCCCGTCAAAGCAGACAGAGATGGCGGATCGTTTGGATATTGAGCGCATGGGGAAGGATGGTGAAGGGAATGTCTGAGAAGCTGTTGGACTACAAGGGCAGATGGAGACACCGGACGGTTGCATTCAGGGTATCGGAGGAAGAGGCGCAGCTCATAGACCGTGAAGTTACATTATCCGGACTTAC
>JAFRWW010000021.1 GCA_017441585.1 Lachnospiraceae bacterium
AGCCGCGATCCACTCCCCGATTTCGACTGCTGTTTCGCGGAAAATGGGATCATTCCCGAAGCTCGCCCCAAGATATACCGTAATATTCATACCGTTCTCCTTACGTTTTTTGCTGTTTAAACTTTAACATAAAGGAGCGCATAAAAAAAGAGGCCGGCACCTCAAAACGGTGCCGGATCCTCATGACCTTCTTATCAGCCTTCAATTGCAATTGTCTTCTTCTCCGGGATCTTTTTCGCATCTTTCTTCGCGATCGTAAGAGAAAGAACACCATGTTCAAATTTCGCCTTGATATCCTCTTCTGTCAGATGATCACCGACATAAAAGCTTCTCTGCATTGCGCCGGAATAACGCTCCTGACGGATCACTCTGCCTTTCTTATTGTTCTCGTCCTTGTCCAGAGCCTTTGCGGCGCTTACGGTCAGATAGCCTTCCTTAAGTTCAAGTGAAATCTCGTCTTTCTTAAATCCGGGAAGATCGATGTCAACTTCATAACGGTCTTCATGTTCGTGAACATCCGTTTTCATCAACCTGTCCGCATGTCTTCCGTAAAGCTTCTTCTCTGTGCGATCCACATCTCTCCATGCCGGGAAATCAAACCAGTCATCAAACAAATTTTCTCCAAAAATAGTGGGCATTAACATATGTCATTCCTCCTCTGCTCATGGCCTCCGCAGCCGGCGGTCGGCCTTATATTACTAATCAGGGCATCGGAGCAAAGATCTTTTGTTATTTGAAATGGATCTCTGTTCCTTTGTTCTGACTACGTTATAGCACCAATTATTAGCACTGTCAAGAGGTGAGTGCTAATAATTCTGTGAAGATTTTGTGAACAACTCAAATACCTTATTTCAAGCCCTCCGTATCTGATTTACTTGATCACCTGGATGGACTGTCTGTCGGCAAATACAGCCACGAATACCAGGAATACGATTCCCTGTATGAGCTGCATGGTCTGGGTATCAAGTCCCATGATCCTGAGTCCTGAGCTCAGCACGATATAAAGCAAAGATCCCACGATAATATTCATGAACCTGACCTTTGCGCCGCCGGATATGGGCATGCCGCCCAATACCAGTGCGATCAGGATCTGGGTCTCCAGCTGGTTACCGCCGCTTGATGTCACTGAACCGACCTTAATGACATTTATAAAGGCTGCGAAGCCCGTTATGGCTCCCGATAATACATATATCAGGAATTTCATACGATCGGTTCTGATGCCGGCAAACTTGGCTGCCAGTTCTCCCGCGCCAATGGCCTTAAGGTCTATGCCGAAGCGTGTAAAGTTAAATGCCACAAATCCCACGATCAGCACAGCTATGGTGACGCCCAGTTTCAGCTGCATGGTATCATAATCCATCAGCTTTGCCGCACCGCCCACAGGCGCCTTGGAAGTCAGAAACTTTATAAGGCCTCTGAACAAAAACATGGTACATATGGTAACTATAAAGGATTTGATCTTGAGCACCACATGGAAAAATCCGTTAATGCTGCCGATAACGGCTCCCGTCAGTATACCGCAAAGTATGGCCATGGGAACACTCATGGACTTTGACGCCATGCACACGGCTATGGAAGCCAGTCCCATGATGGACCCCTGGGAGAAATCCAGTCCGCCCATGGTCATGATAAAGAACACGCCCATGGAAGCTATAAGTATCACATACACCTGTGAAAGAGCCAGTGAAAGTCCGCTGACCATGCCGCCCTTCGTGAGGATATTGAACAGGATGAATATGAACACCAGTCCGACTATCGGAAGCGCTGCTCTTATATTTTTGGCCATGGCCAGTTTTTTCTGCTCGTCACTCAACTTGGGAGATTTAGAAATTTCTTTTGTATCAGTCATCTCTCACCACCTCCTTAAACCATCTTCCCGATCAGGGTATTCTCGTCCATATCCCTGCTTCGGGCAAGCTCGCCGTTTATCTTACCGTCCTTCATGATGATGATCCTGTCGCACATACCTATGAGCTCCATCAGCTCCTCGGATATCATCACTATGGATTTACCGCTCTTTCTCATCTTGTCCATAAGCTGGTAGATATCCTGCTTTACCTTGATATCGATTCCTCTGGTGGGGGAATCAAGCACCAGGATATCCGAATCCTTGCCTATCCAGCGGGCCAGTACCACCTTCTGCTTGTTTCCTCCGGAAAGGTCCGATACGAACTGGTCCACATTCACCATCTTAACGGACATTTCCTTCGCAAACTTATCTGAAAAGTCATGCATCTTCTTGCCTGACAGAAAGCCCAGCTTATTAGCCAGCTCCTTAAGGGAAGGCAGACAGATGTTATCGCCTATCCCCTGGTTCATGACCACGGATTCACTGTCACGGTTCTTGCTGGTATATGCGATGGAATGATTGATGGCCGTGGGTATGTCATTTATCTGCGTGCCGTCGGCCAGCTTCACCTCACCGGTACGGTCAAAGGACGCACCGAACACAGCCTTGCCCACCTCATGCATACCCGATTCGGACAGACCGCCGAAGCCCAGGATCTCACCCTTATGAAGCTTGAAGCTCACATCCTCTATGAGTCCGGGCACCGTCAGGTTCTTTGCTTCCAGCACCACCTCATCCGAAATCTTTTCATCATAGTCGGTCCTGTAGTAAGCTCCGCTCACCTCACGGCCCACCATCAGTTTCTTAAGATCATCCTCAGTCACGTCGGCGCTCTTTACGGTGTCGATGTACACGCCGTCACGAAGCACCGTTATGGTGTCGGACTTATCCAGAATCTCGGGCAGATCGTGGGAAATGAATATCACGGTATTTCCCTGCTTCTTGATCCTCTCCATATGCTTATACAGCTCCTCGCGCCCTTCCTGGGACAGCGCCGTGGTGGTCTCGTCGATCACCACTATCTTGGGATCAAAATAGGTGGCCTTAACTATCTCCACCAGCTTCCTGTCCTCGAAGTTGTAGTCATCTATCATGGCGTAGGGCTTGATACGTCCGAAACCGTATTCTTCCAGAAGCTGCGCGGCTTTTTTGTGCATGGCCACGGTATTCTTTACGCCGGCCTTCACGAACATATCCTCATGCCCCAGGAAAATATTGTCGGCCACTGTCAGTCCCGAAAGGGTACCCTGCTCCTGAACGATGATGGATACGCCTTCATTGTTGGCCTCCACCTGATTCGCGGGATGTATCTCCTTGCCGTCCAGGATGAACTTACCACTGTCGATTGTATAAATACCCGTCAGCATGTTCGTGAGGGTGGATTTTCCCGATCCGTTCTCACCGATCAGGGCGTGTACCTCCCCCTTGTTTATATTAAATGAAACATTCTGTACCGCCTTTGTGATACCGAAAGACTTACAAAGGTTGACGACCTGTAATCTGACTTCACTCATTTTACTATCTCCCCCTTTTCGATCTTTGTAGTCACAGTGATGATGATCAGCAGGGCAAGACCCGTGATCACGTCCTGTATGGCGGTAGGCGCACCCAGTGCTATGAATCCGAAGAATATGATATTGATGATCAACTCGCCGAATACTATAGCCTGCAGGGGCATACCGTATTTCTTAAACGCCATTCCGAAAAAGCAGCCCATGGTAGGCACAAAATTACGGCTCATGGAGGACATGCCCGTCTCAGCCAACATGGATGATGAATAGCTGATGGTCAGCACTGCCATAAGACCCAGAAACGCGCCCGACAGAACAAAGGCCAGCACCTTATACTTCCTGACGTTGATACCCATGTTTTTTGCCACGAATTCATTACTTCCGATGGCGTAGGTATAAGTTCCGATCTTAGTATAATTCAAAATAAAATATGCCACAAAAAATGCTATGGCTGCCAGTATGATATTGCCCGGCATCCTGCCCAGAGCCCTCAGATTGGAAGGGAGGACCTGCGAAGAACCGCCGGCAAAGAAATTGGCCACGGACTCATATATGAGGGCAAGTCCCGTGGTAACTATCATGGACGGGATCCTCAGGGTCACATAGAGCAGTCCGTTTATAAGTCCCACCAGCGCGCCTGTGATGAGTGCTCCCAGGATAAGCCCTGCATAACCTCCGAAGAGCTGTCCCGACGAACCCTCTGCCATGCCTCCCATGATCCTGGTAGCAAAAATACAGCCCACAATAGCGGAAAGCATGATATTGGCGCCGATGGAAAAATCGAACATACCCATTACCATGACAAAATAAAATCCGATGGCCCCCACCGTAGCCAGAAGGCTGGCCTGAAAACAGGTGAGCATGTTTTCGCCGGATCCGAAATTCCCCGGCGTTATAAGTTTAAAAATGAGCCAGGATAAAAATACCAGAAAGATCAGCATTCCGTATCCCTTGACCTGGCCGGAAAAAATTTTTTGATCTGCAGTCATTGTTTTAGTTTCCATATCCGCTCCGTTTTTTAAAACAGGGCCGATACCATATGCTGATACCGGCCCTGAATCCTTTACCTTACTCCGTTCGTTTAAGAACCGGCTGTCGATCATCACATTATCAATGATCCGTCGCCGATCTCGCCGACCTTACCGTTATTTACCGGATCTGGCCTTAGCATCCTCTATTGAAAGCTGTGAAGCCTTCTGCTTAAGTCCTTCGAAATCAAGATCAGCCATTTCCTTAAGTTCATCGCTGGTATAAGGAAGCTGGTCTACGAAATACTCCTCATATCCTGCATAATCATCTACGGATGATACATACAGATAAGGGAAGAGGATCTCGTTGAACTGGCCTTCGAAGCCTGAGTAGTTACCCTTTACTGCGTTGTAAACCATCATGAATGCGAACAGAGGATCGCAGTAATGTCCGCCTGACTCACCTGCCATGGAACCGTCAGCAAGACGTGTGCCCAGGTCATCAAGGAAGTCTGTGGATACTACATCGATCTCACCGGTCTTGCCGGCAGACTCAACTGCTGCAACTGCACCGAGGAGGGGCTCTCCGCCGCCGCCTGCAGGAATGAGAGCGTCAAGCTCGGGATCTGCTGCCATAAGGGCCTCTGCTGCCTTGGTGCCGCCCTCTGCAGTGGTACCTGCATACTGGGGCTCGGAAAGTGTCGCCTGATCATCGGGATGATCTGCATTCCACTTTTCTACGCCGGCCTGATAACCTTCCCATCTGCCGAGCCATGTAGCATCGCCCTGCTCCCAGCCGATGAGTCCGATGTGTCTGTCGCCCTTGTCCAGAAGGATCTGTACCAGCTTCTCGCCGTTCTCGGGCTCGTTCTCATGAACCGCACCTACATAGTAAGGTGAGCTCTTAGCTGCCTCATAGATATCGGGGTTGTTCTCTTCGCTTATGATGCGGAAGAACTGTGCCAGATATACGCCATTGTCGTTACAGGTCTTGATAGCGGAAGTCATCTCTGTATCGGATGAGTTACAGATGATGATACCCTGGCAGCCTGCTGCTACCAGCTGGTCAACGGAAGCGGTAACCTGCTCGGATACATGTCCCTGATCCACATACTGTACGGTAACGCCCAGTGAATCTGCTGCCGCATCAATGATCTCCTTACACTTTGAACCAAGCACGTCGGTGGAGCTCCAGATGGATACGCCGATCTTGATATCGCCGTCAGCTGCGGGGGCAGGTGCTGCCTCCTCAGTCTTAGTCTCGCCTGCGTCAGCTGCGGGTGCGGGTGCATCAGCTGCGGGTGCGGGTGCATCAGCTGCGGGTGCATCAGCTGCAGGTGTAGGTGCTGCCGCGCCTGTGTCTCCTCCGGCAGCGGGAGCTGCTCCGCCACAGCCTGCCAGAAGTGTCGCCGTCATGACAACAGTCAACAGTCCACTTAAAAGTCTTCTCTTCATAACTATTTTCTCCTTCTCTTGTGTAATTTCTTTAGTGCAAAACACACAAGAATGATTATACTTTATCAATCCCAATTATGCAACACTTCTTTTTTTATTTTCATAATTCGTCAAACTGCACAATCGTCACTCATACCAAAAAAGCGGCACGACCGTCAATCCGGTCATGCCGCCAGGTAAATACGTGTGTCATATATCACATCATTCCGGTATAAATTTCACCATGGAAAAAACATTCTTATCATCGACGCGCTCATAACTGCATTCATCCATGCTCTTTTTGACCATGAATATGCCCAGTCCGCCGATCTGTCGCTGCTCCACATCCAAAGTCACATCCGGATCCGGCTTTTTGAGAGGATCAAAATACGGTCCCTTATCCTCGAACTCCACTTTGATGCCCCTGGGGTCATCCAGAAGATGGGTCCTGACAATAAGGTCTCCGCCCTTATAGTCATAAGCGTAATGAGACACGTTGATGAATATCTCTTCCACCGCAATACTCATGGTCATCTCAAGCTTCATATTATCCGTCAGCTGACCAAGAGAGGCGTTTACAAAATCCTGAACCTCTTCCAGATTGTCATCCACCGCATCTATCAGCAGTTCTCTTATTTTTTCATCAATACCTTTTATATCTCCCATATCACAGTGTATCCTTTTTCTTACCAAAGACCAGAGCAATCACCAGCAGGATCACCAGTTCCAAAAACAACACCAGATTCACCTTGGGGCTTCCGAAGATCATATCTTCAAAAAAGTACAGACCGGCCTGAATCAGCACCCTTACGATCACGCATGCGATGATGCTCTCCGTCAGCCTGTACACACAGCCCAGTACCAGGCAGGCATAACAGCAGTAGATCATATAATGAGAAAACTCTCCCAGCTCCTGTCTCACTCCCTCCACTCTCCACAGCGGAAGCGAATAAAAAGTATACAGAAAGCCCGTGATCATACATGCCGGTATAAAAGAAATACGGTTCCATATACAGGGAAAGATAAAACCGCTCCATGCCACTTCCGCAAAGCCTGCGTTAAGAAACGCATAAGGCAGGGCCATAACCCAGAATGCCGACGCCCTTCCCATGCTCTCACCCGCCAGATGCAGGACATAGATATGACCGGCTATGAATACCAGCAGGAAGATGATGGTCCTCACCTTAAAAGGGGTATATATCGCTCTGTGTAAAAACTCCACGGCATCTTTCACATCCTGCCACACTACCATGAACATATATACCACTACGGTAGGGACCAGACGTCCTATTATAACTATGAGCTTGCCGGACAGTCCGGAGTATCTCAAAATATCAAATTTATTGCCCAGGATCATGACCTCGAAGAACATCCAGGATACAAAAAATATCGCCAGAAGCACATCGAACATATTCCTGTAAGAAGCATTGCTCTTCATCAGACTCTTATCTGTCCTTTACGTCTATCACCAGATCAAATACCTTGAAAGGATCATCGGTGCCATATTCATTAAAATACTCCTCGGTCCAGATCTCATCGTCCCTCAGATTGTCGGCCTCCACATTTTTGATACTGTTTCTGAGTCTTTGTTTGAGAGCCTCTATTCCCTCCATCTCATCGAAGTGAAGTCCCCGTTTTAATCCGGCCTCCACTATGTCGGCCTCCTCCTGATACAGATCCTCGGTCCAGGTCCTCACCCTGCTGAAATTACCGTCGCCGTAATCTATATAATATTCAAAATCATATGCGACCTTTTTCCTGACCAGCGCCCGTTCAATGATATCTCCTATGTATTTATGAAGCAGCGCTATGGATTCCCTGCCGAAAAGGATATTAATGCTGTTGGCCGTAACAGTACCGTCGTCATCCGCAAGATTCACGATCATGTACATATCTATGTCCATATCCTCATCCGCATCCTCTCCCTTTACCGCGGGACGCAGCCGAAACTCCAGCACCGGAGCTGCCAGAAACACATGATCTCTTTTCTTAAGAGTACCGTCCAAAAGTTCGCCCAGCTCTTCATACAGACTTTCAAGCTCCTGACAGAGTATATAATTACCCCTTTCCTCGTAGGATATGACTCTGGAGTCTATGGCCAGATAGACATCACACCACTCATCATGCCATCCTGCCACAGTGCTCCTTCTGTAATTGCCTATCTGAAGATTTACATCCGTACCATCAAGATGAAATTTCACTTTTACGCTCCTCGTGATCTAAGGAACCGTTCATATAGTTCCCAAGTTACTGTTATTTACCCGAATCAGTATTATAACATATAGGATACTACTCTTTCAAGATTCTTCGCTCTCAGAGAACTCTTCATCCTCAAAGTCATCTCCATCAGGGGCTCCCTCATCCTCAAGGGCATCTTCATCCCCTGTTGCCCCATCGTCCCCGGTATCCTGCAGCGAAGACATGGCTCCCTTAAGGCGCTTCTTTCTCTGCTTTCTCATCCAGAAAATGGCAAAGCCGAAAATGGCGACGGAAATGAGTATCACCAGAACGATCACCATCATATTTTTGCGGGTGACATACCGCATGAGGACGATATATCCCTCATCACAGATCACGGCCTTTGCATCCGCATAGCTTCCGACGGTAGTCGCATCCACCAGGCCGGTTCCGGAAATAATCATATTCTCTGACTCATCCCCCGTCCCGTCAGATATGATATCGGACTCATCTTCCATTCCGGTCATATCCACCGGATTCATATCCTTATCCACCACCAGGATCTTATTAGCGGGGAATAAGAAGTTCATGGCCCTGATGCGAACCAAAGGATTCAGCTTTCTCTCCTGATGTATCTCATACTTATAGGCCTGACTTATCATAAGCCTGCTCTGGGGTATGGTCTTTTGTTTTACCGCATTAAGAGCCTCTACTTCTTCCGCCTCGGCCTCTCTGACACTGAGGACAGAGTCCGGATAGAATTCCCCCTCCAGCACCAGATAAGAGAGCGTTTCATCATCCTCAGGCTTTGATGCCACAGACGGAACATAGACCCTTCTCACTCCGTGGACCGTCACATTCCTAACCACGGGAGAGATTTTTTTATCCTCCCAGTAGGCGTACTCACCCTCGTTTTCCTTAAGCTCAGGATAGTCCTCTTTGGGGAAAGGTTCGTCATACACAAATTCCTTCGACCAGACTGTCTGATCCCCGTCCACAAACCTTATGGTAAATTTCTTAAACTCCTCCGGAACATCAAAGGTGCCCACCAGCCTGTCATAGGACATGGCCACGGCCTCACCTTCCTTGGTGACGTCATCCACGGCTCCGAAACCGTTATCCACAAAATAGTTTCCCGCCACTTCTCCCGAGGCCTTGCCTGCCAGGGCACCGGTAGCCTTGACCACCGTCTCTTCCATATCCATGTAGGAACAGGAGATCGTATCCTTTATGACATTTCCTCTTCCGGTTATTCCGCCCACGTAGGAGGATGCGCTTACGCCTCCGAATACGTAACAGCCGCTGACCGTCAGCTTTGAATATCCTGCCACGCCGCCCGCATATTTGCCATCGCCGGCATCTATATCCGCATAACTGCAGCTCTTTGCTATCACGCCGTACCTGGCTTTGCCTGCCACGCCACCCGCATAGCCGTCGTCACAGATCACATCCGAACTGTTCTCACACTCATATATCAGAGCCCTGACATGATGGATGAGGCTGTCCTTTTCCTGTTTCTCTTCATCCTCATCCTCTTCTTCATCCTCGCCGTCCTGCTCTCCGCCGTTATACCGGTAGCGCTCAAAGATATCCACTGCGTCATCTTTTACTTCCTCTATGTCTATGCAGCCTGCCACGCCTCCTGCGCAGTTGTCCGCCATGACCTCACCTTCATTTACGCAGTACAGTATCTTGCCGTCGGCAGGGGATACATTGACATCATCGGACACATCCACATAGAGGGTCTTATCCTCTATGATCTTTTTGATGTCATCCCTTCCATCCTCCATGGTGGTCCTTAATGAATCAAAGTCCCTGCGGACCTCATTCATATCGTCAAAGAACCGCTTCCAGTCATCATAAAGTACATCACGGGTCACATCCACCCTGTCGGAGATGTCATCACTCCTCACGCGCACATCGAGCTTCATGGCGTCCGTCCTGTACTCCATGCGGTCCATCATGCCGTCCGATATATCCCTGATGACCTGAGCATCATCCGATATGGTACGCAGATTCTTTTTGATGCGCTTAAAAAGCCTGGGCCATCTCTCTATCACGTCGGATATATCGTCAAGCCTGGCGAAGGCATCTCTGTAAAAGAATTTGATCCTCTCTATGGTCTCGGCGGCTTCCTTATAATTCATCAGAAGATCCGTAAGTTCCTCCGAAAGTTTTTTATCATCATCCTCCATCTGGGGCAGTTCCAAAGGCTCAATGGAAGGAAGGTTCGGTATCTCATTTTCCGAAAGGCTGTCGCCATCAATATCACCCTTTTCCAGAGCCTCTATGATGGCATGGATCTGCTCCTGGAGCGACTTTAGTGAATCAATGATCTCCTCATATTTTTTGACGGTCTCAATCAGCGCCCCCGCCTTTTCCTCATCCAGGGTAGGGATGAGTTTTTCCAGATGATCCGTCAGTTCGATTATCTGCTCCAGATCCTCCTTTAATTCCTTCTCATATTTTGCCAGCTTCTTAAGACGGAAATTGTAATCCATCTTATCTATCACATCTTCTATCTCATCCGCCTGTACGCTTATATTGCGTCTGGTGGAACGCACGTCCGCATCATATTCATCCACATAGGTGCGCACCACATTCTTAAGTTCCTTGATCCTGTCCGTGATGTCATAAAATCCACCATAGAGATCATCCCCTATCTTTTCGCCGGAATCCAAAGCCTTCACAAGGGACGCATCCATCCTGTCAAACTCTTCCTGTATGTCGTCATAATAATCCCGGTCAAGGCTCACCGCCCTGAAGGGATCCAGAAAACCGACTATACCTCCCACGTTCATGCGGCCCTTCACCGGCCCGCGGTTTTCGCAGCCCATGACACAGCCCGACAGCCGGCCCGCCACACCTCCGGTGTCGGTTCCCAGTTCCTTATAACCCACCGGGCCTTCATTTTCGCAGTACAAAAGATTGCCCTTGCTGCAACCTGCCACGCCGCCGGTCTCATTTGCCCTCTCATCTGCGGCGAAACCCGTGACCGCATTGGGTATGGATATATTGACGGTATCCGAAGTCCCCGTCTTTGAGCTGTTCTTTATCCTGGTATTGATGTTGATACTGCCCTTATTGATGCATCTGGAGACTACGCCTTCATTGAGTCCCACGATGCCTCCGGTCCTGAACTTACCGTCTATGGACGCTTCATTCACGCAGTCTTTGATCACGCCGCTTTTTTCATTATATCCCGCGATGCCGCCCACCTGGGATCTGGCATTGAGGCTTCCCTCACTTTTACACCTGACTATCTCCCCACGGTTGGTACCTGCCACTATGCCCAGGTTCTTCTGGTCTTCGCCAAAGACCACCTGCGCCTGTACCTTAAGGTCATAGACAGCCCCGCTCTCTCCCACATATCTGAAGAGGCCGCAGTCCGATATATCCTCATCGATCACAAGGCCGCTGATGGTATGGCCCTGTCCCTCAAACACTCCGTCCAGATACGCCACCGTCAGATCGGGATATGCGGAGATATCTATGTCCGCATTCAGCACAAAGGTCTTGGCCAGGGAATAATTCTGGTTCCTGCACTCATCGGCAAATTTCTTAAAATCCTCTGATGAATCGATATTCACCACACCGGTGGCAAAATCTATGCCACCCTCTCCGGTTTTTGACGCAAATATCTCCCCGGGTGTCATGATACAAAGACACATGACAGCCGTCAGAAACAGGGCTATATATCTTTTTGCATGATACAGTTTATTTATCATTTACAAAGGTCCTCTTATTGCGCCAGTAACTCTTCTGGAACACTCCGTCAAAAACATATAAAAGCTGCGGAAGTATGAGCATTACTATCACGATGGATATCAGCGTACCTGCACTAAGGGTCGTTCCCAGGGAAGCTATTACACAGTTAGAGGTCATGTTTCCCACCACCCAGGCTGCCAGGGTCAGTATGGCGCCGGAGGTGATGATGGTGGGCAGCGACTGGTTCAAAGTATCCTTTATACACTGTTTTTTGTCAGCCACCGTCTGCCTAAGCTCCACATACCTGCTGGTGATGACTATGGCGTAGTCTATGGTGGCGCCCATCTGTATGGCGCAGACCACCAGATAACTCAGGAAGAACATGTCCTTTTTTTCCAGGGCCGGTATGGAAAAGTTGATCCATATGGCGCTCTGGATGGACATTACCAGCACTATTGGCATTATCTTATTATCAAACGTAAAGAACAATATGATGAGCACAAAGGCCGCCGTCATGATGGATATGATCATGTTATCCTTAAGGAAGGATTTGGACAGATCGTAATCCGCGGTGGAATCACCTATGACATATACATCGTTGTAATACTCATAAGCGATATCCCTCACCTTATCCACCAGCTTAAAGGTATCCTCTCCCTCCACGGGTCCGGACACCGTAAAGATGAGCCTGTCATATTCCTCGCCCTCCAGCTGGAGCCTGGCGTCGCTCACTTTCTTGTGCATATCCTTTATGTCCTGTGACAGATCATCGGCAAAATCAAAGGACTCATTTTTGTCCTCGCCGTAAATAAAATCGATCATGTCGATGAGGGGCACATTGAATTCATCTATCCCGTTCAGGAAAGCTCCGTACTTTTCCTCCTTCCAGGCATAGAAGCGGTAAAGCATGCGGCAGGTATCCACATCCATATCCGCTACATATGAAAACTCCCTGGGAGACAGGCGATCCGTGAGCACATACATTTCATCATCATCCACCGTCACGTTTGCAAGGCCCAAAGTGCTCTCCACCCGGTCCAGTTCCTTAACCCTGGCCAATATGGCCGCCTCGGAAGCATAATCCCCCGTAGGCACCAGCACCGCCATGGCGTTATCCATCTCAAAGCTTTTTGATATCTCCCTCTTGGAAGTGAGATACTCATCCATCCTTTTTGATTCCACGGAATTTTTGTCAAAATTGTAAGTGCAGTGTGATGAGAAAAAGATGGCCGCGATCATCACCACCAAAAATACGGGAAGGATCACATACCTCGTGGCCACCACCAGATTTCCCCAGTGATTTATGGTGGGCACAAAACTCCTGTGCATGGATTTATCGATCTGCTCAGTGAAATTCATGATGAGCCCGGGCATAAAACAGAACACGGACAGCATGGAAAAGATAATGGCCTTGGTCAGCACACGCCCCAGGTCGGGGCCTATGCCGTACTCCATGAACATGAGGGCGATCATACCCGCCACGGTGGTCAGGGAGCTTGATGATATCTCAGGGATAGCCTTTTCCAGAGCGTTGATCATGGCCGGCTCGGCGTCATAATGAGCCCTCTCCTCCATGAATCTGTGAAACATGATTATGGCGTAGTCTATGGCCAGGGCCAGCTGCAGCACCGTACCCACGGCATTTGAGATAAAGGAGATACTTCCAAACATGAAATTGGTACCGACGTTTAAAAGCGCCGCCATACCGAACACCATCATGAAGATGGGGATCTCCATGTAGGTGGTGGAAGTAAAAAGAAGCACCGTGATAATGATGATGACAAGGATCAACAGGATATATTTCATATCCTCCTTGAGATTCTTCGCATCATCCTTATCCACGGTGGAATAAAAATACGTATCGTAATCAGAAAGGACCTCGCGGACATTGGCCATGGACTTTTTGGCTTCGTCGTCATCCTCATCGGTCTCAAAGGTTATCAGGAAAAGTGCGCTAGCGTCATTATAGACGTCCTTAAGCGCCTCTGCATCCGTAATCTCCTTCTCGTCCTCGTCATCTTCCTCATAAAATGAGACTGAGGAAACTCCCTTCACCTGCTCAAGGGCCGCCGCCAGTTCCCTGGCCTGTGCAAAGCCGATATTCTGTATCATCACCTTTGCGGAGCCAAAGGTGACAAACTGATCGTCCATTATGTCAAGGCCCTGCCTGGTCTCCGTATCTTCTTTGAGATAGTCGGTCAGCTCATTGATGACCTTCACCCTTCCCGCAGTAAAAATGCATACTATTCCCGTCAAAATAAAAGCTACTAAAAGAACAGTCCTGAATTTTACTATCATTCTGGCGATATGTCGCAAATTATGACCTCTTACTCATTTTTCATGGCTTCCGTTTAAGGAGCCTTAAATCTTTATAATACCCTTGTCAGCGGGCCAGTGATGAATACTCATCCGAAAAATCAAAGGTTGCAAAATAGTCGGTAGGCTTCTCTGCCCTGCGGATGAGCTGTACGCTGCCATCCTCTTTAAGCAGTACCTCGGCGGAGCGGAGTCTGCCGTTATAGTTATAGCCCATGGAAAAACCGTGAGCTCCCGTGTCATGGATATTGAGATAATCTCCCTTATCTATTTTGGGAAGCTTCCTGTCTATGGCAAATTTGTCGCAGTTCTCACACAGAGATCCCACCACGTCATAGGTCTGATCGCAGGGTGCATCCTCTTTTCCCAGAACCGTGATATGATGATAGGAACCGTATACCGCGGGTCTCATGAGATTGGCTGCACAGGCGTCCACTCCGATGTACTCCTTATAGGTATGCTTTTCGTGGATGGCCTTTGTGATGAGAGCACCGTAAGGTGCCAGCATATATCTGCCCAGCTCCGTGAATATGGCCACGTCGCCCATTCCTGCGCTTACCAGGATCTTTTCGTACTGCTCTCTTACACCCTCGCCGATGACAGCCATATCATTGGGCTCCTGATCGGGAGAATAGGGCACTCCGATGCCGCCGGAAAGATTGATGAACTTGATATGTACTCCTGTCTTTTCCTTAAGCTCCACGGCCAGTTCAAAAAGGATTCCCGCAAGCTTGGGATAATATTCATTTGTCACGGTGTTTGAAGCCAGAAAAGCATGGATACCGAATTCCTTTGCTCCCATTTCCTTAAGGCGCTTATAAGCCTCGATCATCTGGTCCTTGGTCATGCCGTACTTTGCATCCCCGGGGTTATCCATTATGCCGTTGCTCATCTTGAACACGCCGCCGGGATTGTATCTGCAGGATATGATCTCGGGGATATATCCCAGGGTCTCCTTTAAGAAATCCACATGGGTTATATCATCCAGGTTTATAATGCCCTTTAACTCATCGGCGAAAGCGAACTCCTCAGCGGGAGTGTCGTTGGACGAAAACATGATATCTCCTGCCTCAACGCCCACAGCCTTTGCCAGCATGAGCTCTGTATATGATGAGCAGTCGAAGCCGCAGCCCTCTTCCTTGAGTATCTTCATGATATAAGGATTAGGAGTGGCCTTTACCGCAAAATATTCACGAAAACCCTTATTCCAGGAAAACGCTGCCTTAAAAGCCCTGGCATTTTCCCTTATGCCCTTTTCATCATAGATGTGAAAGGGTGTGGGTATACTCTTAACTATCTCTTCAATCTTTTCTTTTGTTACAAAAGGTGTCTTTTTCATGTCATCTCCATGTTTTGTGCTTATTTCGTCAACCTTTATATATTACTACTACAGAATACGTACTGTCAAATTTTGCATACGGTCATGTGATCCGTCTCAGACCGCTTATCTTATATACAGCTTCATCAACCAGCCCACACTCAGCGTAAAGGCCGACAGCACCGGTATCACCACAAACTGTCCCAAAAGCAGTCTCCCCTTTATGATCCCATCGCGCTTTTCCCTTATATATCCCGACACGAGAAAGATAAGATTAGACACAGACCATACGATATAGGGATGCCAGAAGAACAGATCCGAGTTTTCCTGCCCACGGTAGATAAAATACACCTCAACAGTCAGTAAAAGCATCAGTATGCAAAGAAAAGGGACGCTGTGTCCCTTCCCTCTCTTTTGCATAATTATATAAGCCAAAAGCAGTACTATGCAGTCAATCGCAAGCCGGTAAAATATCATATCAGTTATCTGCTCCTTCGTCCCTTATCTCTTCATCTCTTTCCACATCAATGGGTTTCTTCCTGCGTCCAAAGAACTTCTTCTCCGTCCTGCGGTCCGTCTTATTCTTCTTTGCTATGATCAGGTAGAAGGTGGGCAGCAATATCAGCGTCAGGATAGTGGATGCTATCAGACCGCCCACGATAACCACTGCCATACCCTGCATGGACTCCGTGTTCTTACCGATACCAAGCGCCAGGGGCAGCATTGAAAGAATGGTGGTCAGCGTGGTCATGAGGATGGGCCTTAATCTGCTGCGTCCCGCTTCCACAAGGGCCAGTTCCATGCTCATCTTTTCCAGGAACATATTGGTGGTATCCACCATCAGGATACCGTTATTTACCACTATACCTTCCAGCATCAAAAATCCCATCAATGACGTCATGGAGAAGGTGGATTTCGATATAAACATAAGGAGCACCGATCCGATCAGTGAGAAGGGTATACAGAACATGATCATCAGCGAATACCTCACGGACTCAAACTGCATGGTCATGACCATGAACACCAGCCACATGGCCGCCAGCATGGCAGTTATCAGCGAGGTAAACTCCTCTCTCATCATTTTTGCATATGAACTCTCTGCCATAAACACGTTTGCAGGCAGATCTACATATTTCACTTTCTGATCGATCTCTTTCTGGGCGGCAAACTTCTTCTCCGAATCCAGGGTCACCGATACGGAAGCCTCGTAAGACTTCTGGTTTCGTATGATAGTCTGAGGCGTATCGGAATATACTACCTCGGCTATGTCTCCCAGAGTCACCTGATTGCCGGTGTTTGACATAAGCTTAAGCTCCATCAGCTCGTCTATGGTATCATACCGGTCCTTGGGATATTCCACTGTCACCTTATAATCGGTCTCATTGATGGTTATATCCATCACATCGGTACCCTTCTGGGCGTTTCGCATGGCAGCACCTGCCTGTGCGGGAGTTATCCCCGCTCCCATGGACTTGACAGGATCGATATGCACCTCCGCCTTGGCTGCGGAATCCGAAAAGCCGGTGCTTATATTTATGACACCATCCACATCCCTTATGGCATCCGCCACCATCTCGGTGGCTTCACGCAAAAGATCCATATCGGTGCTTCGCATGGTAACTTCCTTATCGCCGCCGCCCATGCCTGAATTCATACTGGAGCTGGCGGATGAACATACTACCACCATATCGGGAGTATCCTTGAGCATTTCATTCCAGCGGTCCACGATGATATCTGTCTTTTCTTCCGTTTCCTCATACAGATATGCCGTCAGACTGATCTGGGATGAAGACTCAGACGCAGTGCCATCGTAATCCTCCACTTCCGCCTGGGCCTTTACAAAGTTTTCCAGCTGATGAAGATATGCCTCTTTATTTTCCAGTGAAAGACCCGGGCGCACATCGGCCTTTACCGATATCATTTTTTCATCCGTGCCTGCCATCAGCTCCACATTAAGCTGAGTAGCCACAACCACTGTCAAAACCACCATTAGTACCGTCACTGCGACCACGGCCGCCTTTTTATCCAGGACCTTACCCAGCACCTGCCCATATCTGTCTCCCATGTTCCTTACAAAACGGGAAACCGGAAGTTCCTTTTTCTCTATGGGATGATACTTTGCAAAGCAAAGGGGCACCAGCGTGACAGCGGCGATCAGCGATGCTGTCAGGGAGAATATGATGGTAAATGAAAGAGGTGCAAACATCTGTCCTGAAAGGCCCTTCATAAGAGCCATGGGCAGATAAACCACCACCGTAGTCAGTGTGGACGCAAAGATGGAGGTTGCCACAGTCTTTACAGCATCATAGGCCGCCTCCTCAAAGGAAAAGCCCTGATCCCTCTTCTGGAAACACATTTCCAGCACCACTATGGAGTTATCCACCATCATACCGATACCGATGACCATACCTCCCATGGTAACCACGGAAAGAGGAAAGCCTGCCGCATACATCAGCAATATGGTAACCAGCAAAGATACGGGCATAGAACTGCCGACTATGAGTGAGGCCTTAATGTCTCCGAAGAAAATAAAGAGCACCAGCATGGAGAGAAATACTCCCAAAACAAGAGTGGAACCCACCGAAGACAGGGCCGATACTATACGGTCTGCAGCATTATAAGTCACCACGATGTCATAATCGGGATATTTGTCCTTAAACTCATCCACCAGAGCCACTACATCCCTTGCCAGTTTTACGGCATTGGAGCCCTGCTGCTTTGTGACAGACAGCTGCACATTGTCGGAGCCGTCATAGAAGCTGACGGAGTCCGCATCCTTTTTTGCATAACTCACCGTTGCCACATCAGCCAGCCTTATGGTCTTGCCTTTGCCGGTAATGAGGGGAATGCTCTCCAGATCATATATATCATCATATGAAACCTCGGCGTTCACATCCAGTGTCTGTGAGCCCACATCCACGGAACCTGCGGGTATGGAAAAATCAGCGGCGGTTATGGTACCGGTGATACTTGTAGTAGAAAGGCCGAACTGGGCCATAAGCTCGGGATCGATACATACCCTGATATAATCCTCCTGACCTCCCGATATCTCAGTCCTGGCCACATTTTCCACAGAGGAGACCTCATTATCCAGCGTATTTTCCACAAAGCCCCTTACGTCTCCTCCGCTCTTTGACGTGACGGAAAGATTGACTGAAGGCATGGCGTTTATATCCATGATGACTATGGTAGGATCGTTACAGTCATCAGGCAGATCGTTCTTTTTCCTGTTTATCTCCTGCTGCAGATCGTTATACGCCTTATCCACATCGGTGCCGTATTTAAAGCCATAGATCATGTAGCACATATTCTGCATGCTCCGCGACTGGACGGTATCAAGGCCCTCGATAGTGGCACCCACATCCTCCAGCTCATGGGCCACCAGACGGTCTATCTGATCGGGTGCAGCTCCGGGATATACTATCATGGCCACTATATAGGGCATCTCCATATCCGGAGTCAGCTGCATATTCATCTGCGTGACTGCGGCTATGGAAAAGATAATCATCGCCACGATTATTATAACGGTTGAAACCGGTTTTTTAAGACAAACTTTTGTTAACTGATGCAAGGTATTTCTCCCTGGTTTCTATTATCGTGATTTTTGAATTCTGATTATTCTCAATTACTGCGGCAGATATGAACCGGCGCCCACGGTGAGTTCGCCGTTATCCATCTTCAGGGAATCTATGTTAGCCACGGCATTGTAATCATACTTATCCAGCACGCTCACCACAGGACCGCCTGACACTTCCACTTTAAGGCCGTCACGAAGCCTTGATGACCAGGTGGTCACCACTCTCATGTCCGTGCTCAGTCCGTCCTTTATCTCGATGCTGTCCTTATCGTAAAGTCCGGTGGTCACCATGATCTTTCTGACTATATTTCCGTCATCAACCGCATAGACATAGGACTCTCCTCCCGAATAGTACACACAGTTAACGGGAACTGACAGCACATTTTCCACGTGGGTCGTCCTGGTGCTGACCTTCACGGAAGTACCGGTAGCCAGCTTCTTCTCGGGATCATTAACAGCGGCCTTTATCTCAAAAAGTCCCGAATCGGCAGGAGTCTGGGAAAGCTCCGTCACCCGGGCGTCAAAGATCTCACCGTTTCTGTCAATGGACACCTTCTGCCCCGGCTCTATCATTTTCAAGGTAGCCTCGGGCACTTCGAAAACAGCATTTACGGTATCATCACCGGTTATGACATAAGCCGCATTTCCCGGGGATGCTATATCATGTTCCTCCACATTCTTTTTCTTGATATATCCTGAAACGGGAGCCGTAACCTGAGTATAGCTGAGCTGCAGACTGGCGCTCTCCACTCCCGCCTCAGCCTGCTTTACGGTGGCATCGGCGCTTGCGATGGTAGTGGGCGCAGTGACCGCGTCATGATACTGAAGGCTCTCCTGTGCCAGATCCGCGCTCCTGACTGCCTGATTCAGACTGTAGATATTAGTCTCCCTGTTAAAGCCCATGCTGGCCATGGAAGATTCCAGCTGCTTTTGTGAATTCTCCACTGTGTCGATGGTATTCTCTATGGTGGATATACTGCTCTTTATGGTATTTACATTAGTGCGAAGGGCCGCCAGATCCGCGTCCGAAGCTCCGGATGATTTGGCGTCCGAAAGAGCCTTCTTCGCCTTCTTTAACTTCTTCTCGGCGGAGTCCTTATCATCCTCCAGGTCATGCTTTTTGTCATACAGATCCTGCATCTGTGACTCTAGGATATGATACTGCTCAGAATAAAGGTCACAGCTGGCCTGCACCTTTTCCACGCCCTCCTGGGCAGTAAGCACCTGATTGACCGCGCTGTCCCTGTTCATCTGAAGGGCTCCCACCTGCTTGTCCTTGGTAGTTTTGGCCACATCATAAGCTGCCTGTGCCGTTTTCACGCTTATCTGATATGCATCATCGTCGATGGAAAACAGAAGGGATCCTTCCGTTACAAAATCCCCCTCTTCAAAATTTGCCTTGGTGATCTCTCCCGACAGCTTGGGAAATACCGAGATCTCATCTGCATATTCCAGGGAACCTGAGAACTCTCCCTGAACTTCTATATTGCCGGTCGCAGGGGTAGCGACCTCCACCACCATGAGCTTTTCCTCTTCCTTTTCACCCTCGCTCTCTTTTACCGCTCCGGCTTTATTACAGCCTCCCAGCAGCGCAGTGGATGAAACAGTCAGGCAAAGCATCAAAAATATGGATAATACTCTGTTTTTCATATATTATTCAACTCCTCTATAAACCGCAGTTTATATCTGACTAAACATTTTTTCGACAAAGTGTCGCATTTTGGCACGACGTATATTATAATGAATAAAATCACGAAATTCAATATACAATTTTGATAAAATTGTCTATATTGATCCCCATGATGCGAAACAACGAAGGAGGTATATGATCCATGTCAAAACAGGCACTGTCCGACAGAACGGAAAAGACTCTGAAAAAGATATATGAAGCATTCTGGGAACTGTATATCAAAAAGGACATCAGTCACATCACCGTAAACGCCGTAGCCCAACAGGCCGGAATACACAGAAGCACTTTTTATCTGTATTTTGACGATGTATACGATCTGCTGAAAAAAGCAGAGGCAGAGCTCCTCAAAGAGTGTGAAGCCCTGCCTGACACGGTTCGTGAAAAAATGGATGTCAAACATACCGGGATCAATGATATGATCGTATCCTTCTATATAAAGAATATAGAAAAGATCAACGCTCTCACGGGAGCCACCGGCGATCCTTCCTTCATATTTGAATTAAAAAAACGTCTGATCCCCGTCATGTTTTCCCACTTCGGGGTATCCGAGGATGATGAAGATCTGCAGATGGGATTTGACTACATGATAACCGCCACTCTTTCACTGCTGTCCTACAGTTACCGCAATGATCCCCATGCGGATATCGAGGTCACCATGAGACGCATACACGTTTTCATCGCTGTGGGTATCCTGCCGCTTGTCGCGGCGCGCACCACCGATCCCGAGATACTGGAAAAGCTGTCAGACCCTGATACCAATTTCACCCGGTTGATGAAGATGCTCAAATGTCCCATCAAGGAATGGCCCGTCATCGATCCGGATCAGCCCTGACTTTTTTTGATAAGGGGACTCAAGGGCTTATAGATCAGCATGGTCACTATGGACACCACGGTGCCCTTGATCAGATTAAGGGGAGCCACACAGGCGATGACAAAGGATACTACATCTCCCTTTACCAGAGGATTCACCTTTGCACCCATATCCAATATCACGTCCATGGGCATACCGAAAAGCTTTGAAAATGCCGGCAGCAGATATACTGCGTTGAACGCAGTTCCAAACACCGTCATCACCAAAGTGCCCGCGATACAGCCTATGACAGCCGTCTTTTTCTTTTTATTCAGGGAATAGATTATGGATGCGGGAAGCATATATGAGCAGCCCACCGCAAAATTTGCCAGATCTCCCACAAATGCAGTGCTGGTACCTTTAAATACCAGTTTGAGGATGATCTTTAAAAACTCCGTCATCACTCCGGCCACCGGACCGTAGGCAAAGGCGCATATCATCACCGGAATCTCGGAAAAATCAAACTTATAAAACGAAGGAGCAAAGGGAAGAGGCACCTCAAAAAGCATGAGCACCGCTGCCACTGCGGAAAACATACCGATGATCACCAATGCCCTGGTGTTCAGGATACGCTCTTTCGTGCCCTCGCGCTTTTTCTGGATCTTCTGCGCCACATATGCGATTACAAAAAGTGAAATGATGGTAAGCACAAAGCCTGCCACTGTGGGAAGATTCTCCCTTGCCGTGTTAATAAGATTATTCATTTTTTTCTCCTTTCATCCGGACTTTTACCGTTGGTGCCGGAGTCACACCGGCTCTGCCCTAAGGCTCGCGGACTATACCGCCAGTGGGGAATCTCACCCCGCCCTGAAGATTTTACTCCGTCCATAAGGTTCGGAGCATTTTACATTTACAAGGGGATATGCTACCGCATATCCCCTTGTTTGTCAAGAATATATTTTATTCTATTCTCCAGTTGTCATCCTGAGGAACGAAGTGACGAAGGATCTTGAAAGAATTATAATCTATTAAAAACTCGATCTTATAAAGATTCTTCGCTACGCTCAGAATGACATAAAATGAGGCACTGAAAATCTCACCTAAGAAGCGGTGATTTCTCGGTTTCTATCATAAGGTTGCTAAGGGGCATGATCTTTCCGTCAGTTATCTCAAAGACCTCCCACACTGTGCCGGCCCTGCCCACGGGGGCCTGATAAGAAGCCACCAGACCGTCCTTATCATAAACTTTGACCACTGCCTTTGAAGAGGACAGCTCATAGGTCATGGGATTTCCCGAGTTTATGCCGCGCTTATCTATGACGAAGTATTTAAACTGGCCGTCTTTCCCCGGCTTTACCACCATCATTTTGTCTTGATCGCGCTTTTGTTTCTTAAGGTTCATGCCCACACAGGTAAGATCCGCATTTTTATCCTCCCAGGATAAGGTCACACAGTACTCTCCCTCCGAAAGCTTCTTGGGTGATGAATAATTAGCATTGAGAAGATAGGTATTGGCGTCATGGATATTTTGTCCCGCAGGCGCCATATATATAACTCCGATAGGATAATCCACGGTGCCAGGCCTTATGCGTATGTCATCCACTGTAGAGGGCACATAATCGCCGTACTCGCACACGATCCCGTAGTCATCCTCTTCGTTTATAGGCACTATCATCTCAAAGAAGCCGTCCCCGTTGGTAACGAATTCGCGCTCATACTCATGAGCCTTTGAGCTGATCTTCATGTGTACATTTGACAGTACGCCTCCCTGCTCGTCTCCCACATAGCCGTACAGATAAGCAAATCCGGGCACCTTGGCGATATAATTATAGGTGATGTAAGCCCTCTTTAAAATATCCTGCTCCACCTCATCATAGGATGCTTTGGTAAACTCATCCATATTGTCATAGTCGCGGGCTTCATAGGCCACTTTCTTATTACCCACATCCTTGTCGTCTATGATGCACCCTGTCATCACATTATCCTTGAAGGTGCACTTTTTGCCGGGAAGTGTCCCGTCCTTATACTCGGTGCCGTACAGTCCGTCGGTATAGGTATAAGCATAGACCAGACGTCCATCCTTAAAATAGAACTCGCTCATCTCCCTGGCGTCCGCACAGTATTCGCAGGTCACTATCTTATCTATCATGAGGGTAGAAGGGTCCGTATATGCGCTTATATCGATAAAGGAGCCTCCCCTGTCTGCCCTGTTAAAACGCACCTTTCGGAAGGTGTCCCCCTCAGTCTTCTTTTCGATCTCCTCATGGATATCCTCCGGCTTTTCATCGCCCTTCCTCTCGGCGGGCTCATATACATCCAGGGCATAATTCAAAACCAGAGAATCATTGGCATGATCATGGACATACTTCCATGATGACTCAAAAGTGTCGGCCACGCCGGGCTTCATGACAAACTGACCATCATCCTCCTCTTCCTCTCCGGGTTCCTTTGAGGGCTCTTCCTTCACAGGCTCGTCTTCACTTTTAAGGCCACCGTCTTTTCCGTCATCCGTACTTTCACCGCTCTCTTCGGTCTGCGCTTCGGTATCGGCTTTGTCCGACGCCTTGTCCTTCTTCTTACATCCGAAGGCCGTCAGCGTGACGCAAAGCAGAAGCGTCATAAACAATAATCTTTTTTTCATAATATCTTCACTCCTCTGTTGACTGTCGTTTCAAAACTATCATCTAAAAAAACGACTCGGAAAAACAAAACCCGCGATCCAAAAGAGACCGCGGGTAGATCAAACTTTTGTAACAGCTTACACGAGGGAAACCCTGTCATACAATGGTATCCAGAGCCGCTCCTCCTCCGATATTTCCGGAGTATGAACCATTGGATCCGTAAAGCTTCCTGGCCATGTCCGAAGAGTTGGTCACTATCTGTGAAGCACTCGAATCAATGCTGTCGGCAAATGAACCCGAACCGGAGAAGAGAGTCTTAAGGTCGTTTATATTAGCTTCCTTAAGCTTATCCGTGTTAAGAGATAATTTTCCGTCCTCGCCGATGCTGATGCCTACGGATGATAACAGGTTCTTATTCGCAGCACTCTTTTGTACCATGGAAAGCGCACCCCTGTAAGATCCGGATGCCTCGGACTTCGAACCTGCTGCATAGGCCTCATTAAAGGCATCCACAAAGTTCTGCACCTTTTTGCTGATGTTGTCCCAGTCGTAATCCTTAGTCTCCTCACCGTCGGCATTCTTTTTAGTTACCTTTTCGAAAAGGGACTTATTATCCTTAAGTGCCGAGGCTGCCGCCCTCAATGAGGAAGCGGAGGCTGCCGTCTTTTTCTCAGCGGAAACTGTCTCCTTCTTATCTTCACCACCGGCCTCTTCAATTTTCTTCTTAGCATAATATGCCTTGGTCAGCTTACCGTAACTGCCATTTTTAATGCTGGCATAATCTGCCAAAGAAAAACCGCCGGATGTGGAAGAAGAGGAAGAATTACCAAAGATGTCCGACGAGCCAAACAACGACGACGTGTCACCGCCAACGCTTAAAATAGAATTGATCGTCATAACTACCTCTTTTCTGCACATACCCGCCGGGCATTCCGTGAATATGTGACGCATCCTTGCCATAAGTTTCTAAGGAACTTAAATCCATCGGCATCCTTGCCGACTTCTTTGATGCTATTTTAGCATATCCGAGGTGGGAATACAAGTGTTTTCTCTATATTTGTCACACCTGCGATACTGATGTTCATCAATCCGAAAGCTTCATATCTCCGGGCTTGATCCAACCCTTCTTATACATGATCTCGGAGAACAGATAGGTCAGCACTCCGGGAAGGATGAAATGCATCAGAATTATCTCAAATAATACCACTGCTGCCGATCCGCCGCCCTCTGTCATGGACTGCATTACTGCTATCTGACCCACCAGTCCGCAAGAGCCCATTCCGGAGCCTACGGGGGTGCTGGTCATTTTGAAAAGACATGAGGATACCGGTCCTAAGATCGCAGAAGACAATATGGCCGGGATCCATATCCTGGGATTCTTTACTATATTTGAGATCTGAAGCATGGATGTACCCAGACCCTGGGCCACCAGGCCGCCCCACTTATTTTCCTTGAAACTGGCCACTGCAAAGCCTACCATGTTGCAGCAGCATCCGATGGTGGCCACGCCCGCTGCCAGACCTGATATTCCCATGGAAATACCGATAGCTGCGGATGATATGGGAAGTGTCAGGATGATACCCATGAGCACCGACACTATGATACCGCCGATAAAGGGATGAGCGTCCACGTTAAAGTTCACTATATATCCCAGCCAGGCCATGAGTTTTGAGATGGGAGGTCCTATGATCACGCCTGCCAGGGCGCCGCTGCAGATGGATGCCAGAGGTGTCACCAGGATATCCACTGGAGTCTTGCCTGCCACGAGGCGTCCTACCTCTATAGCCACGATTGCTGCAACAAAAGCTCCCAAAGGCTCACCGCCCTTACCGAATGCATAATTTTCGATAGCTGTCACAGTGGGGAATGCTCCGATCATTCCGCATACCGCTGCCGATACGGTAACTAAAGGGCCCTGCTTAAACTTAGAGGCCACTCCCACTCCTATGCCTGCGCCGGTTATGGTCTTTGCCACATTGGCTATGGCCACAATGTAAGCGCCAAGAGATCCACCGATCAACTGCCCTATCTGTCCCAGGATAGTTCCCACCAGAAGAGTGGAAAAGAGTCCCAGGGCCATGCCGGACAATCCGTCAATGAAGATTTCATTCAGTATTTTTTTTGCTTTTTCCATGATCGTCTCCTCAAAAAGATCCTTCGCATTCGCTCAGGATGACAAATAATATCTTATGCCATTATCGCATAAAAAAACCTGTAGGATGAACTACAGGCTTTTCAGAGCAGCTCGTAGCGGAATCGAACCGCTGTTTCCGCCGTGAGAGGGCGGCGTCTTAACCCCTTGACCAACGAGCCATTCAAGCCGCTGTAAACGCGACTTGGTAATAATATCATAATCATCTACATAATGCAAGCATTTTTTTATTTTTTTTAATTCTCCGAAATTTTCGAAATTTTAGTTTTCTGTCTTCTCGGCCCCTGCATCCTCCATAAGCTCATCTACATCGACCTCATCGATCTCCTCGTCCTCCAGGCCCTCCATATAGATCATGTCCTCGGAGTCAGCCTCATAGGCGGATGTATCCTGACCATTATTGGTATTCTCAAAATATCTGTCCTCGAGGGTGCACTTATACTCACGCTTTAATGTGGGATTATCATTGAGTTCCTCAAAATCATCCACCAGACCGATGCAGTATGCAGTGATATCCGTGATCTCCTTTGTCACTTCATCTGGATTTATGGAACCGTCGTCCTGATAATAGCCCAGCATAATATCATTATTATATGAATCAAGGACTGTGCTTAAAAGTGCCGCGGTATAACCATAGGTAGCGTCGGGATAATCCAGCTCGATGGCACCGAAAAGGTGGAGCAGCTCATAAAGGTATACATCGGGACCCGAAGTCACCTCATCATAATCCTCATCATAGCTGTCACGGAATACAAAGGCCGCCTCATTAAACAGATCGGTCTCATCATCATACATATGAGCCTGATAGAAAGGATCCCCCGCTGCATTCAAAAGCACCAGATAAGCGATGCCCTGGGCGTTATACTTTTCCATTATGGCCTTCTTATCCAGATCCTGAGTGGCCTTCTTAAGAACCAGATCATAATCCTCAAATTCCAGATCCTCCACCACGTCATCATAGACATAAGAGAAGTTAAGATCATCCTGATCGAATACGAACTCCGTCTTCTTGCCGTACTCTCCCGCCGTCTTAACGATAAAATCAAGGGCGGTCTTGGCATTTTTCTTCATGGTGGCTATATCGCCATCATCAAAGGGCTCATCCTCGCTGTCAATGGTCACGGTGACCACTGCCGTGGTACCCTCTGTGTATACGGCAGAACCCTCGCAGTTATTGCCCCACTCAGCGCCGCCGCTTAACGGACCGTATTCGGAAGTATATTCCACTTCCTCCTCTTCAAATTCTTCTTCGTCCTCGTCTTCGCTCTCTTCGCCGTCTGCGCTTTCCTCGCTCTTTTTATGATCCTTTTTCTTTGAACCCTTCTTCTTGCATCCTGTCATGGTCACGCTCATGGCAAGCACCAGAGCCAGAAAGATCAAAAACACTCTTTTTTTCATAACATTCACTCCTCATAAAAAAATCAAACTACATTAATATACAAAAAAATCCTCTATCTTGCAAGTTATTGATATTTTACGGTTAAAGTAATATCATATGTCATGCAACATAGGACACTATACTACAAAAATGTGTCCTGATTGTGTATAAAAAGAGGAGAAATTCCATGAACATAGTCCTTCACCAGCCCGAAATACCGTCAAACACCGGAAACATAGGCCGCACCTGCGTGGCCACCGGCACACACCTCCACCTTATAGAGCCTCTGGGCTTTTCCTTAAATGAAAAGGCCCTCAAAAGGGCCGGCATGGATTACTGGCACGAGCTTGACGTTACTACCTATATAAACTACAGGGATTTCCTCGACAAAAATCCCGCCATAGAAAAGGGCTCGGCGCACCTGTTTTTTGCCACCACAAAGGCACATAATACCTACTGCGACGTAGCTTACTCTCCCGATGACTATATCATGTTCGGCAAGGAAAGCGCCGGCATTCCCGAAGAGATCCTCATAGAGCACGAAGATGACTGCATACGCATCCCCATGCTAAAGGACACCCGGTCCTTAAATCTGTCAAACAGCGTCTGCGTCTGCCTCTATGAAGCCCTGCGCCAGAACGATTTTGCAGATCTTACAAAGGAGGGGGCGCTCCACCATCTTAAGTGGAGATCATAGCAATGAAATGCCCCTTTCACCATCTGCAATAAAGTTCATGCCCCTTATCCAAACCCATATCACCCCGAAAACAATGGCAATATAACGGTTCTTACATCAGATCGAACAGACTCATCTGATTACTCTTGGGCACATCTCCCAGAAGTCCCATATCATATATCTTATTCGCGATGGTCTCGGAGATCTTTGCCCTGTTCTTAAAGTCCTCCATGCTAAGGAACTTTCCGCCCCTTGCGGCCTCTTCTATACTCTGTGCTGCAGATTCACCCACATTGTCAATTGACAGAATAGAGGGAAGTATCTTACCGTCCACCACCTGGAATTCAGTCGCCTTAGCCATGGAAAGATCCATGGGCATGAATTCAAAGCCCCTGCAGTACATCTCTCTCACCAGCCACATCACGGTGATCTGGTCATCTTCAGTAGAGGATGTATCTTCCTCATCCGAATTATTCTTGTCATTATACTGCTTGATATAAAAGTCCAGTTTTTCAAGGCCCTGACACATCTTCTCATAGGACATGGTCTTTACCGCACGGACGGTATAAAAAGCACTGTAATATATCAAGGGTCTGTTGATCTTATACCAGGATACACGCCAGGCCATCATTACATAAGCCGCCGCATGGGCCTTGGGGAACATATATTTAATGGTCTCACCGGAGGTCACATACCACTGAGGCACTCCGTGAGCGATCATCTCCTTCTTCATATCCTCCCAGTCAGGCACCTTCCCCTTTGCCACATTTCCCTTTCTGATAGCCTCCATTATCTTAAAGGAAAGCGAAGGCTCCACTCCCTGGTTTATCAAATAGATCATAATATCGTCACGGGTACATATGGCCGTGGACAAGGTGGCGATGCCCTCCTTTATCAGAGTCTCCGCATTACCCTTATACACGTCGGTACCATGGGCCAGTCCCGCTATACGTATGAGGTCGGTGAAGGATCTGGGATTAGTGTCCACCAGCATCTTCATGGCGAATCTGGTACCAAACTCAGGAATGCCCAGAGTACCCGTCAGAAAGCCTCCTATGTCATCAGGCTTTATCCCCAGCACGTCGGGAGAGATGAAGAGGCTCATGACATCCTTATCATCAAGAGGCACGTCCACGGGATCCACATCAGAGTGAACCGTGAAAAATCTCATCATGGATGGATCCATATGTCCCAGGATATCCAGTTTCAGCAGATTATGATCGATGGAGTGATAATCAAAATGGGTGGTTATGACTCCCTTTTCCTCTTTATTTGCGGGATACTGTACCGGCGTAAAGGTATATATCCTCTCACCCTTTGGCAGTACCACTATTCCACCGGGATGCTGTCCCGTACTGTTTTTGACTCCAGAGATACCCAGAGCGTTACGCTGTATCTCACACCAGCGCTTGGTGATATTCCTTTCCTTGAAATACGCCAGCACATAGCCCTCGGCTTTTTTATCCTTGAGAGCGCTTATGGTACCGGCCTTAAAGGTATTCTCCTCGCCAAAGAGCTCACCGGTGAACCTGTGGGCGCGGCTCTGGTATTCTCCGGAAAAGTTAAGATCTATATCCGGCTCCTTATCACCCTTGAATCCCAGGAAGGTTTCAAATGGAATGTCGAAACCGTCTTTTTTCAGCCGTTTACCGCAGACAGGACAATCCTTGTCCGGCATATCGCAGCCACTGGCTCCCGCGAACTTTTTGACATCCTCGGAATCAAAATCACTGTAATGGCAATTCTCACAATAGTAGTGGGCCGACAGGGAATTAACCTCCGTGATATCCGCCATGAATGCCACAAAAGACGATCCAACGGAGCCGCGCGAGCCTACAACATATCCGTCATCATTAGACTTCTTCACCAGTTTCTGGGCTATAATGTACATCACGGCAAAACCGTTTTTGATTATGGAATTAAGCTCCTTTTCCAGCCTTTCGGCCACAGGTGCGGGCAGATTCTCCCCATACATCCTGTGAGCCTTTGCATAACAGATATTCTTTAAATCCTCGTCGGAATTCTCTATGACGGGAGGACATTTGTCAGGCCGCACCGGCGGTATCCTGTCGATCATGTCTGCGATCATGTTGGTATTGGTGATGACGATCTCCCTGGCCTTTTCATAACCCAAATATGAAAACTCCTCCATCATCTCATCAGTGGTATGAAGATAAAGAGGAGGCTGGAGATCCGCATCATCAAATCCCTTTCCCGCCAGAACTATACTCCTGTAGATCGCATCCTCCGGATCCAGAAAATGCACGTCACAGGTGGCGCAGACCGGCTTATTATAGCGCTCTCCCAGTTCCACTATCTTTCTGTTAAAATCCCTTAAACCTTCATCATCCTTTACCTTGCCTTCCCTTACCAGGAAAGCGTTATTCCCTATGGGCTGGACCTCCAGATAATCGTAAAACTCCACTATCCTTGCGATCCTGTCGGGACTCTCGCCCCTTCGCAGCGCCATAAACAATTCTCCCTGCTCACAGGCAGAGCCTATTATGATGCCTTCCCTATTTTCGGCCAGCATGCTCTTGGGTATCCTGGGCCTTTTTGCATAAAAGTTAAGATGGGATTCACTCACCAGCTTATAGAGATTGTTCCTGCCGATCTCGTTTTTAGCCAAAAGGATGATATGATAATAATCCTTATGCTTTATGGCGTTTACATCCATGGTCCCGAATCGCTCGTTCACATCATCCAGATCCTTTATCCCCTGCTCTGAAAGGATATCGGCAAATTTAAAGAACAGACCGGCTACCACGTCCCTCTCCTGGGCTGCAGTGGGGACTTCATCCAAAGGAAGCTTTAATTCCTTAGCGGCCGCGGAAAGTTTATTATACTTTTTTGCCACCAGATATACGGATAGTTCGTTGATATCAAGCACCGTGAACTCACGGTCCATCCCCACCTTTTTGGCGGCATTGCTCAAAAATGCCTCCCCCATGGAGGACTCATGACACACCAGCACACCGTCCCCCGCAAAGGACAAAAATTCAGGTATCACCTCTTCCATGCCGGGTGCAGCCTTCACCGTGGAATCATCTATTCCAGTACGCTTTACAGTCTCGTAGGAAAGAGGCTCTCCCGGTCTTATATATCTTTCAAACGTATCAGAAACCGCGCCGCGGGATATCTTAACGGCGCTTATCTGTATGATATGATCATTTGCGGGAGAAAAGCCTGAAGTCCTGATAGCGTACGCTATGTATTCATCCATCAGACTCTGTCCGTGGCTGTTGGTGACACACTTGGCCTCATCATCCACCAGATAGCCTTCCACTCCATATAATAGTTTAAAGGGATCGCCCTTTTTAAGTTCATGATATGCAGGCGTAAAAGCCTGAACCACACCGTGATCAGTGATCGCCAGAGCCCCCATCTCCCACTCCTTAGCCCTTTTCATGATGTCCGTCACATCGCTGACGGCATCCATATCACTCATCTTGGTATGGCAATGAAGTTCCACCCTTTTTTGAGGCGCTCCATCCGTCCTCTTTGTCCTGAAATCGGCAATGGCCTTTATACCGACGGGAAATGAAAGCACCAGTTCATTATCATAGCTATCAAAGCCTACCCGGCCTCTCACCTTGACGAACATCCCGGCTTTAATGGCTGCATTTGCCTCATCAAAATACTCTATATCATAGAACAGCTTAACGGCGATGGAGTCCGTAAAATCAGTCAGCACGAATCTGGTCATGCCCTTTTGTCTGGCAGGGAAATCCTTATGCTCCACCTGGAAGATCTTTCCCCTTAATACCACATCACCCATCTCCGTGATGACCTCACTTATGGGTAAGAGAAGAGATTTCTCCTGTCCGCGCACGGATATAGTCTCATCAAAATCACGCCCGTAAACCATATCGGGTCTGGCGAATCCCGTAAACTTGCCTGTTTTCTTTGAAGAACTGCGGCCCCTGCCTTTACCGGAATAACTCTTATCAAAGCCTGATGATGTGCTCCTTGCGCCGGTATTTGAACCACTCTTCTCACCATGAGAACTGTCCGAAGCAGATGATGCCTTATCAGCCAAAGCGCTGTTCCCATCTGATGCACTTTCATCTGCGCCATCTGCACCATAGCCCTCACCCCGGGCTGCGGAATAATTCTCCACAATACGCCTGGCCTGATTCTGCGCCCTGACCCTGGCGTCTGTCAGCGAGCGGGATATCTCCCCTTTGGTAAAGACCACGTTGAAGCGGGCAGGTACATTGCACCTGTCGCAAAAAACATATTCCAGAAACTCTATGAGCTCGTCCTTAAGACGCCTGGCCATGACATTATCCTTAAGCGAAAGGGTGATGGTCCCGCTTTCGGCGTCAAAAGAATACTCTGCCATATGGAATATGTGCTCCATTATGGGATTTATATCGTGGATCTCGTCCTCAATGCTGGATCTGTATTTTTCAAAGAGGACTCCGGGAGTATAAAGCTCCGAAAGATTATATGATTCGCACAGTCTGAAACGCACCGTGCCTTCGGGACACATGGCAGATTTAAGGCCGTCCTCGATCTTACGCAGATCCTTTTTCTCCATGAGATAACAGGCCTTAAAATAGACGGATATCTGTGAATTCTCCCTGTCCGTCACCACACGGTATACGTCGATATCCCGGGTGATGGATTCCACATCCCCGGATGGCTTATACTTGGGAAATATCTGGGCAAAAGTCTTTTTAACTTCCATGATCACTTACCGGCCAATCTGTCAAGCTCCGCCCTTAAAGTGTCAAGAAGCTGTGCCTCGGGAACCTTTTTTATCACTTCGCCCTTACGGATCAGCAGACCTTCGCCGATACCTCCGGCTATACCCAGATCGGCCTCTTTAGCCTCGCCGGGGCCGTTTACGGCGCAGCCCATTACTGCGACCTTGATATCCAGGTCGTACCCCTGCACCATATTCTCCACCTGTGTGGCCAGAGATATGATGTCGATCTTGGTGCGTCCGCAGGTAGGACAGGATACTATCTCCACCCCGCCCTTTTTAAGTCCCAGAGTCTTAAGTATCAGCTTCGCGGTATATATCTCCTCCACGGGAGCTCCCGTCAGGGATACGCGCACGGTATCACCGATACCCTGTCCCAGAATGAGGCCCAGTCCCACTGCGGATTTGATATTTCCGCTCTTTATGGTACCTGCCTCAGTAATCCCCACATGAAGGGGATGATCTGTCTTTTGCACTATCAGTTCATGAGCCTTTACGCACATCATGACATCGGAAGACTTAATGGATATGACCAGCTGATCATATCCCATCTCCTCAATCTTCGCGCATTTTTTAAGGGCGCTCTCCACCAGACCCTCGGCAGTCACTCCCGAGTATCTCTCTACCAGTTCCTTTTCCAGCGAGCCCGAGTTCACGCCGACCCTTATGGGGATATTACGCTCCATGGCGCACTTTACCACATCCCGAAGACCCTCGTCCCCGCCTATGTTGCCGGGATTGATCCTGATCTTGTCGGCGCCGTTTTCCATGGCTGCTATGGCCATACGATGATCAAAATGTATATCCGCCACCAGCGGTATATGTATCTGCTTTTTGATCTCGGCAAAAGCCCGGGCCGCCTCTATATTTGGAACCGTGGACCTTACGATCTGACATCCGGCCTTTTCAAGTTCCAGTATCTGGGCCACCGTGGCTGCCACGTCCTCCGTGGGAGTATTGGTCATGGACTGAATCGCTATATCGCTGCCACCGCCTATGGTGACATCGCCTATTTTTACTTTTTTTGTGTTATCTCGGTATGACATGCTTTAATTTCCTTCTTTGCTATAATTATCATCGTTATGACGGGTAGCGCCCCCTCGCTTCACCTCTGGTAGCGCCCCCTCGCTTTACTCGGCGGCAAGTTAATGGCACCAGGACTCTCCCCGCAAGCGGGTCCCCCCTCATGCCGAAAGTCAGTGCGATGCAGAATCATGACTTCGTCATGATCGCACCTCCTAACCCGCTCCCATGGCTGCGAACAGCGCCTGTATCTCATCGGGCGACAGCACCCTGTTAGGGTCGTCTCCCCCCGGAAGATCGGAAGGATCCGCCATGGATGAGGACACTGCCATTGCCACAGCCTGTTCCATGGCTTCGGCTTCAGACAGGCCTTCCGTATCATCATCCCCTGTCTGTCCACCGGCAGGCATTTCATGAGCGTTTATGATGGAATCCATATCCAGTGTGGTACGATTTCTGACATCCACCTGATTGTTTAATAAGAATTCCTCATATTCGTTTTCCGGAATATTGCGGCGCTCTTTCTCATCGCGCTCCCAGAAGGTATGATCGATATGTTGTTCCTGTTTTGGCTGCACCTCCTGTGCCTTTTGGCTCAGCTGTATCTGCCAGGCCACATACTCTTCCATGCTCAGTATGCCCATTTTATATTTCTGCTCATAGCTGTAATCTATCTGGAATCTCTTGATCACGACAGCATAAGGCATCTTCTGAGGTGGCAACATCAACTCAGCTTTATGAACATCATAGGAATATTGACTTGGCTTCAATATCTTTAAATCCCTGGGAAGCATGTCAATAATTATACTATTTTTCAGATAAGGTTTCAATCCAAAATGAGGCTTCGGCGCTTTTTCATGCGCAGATATTTCCAGATAAAAAATACGGCCGTACCTGCCACCAGGACCACTATGCACCCCTTAATAAAACTGCGCCTGTCATCCTTCTTTTTCCCTGCCTCACCTCCTTTATCCTTTAACAGTTTCTGATCCTTCTGACCCTCCGATGGTTTTGTCATCATGACCGGCTCCTTTTCCTGTACTGCCACCGGCTCTGTTTTGATCGTCCCGTCAAAAGATTCATTTATGACAGCCTTATCTTCCGGCATTTCCCTCGCCATTTCCCCGTCTTTTTCCACCTCACTTTCATTTTTGACGGTAAATCTCACGCTTTCGCGGCTCAAATTCCCGGTCTGATCCACTGCAGCCACTTCAAGTCTGTATCTGCCCGATTTATCCACCGATTCTCCCTCATGATAATTCCTGCCGTTTATATACATCTGATACCTTATGACGGACGCATCCATAAACATCCGCTCCGTATCTTCCCTCCCTATCATAAATCTGTCAGTGACAAGGCCGTCATAGTCATCCAGTCCCCGTATCAGAGGAGGCGTATTGTCTATGATAAAATCAAGAGTATCCAGGGCCGTATTTCCTGCCAGGTCCAAAGCCTTTGCCGTCACCTCATATCTTCCGTCCTCATAGAAGAACATATCTTCATAAGGATCCATTTCATAGATTTCCTCTGAAGCAAAGCCCCCCTCCCAATCCGTTACATATCCTGTGTGGCGCACGCTGATACTGACGGCATCCCGCAGGTCTGCGGGCAGGTTTTCATCCCACAGGTCCATATACAATCGGACATATCCGTCAGTCACGGCCCCGTTTCTGATACCGCCCAGTTTTAAGATGGGCGCGTTTTCATCCACCTTTTCAAGGGAAAGTACGACATTTTTGTCATTGCCGGCACGGTCCTTACAGTACAGCCTCAGCTCGCATTCCGAGTCAAAGGGAATAGCCCCCACTTCCTCCGGCGAAAGAGAAAAAGTCATTTTTTTCTCATCCAGAAGATCTGCGCCGGATTCCTCCTTTATATCGAATCTGTCCACCTGCTCATCATCCAGATATATGCCTGCGTATGACAGGCCTGACAATTCATCCGTGAATCTGACTTCCAGCTCCAGACCTTCTTTTTTATCCTCCTTTCTCTCCCAGGATATTTCGGGTCTGTCCCTGTCCACCCATACAGCGGTGTCATATACGCACTTATCGGACAGGTTCCCGCACATATCTTCACTCCAGACACTCAGTTCCCCGCAGGAGCCGGACTCTATGACGACAGAGTCACACTCATTTTCTGCTTCCCCCGGTCTTTGAACATATATGGTCCTTATCCCCGACAGCTCATCCTTTGAATCAAATCTCATATTAACACTGTCACCTGAGAATATCCCGTCCTCCCATTTGACAGCCCCGGGGGCTGTGATCTTGGCCACGGGATTCTCCGGCGGTGTATTGTCATACACCATGGTCACCGGAAAGCCTTTGGCATAGATGTTATCACCCATCCCGTCCCTCTTCCCATACACGCTTATCTCATAGCGGCCTTCTTCGAATTCATACTCAAAGTAATCGGTATCCTCAAAATTCCGGATCCAGCCTCCCCATGAGCCATCACTTTTGATCTGAACATAAATGACCATATCCCGTGATGCCTCCACCCTCAGCACGGGACTGCCTTTGCAGGCATAAAACACCTCATCCGCCACACAGCAGTCATCATATTCCATCCGGGCGTCGATATACAAAGTCTCCTCCTGATCCATCATATCAGAAGCCGCCCTGACCCTGAGGGAAAATATGGCGGTGACCGCGATAAAGACTGCCGCAAAGCAGGCTGCCACCATCAGAGCTCCCATCACTTTATATAGCAGTGCTCTCTGTCTTTCTTCCATAAGTACCTCCGCAAAACCTTATCCTTCTGCAGCCAGATATATTTCCATCTGCCTTCGCAGCTCGCCATACCTTGAATTTTCCTTAAATTCGGTATTATCCGACATTTTCTCATACAGTTCCTTCATCTCCTTTCCGTTTCCCCCTGCCTTCAGCAGGATACAGGCATGTGCCACATATACCTCCATTCCGGGCTTTGGATTGTTTTCCTCAAAATTTCGAAGATACATTAAAGCCTTCTCATCCTCCCCCAGTTCCTCCTTAATGGACACCAGATCCAAAAGCCTCGGCTCATACATGCTGCTTTCACGGACCTTTTCGTACCCAAACAGCTTTTCTATGCAGCCTGCAGCCAGGTCATAATATGATCTTCTCCTGTCCGGATCGCGCCTTGCCATCAGTGAATATATGGCAGAAAGCATATTGAGATCCTCAGTCATATATTCTTCCATCTGTATTTCATCTACCCCCTGTATCATATATGGATCATTCAGCATTTCCTCCGTCTGCTTAAGGACACCGGCTGTTTCCCTCAGCTTTTCCATGGAAACCTCCCCCTCAGCCAAAGCCAGATTCGCGCCATATAGGTTATCTTCTATCTGTGCCCTGATCCGCTCACCATCATCCATATGATCAGCCGCCGACTGACCGGACACACTGCCCCCAATGCCTTTATCCAAAGGCACTGCCATTTCGGACACACTGTCTGCGACCTTCTTATCCTCCACTGTTTTCGACGGTCTGTGTGTAAAGATCACCACCATCAGGACAAGCATAAAAAAGGCGGCACTGATAAACATAAGCTTTCGCATGAAAAACTCACTTTGATATCCAAACATATAAATTTCTCCGGGGAAATATCCGGACAAAAGCCGGATGGAAATGCGTGATTAGACTGTATCACAAATACAGATGATCAAAAAGACGTAATACTAAACAAATAAATAGGTTTACATAATTCCAATAATTAACATAATCCATTGACATAATCAATTTACATAAGTCTACCAAACAAACTCATGATATACCTTCACCATTTTAAGGCAACAAAAAAACAGCCAAAACAGGCTGTTTTTTTATAATCTCAAAATGATATTTTAAGAATCAGAACGAAATCAGCTAAGGTTACATAACAAAACCAAGGCACCTCATCTGAATATCTTTGATATGTCATTGAACATCACGAAGATCATAAAGGCGAGGAGCACCATCACTCCCGCAAAATGCACCATGGCTTCCTTTTCCGGATCTATCCTCTTGCGCCTTACAGCCTCCAGCAGCAAAAAGAATAGCCTGCCACCGTCAAGGGCCGGGAAGGGAAGCAGATTCATCACGCCGATGTTGGCACTTATCAGCACCGTGAGATTGAGCATATTCAGCCACACATAATAGGCGCCGTCCTCCTTTGCCATATCGTATGTATCCCCCACAGCCGAAGCTATGCCCACGGGACCTGCCACGTCATCCTTGGTCACACGCCCCTGGAATATCATCCCCAGACTCTTATAGGATATATCGATCCAGTAATACACCTCATGGGCCGCATAACGAAAGACCTGAAGAGGCGTAGCCTTCTTTCGCCCCATGGATCCGGATATGCCGAAAAGATATCTGTTATCACGCTCACTGTACTTGGGCGAGATCACGGTATGACAGATCTGACCGTCCCTCTCATACTCCACATCTGTACTCTTTCCTTCAAAGAAAAAGGTATAGGAACTGATATCCCGATAGACCACTATCCTGTGACCGTCCAGTTTCCTGATGATATCGCCTTTCTGTAATCCCGCCTCGGCAGCGGGGTATCCCTCCAGGACTCCTGCTATCTGTGCAGGATCGTAGCCTATGGCCGCGATAATAAAACATGCCAGGAAAAAGGCCAGTCCGAAATTTGCAAAAGGGCCTGCCACCACAGTGGCTATCCTGGCAAAGACCCCGGCACTTCCGAAAACCTCCGGCGAAATGGAATCCTCTCCGTCCATACCACGGAAGATACATGCCCCGCCAAAGGGCAGAAGGCGCAGTGAATAGATCGTGCCGTTAAACTCCCTGTACACGATCCTGGGGCCGAAGCCCAAGGCAAATTCCTTGACGGCGATGCCGTTTTTCTTTGCCACCAGCATATGTCCGCCTTCATGGACCAGAACTATGCTTCCCAGTATGAGTATGAATAAAAGACCTTTTATGATATAATCAAGGACCATTCTCTCTTCACTCTCAGATTTGATTCATGTAACTTTTAAGTATCTCTTCAGTACGTTCTCTTGCTTCGAATATCTCATCCACATCGGGACTTACTCCCGGCGTGAAACTGTTCATGGCGTGTTCTATCACCTCCGGTATCTGCAAAAAGCCGATCTTTTTATCCAGAAGAAGGCGCACCGCCACCTCATTTGCGGCATTAAAGACCGTGGGCATCACTCCCCCCGCATTCATGGCGTCAAAGGCCAGCTTAAGTCCCACAAAGGTCTCCAGGTCAGGCTCCATGAAATCCAGATGTTCCATCTTGAAAAAGTCCACCCGCTCTCCTAAAAGATATATCCTGTCAGGATAGGTCAGAGCATACTGTATGGGAAGCTTCATATCGGGAACTCCCATCTGCCCTATCACAGCGCCGTCCACAAACTGAACTGCGGAATGAAGGATCGACTGCGGATGTATCAGTATCTGTATCTTCTCGGGCTCCATGTCAAAAAGCCAGTGGGCCTCCATCATCTCCAGTCCCTTGTTTACCAGGGAAGCCGAATCTATGGTGACCTTAGGTCCCATCACCCAGTTGGGATGATTGAGTACCTGTTCCAGATTTACACTTTTAAGTTCCTCCTTCTTTTTCCCACGGAAAGGACCGCCGGAGGCGGTAAGCAATATTTTTTCTATCTGGGCATGATGAGCCTCCTCCTTTGCCCAGAAGCCGTTCATACTCTGAAAGATGGCGGAATGCTCCGAATCCACCGGCAGTATGTTCACCTTCATGGCCTTTGCCAGGGGCATGATGATGTGCCCTGCGCACACCAGCGTTTCCTTGTTTGCCAGGGCTATATCCTTACCTGCTCTGATAGCAGCAATGGTGGGACGTATGCCTATCATACCCACGATGCCGGTCACCACCACGTCAGCCGTAGGATAAGTAGCCAGTTCGATGAGTCCCTCCATGCCTGAGACCACCTTTGTATCTGTATCGGCGATCATTACCGACAGTTCCTTAGCCGCAGCCTCATCATAGACAGCCACCAGCTTCGGGTTAAACTCCCTGACCTGCCTTTCCAGAAGCGCCACATTTGAATTGGCACCTATTGCAGCCACCTCAAACTTATCCGGGTTGTACCTTACTATATCCAGTGTCTGTGTACCTATGGAACCGGTAGAGCCTAAAACAGACAATACTTTCATATTTTTATCCTCGCCTAAGATTCGTCGTCACTTCGTTCCCCAGAATGACAAAACAACGGTCGTTCTGATACTTCAACCGAAGGATTCTTCTCATGATCAACTTTACACTTTCCATCCTAAAAAATCAAAACAAAAATATAGATAAGCGGAGCAATGACGATGACGCTGTCAAACCTGTCCAGTATCCCGCCATGCCCGGGAATGATATTCCCATAATCCTTAATATCATAATGCCTCTTAAATGCGGACGCCGTGAGATCCCCCACCTGCGAGAACACGGCTGCCACCGCGGAAAGCAGGGCATAATTTACCAGATACAGACCGTTTATGACACCATCTTTAAAGTGCATCACTATGCAGCCGTAGATCAGCCCCACTATGACCGATCCTGCCACGCCGCCCACGGCTCCTTCCACTGATTTTTTCGGCGAGAGCACCGGCGCCAGCTTATGCTTGCCCAGGGTGCTTCCCACAAAATATGCAAAGGTATCGCATACCCAGGACCCTACAAAGACAAACCAGACCATAAACTGCCCCCCATCCGTCCTTCGTAAAAGATAGATGCAGGAAAGCATCACCGGTATATATATGATGGCAAAAAATCCGGAAAAAAGATCCATGGGCTCATACTTCGGATAAACCATCACATAGATCAGCATCATGATCAAAAGGCCTGCCAGCAACAGACAGAACAAAAACTGCGGCGATGACTCAAGAAAGAGCGCTATGTAATACAACACCGTCAGCGTATACCCGCTGACGGCCAATGCATCCATTCTCGACTTACTGAGATTCTTATTCGGTATGCAGGTGAGCTGATACAGCTCCCTTTGTCCTGCCAGGGAGACCAGTCCCAGACAGATGATAAGCAGATAATGTCCCTCCAGCAGGGCAGCCACCGCCATGACCGTCAGGACAGTTCCGCTCAGTACTCTTTTAAACATAAGTATTAAACTCCGCCATATCTGCGATCCCGCTTATTATAAGCATATACCGCATCCTTAAGATCATCCGGTGAAAAATCGGGCCAGAAGACATTCGTGAAATAAAATTCCGTGTAAGCCATCTGCCAGAGCAGATAATTGGAAAGCCTCTGCTCTCCGCTGGTCCTTATCAAAAGGTCCGGATCCGGAATATCCGCCGTATCCAGATACCTCTCAAACATCCTGTCGGTGATCTTTTCATCAGGTCCTATCACGCCGCTCCTGACATCCTCCGCCAGACGATTCACGGCACGGACCATCTCATCACGGCTTCCGTAATTGAGCGCCACCTGAAAATTAAGGCCCGTCATATCCTTTGAAAAATCTTCCAGATCAGCTATGGCCTCCTGAAGATCCTTATCCAGTCCGGTCTTGTCTCCGATGACCCTGACGCGCATATTGTTCTTTTGGGACAGATTACGGCAGGTCTTCATGTAGCTGCGAAGAAGCTTCATCAAAGCGGCCACCTCATCATCGGGGCGGTTCCAGTTTTCCGTGGAAAAGGCATACATGGTCACATATTTTATGCCCATATTGTACGCTGCCTCACAGATTACTTCCACATTTTTGGCACCCTGAACATGCCCCATATTCCTGGGAAGTCCCTTGGACTTGGCCCAGCGCCCGTTTCCGTCCAGGATTATGGCCACATGCTGCGGTATTTTTAAACTCTCATCCATACTTTCACTCCGGATCAAATCGTTTTCATAAACCCTTTGACACTATTCCGACATTTAATGATCTGCCGGTTCTGACATCAGACAGTGAGGATTTCCTTTGACTTCTCCTCTACCAGCTTGTCCACATCCTTTATCGAATCATCCGTAAGCTTCTGTATCTGATCCTCCAGATCCTTGATCTGATCCTCGGAGATATCATCACTTTTTGAAAGCTTCTTAAGATAATCATTACCGTCACGGCGTATGTTACGGATGGCCACCTTGGCAGCCTCACCCTTCTTCTTTACATCCTTGACCAGCTCCTTACGCCTCTCCTCGGTAAGCTCCGGGAAAACCAGTCTGATACAGGTTCCATCGTTATTGGGATTGATACCTATATCGCTCATCTGAATGGCTTTTTCAATCTCCTTCATAAGGCTCTTGTCCCAGGGCTGGATCACTATCATCCTGGCCTCGGGTACGGAGATATTACCCACCTGCTGCAAAGGAGTGGGTGCACCGTAATAATTCACCGTGATCTTATCCAGAATGTGGGGATTGGCTCTTCCCGCCCTTATACCGGCATATTCCGAAATAAGATTATCCTTTGTCTTGCCCATTTTTACTTCAAACTGTTCCAATCTTGAATCCATAACCCTCTCCTTTACTCTACAGTCACTTCAGTACCGTTAAAATTACCCTTCACCGTATTTATTATGCTGTCCTTTTCATTGAGTGAAAATACCAGCATCGGCATCTTGTTTTCCATGGCCATTATGGAAGCTGTCAGATCCACCACCTGAAGTTTACGATCGATAACCTCCTGGATGGACACCTTGTCATAGCGCTTCGCATCGGGATTAGTCCTAGGATCGCTGTCATATACCCCGTCCACATTTTTGGCCAGTAAAATGGCGTCTGCCTCTGTTTCTATAGCCCTGAGCATCACCCCTGTATCGGTAGAAAAGTAAGGGTGCCCCGTACCGCCGGCAAAAAACACCACCATACCCTTCTCAAAATACTTATTTGCCCTGTCCTTTGAATAAAGCTTGGTAAAAGAACCGCACTCAAAAGGAGTCAGGATAGCCGTCTTCATACCCTGTGAACGGAATATCTCCGACACATAGATACAGTTCATGATCGTCGCCAGCATGCCTATCTGGTCTGCCTTGGTGCGATCGATATTTTTACTGCTCCTGCCTCTCCAGAAATTACCGCCTCCGATGACCACTCCTACCTGGGTGCCCATTTCGGTCACAGCCTTTACCTGTGATGCCACCATGAGACAGGTCTCTTCGTCAAAACCCATATGCTTTTCTCCGGCGAGAGCCTCACCGGACAGCTTTAAAAGGATCCTCTTCATAGTACCTCCGTTTCTCATTTGCACCGTTTTACTTTAACTCATCAAAAAATGAAGTAGGTGAAATATCCGCATAGCACTGTGAACAATGTCCCTCGATCACGGCTCCGCTGTTTATCTGTACACTCTTTGACTTGATATCACCCATGACGATGGCAGTGGAATTAAGCACCACGGGACCGTGGATATCCAGATCGCCCTTTACTGCTCCCGAGATCTCTGCGGCCGTACCCGAAATATTACCGACTATCACCGTGCTCTGTCCAATGTTGACAGGACCTCCCGATTTAAGCTCACCGGTTATCCTGGCAGCGTCAGCCAAAACCTCTGCCGCAGAGGAATTACCCTTGATGTTACCGGACACCTCCAGCTTGCCCTTTATATCCACATTACCGTTCACTTCACCCAGTATCACCAGCGACCCCTTGGAGAACACGTCACCGTTTATGATCATGCCCTCGGTGATTATGGCATTCTCATCTGAAGCCGCCTCGTTTTCAATGTTGTCCTTATCAAGCATCTTACTTACCTCTTCATCTATAGATTTTTCTTCTGTCACAGGAATCTCTTCTGTCACAGGAATCTCTTCTGTCACAGGAATCTCTTCCGTCACAGAAATCTCTTCTGTCACAGGAATCTCTTCTGTCACAGGAATCTCTTCCGTCACAGGAATCTCTTCCGTCACAGGAATCTCTTCCGTCACAGGAATCTCTTCCTTCACAAGAATCTCCTCAAACGCGGGGATTTCAACAGCCGCCGGAATCTCTTCTGCCATGGAAACCTCTTCCACCACAGGAATCTCCACAGGAATATCCGTCACGGGAACCTCTTCCACCGCCGGAGCCGATACCTCTGAGGGTGCATCCAGACCGAACATCTGGGACATGGCTTCCATCACCGATACGGAACCGGTCTTAGATGCCTCTTCTGCTTCCGGTGCAATTTCTGCTTCCGGGGCGTTTTCTGCTTCCGGTACATTTTCCGTTTCAGGTGCGTTTTCCGCTTCCGGTGCCTTTTCCGCTTCCGGTGCTTTCTCGGGAGCCATAACCTGAGCCAGCATGTCTTCTATACTTAACTGCTCATAATCATCACCATCCGAAGCACTCTCCTGCTTATCGGGAGCAGCTGCCAGTTCATTGATATCAGAAAGCAGATCTTCAAGTCCGCCTGCCACTGATTCAGCCGGATCTGCGATTTCCGGTACAGGCTCTGCCATAATCTCCGATACGGGCTCTGCCGCAATCTCCGGTACGGGCTCTGCCATAATCTCCGGTATGGGCTCTGCCATAATCTCCGGTATGGGCTCTGCCGTAATCTCCGGTACGGACTCCTCCATGACTTCCGGTATGGGCTCTGCCGTGATCTCCGGTATGGGCTCTGCCGTAATCTCCGGTATGGGCTCTGCCATAATCTCCGGTGCGGGCTCTGCTGCGATTTCCGGTACAGGCTCTGGCGTAATCTCGACAGCAGCCTTGGTATCAGTCTCCAGCATCTCACTTACTGCCTGGGAAAGATCCTCTTTAAAATCTTTGAAAAAACTCATCCGTTATCTCCTTAATATATTATAAATAATATGTGTGATTTATCGGGTTTTAAGATGCTGGACAGGCACCGTCTCCTCGGTTATGGGAAGCAGCTCGGCTCCCATGTTCCTGGCCCTCTCTATTATCATAGGAAGAGCCTCCACCGTGGAATCATGTCCGGTCCCGTCATGCATCAGCACCACATTATGATGATAACGCCCGAAATTTTTAAACACATTATCTACTATCTCATCAGCGCCGATCCCACCTGCGGTGGCATCCCTGGAATCGATATTCCAATCAATATATTCTATACCCTTTCCATGCAATATGTCTATATATTTTCTCATATTTGCATCCGAGGTCACGCTGTTACTGGTACCGCCGGGAAATCTGTAATACACGGGAGCAGTCCCGGTACTTTCAAACAGAAGATCGAAAATATCATCCAGATCCTTTTCAAAAGCCTCCCCGGATGAATATATCTGACTGTATCTGTGGCTGAAGGAATGCATCCCCAGAGTATGTCCCGCCTGAACTATCTGATCATAGAGCATCAGACTGTCTTCATCAGTCTTTCCCTGGACAAAAAAGGTCGCCTTAACTCCATACTCCCTCAGTATGGTAAGTATCTTGTACGTATTCTCCGATGGCCCGTCGTCAAAGGTCAGATAAATGCAATAGGGATCCACACTTCCGTCCGTGGGCGAATTGTTATCTTCTTCCATCAGCCTGCGCTGGTCAAATACACTCTGACCGGTGGCGAGAAGCTCTTCATAATCGGTTATACTCTGTTCACCATCTGCCCCTTCCGGTTCACGGACTAAATACAGCGCCTTCTCCTGACTCTCTATGGTCCGCCTGGCCTCCTTAAGTTCTCCCCTGAGGGCGGCATTTTTAAGCCCCAGGACTATACAACCTGCTGCCAGAGCTCCGATAATGAGCCACATAAAGATAACGATTGTGATTTTTATACTATTTATCCTTTTTCTTCTGTCCCTGTCCATTTACCGCACTATCATAACAAATATTATCAAAAAACTCAAATACTTTCTCGCTTTACACTATAGCCTTTTTTAAGTATAATGTGTCCGCGGAAGGCATTTTACCACACACAGGTAATATCGCTCCGACACTGTATATACAATATACAGATCTGAGAGGAATACTTTAATGGATAATATAAAAAACAACATCAGTGATATCGTTTCCGTGATCCTTAACGATTACGAAGATGACCGCAATATCAATCATGTGGAAAACTTTTCCCAGCCCGATACCGAGGTGATAAAGGATATCATATCCGGTCTCATGAAGATCATCTATCCCGGCTTTTACAGGGAAAAGACCTACAAATATTATAACCAGTCCAGCCGGATCACCGTGCTGATAGAAGATGTATCCTATAAATTAAATAAGCAGATCATACTGGCCCTCCGCCAGCTCCCCGAACATGCCGACACCGGCTTTGAAGAAATCTCCGAAACAGCCGCCGGCATCGTCACCGATTTCCTGCAAAAGATCCCCCGTGTCCGCGAATATCTGGCCACAGACGTGGACGCTTTTTTTGACGGAGATCCCGCAGCCTTTAATCACAATGAAGTCATACTCTCATACCCCGGGCTCTATGCGGTAACGGTAGCCCGTCTGGCACATGAGCTGTTTTTACTGAACGTGCCGCTGATCCCCCGCATCATGACGGAATATGCCCATTCAAAAACCGGGATAGACATTCATCCCGGCGCCACCATCGGCAAATATTTCTTTATCGATCACGGAACCGGCATCGTAATAGGCGAGACCACCATCATCGGAGACCATGTAAAGATATACCAGGGAGTTACCCTGGGCGGTCTTTCCACCAAGGGCGGCCAGGCACTTAAGAATAAGCGCCGCCATCCCACCATCGAAGATAATGTGACCATATATGCAGGTGCCTCCATCTTAGGCGGAGACACTGTCATCGGCGAAGGGTGCACCGTGGGCTCCAACGCCTTCATCACCTCATCCCTGGCCCCCGGAACAAAAGTATCCATCAAAAACCTGGAGATGAACATCTCCGGCGGCAACACCGCAAACAATAATGACGATGATACCGACGGATCAGACATCAACTCGGGCTGGTTTTACATCATATGATGATCACGCTTCGATCTTTGCGTTGTTTATGAGCATCTGAAGCCTGTTCTCGATATTTGCGAAGCTCACATCGGGATCATAATCAAGGGGAAGTATCTGCACATCGGGGAACATTTCCTTAAGTTTCTTGCAGATACCCCTTCCCACCACATGGTTGGGCAGACAGCCGAAGGGCTGCAGTATGACGAAATGTTTACAGCCATGCTTTGCATGATGTATGATCTCTCCGGGGATCAGCACGCCCTCTCCCGCATCGAAGGTGTGATGGATCACCTCATCCGAATCTCCCACTATCTCATTCATCCTGGCCGCCCTCTCATAAAGCGGATGCTTCTTTGCTATCTTATCCGCCATATCGTGGGCAAAATGGAAGGAATTATTCTCTATCCTCAGCATGGCCTTCTGCGCCAGAGGCTTCTTAATATGATATTCCTTCACCTGTGAATCCTGATAGAAATATGTCTTCCTGATGACATCCGTCATCCTGGCTTCCACTATCTCAAACCCGTTCTTTTCCAGATACAGTTCTATATCATGATTGGCTCCCGGGTGGAAATTGAGCAGATACTCTCCCACTATCAGAACCTTTGGACGGGGATTGCTCCTGTCGTATTTTATATCCTTCATCAGATCTATGGCTTTTGAAAATCCGGCCTTCATCCCGCCGATACCGCCGTTCCTTAAGCCCTCTACCACCAGATCCACAGACTCCTCAAACACCCTGTCGGACTCTCCGGGCTCCAGCTCATAAGGCCTTATCTTTCGAAGGAGCTCTTCCAGGATATCTATCATGGGCAGTCCGAAGGCTACCTTGATGGCGCTCATCAGATTCATCTTATAGGCAGGGTGCAGGTCATGATAATCCACATCGTCGTTGGTTATGATGGGCACCTGCGGATAGCCCGCATCATCCAGAGCCTTTCTCAAAAGGGCTGCATAGTGGGTCAGCCTGCAGTCTCCTATATATTTTCCCATGGCCACCGCCGTCTTATCCGGATCGTACTTACCACTTCGCAAGGCTTCCAGCGCCTCGCCTATTACGATCTGGGCAGGGAAACAGATATCGTTATGCACATACTGCTTGCCCAGCCTTATGGCCTCCTGACGGCCATAGGGAAGGGACACGGTCCTAAGTCCCTGTGCTGCAAAGGCCACCGCCAGCAGTCTGCTGAAGGCGTGTGAGGCATTAGGCACCAGCACCGTCCTCTCCATGTCCTTATTCTCAAATTTTACGGGATAGGGATCCTTTAAAGGCTTATAGGGAGGGAGCTTCCCTTCCTTTTTAAGCTCCTCTCTCCAGGCCCTTCTCATCTGTATGGTCTCCACGAAGGAGCGCACCCTTATGCGCAAAGGTCCCGTGACATCGGACTCATCCAGCTTTAGCACCAGAGGCACCTTGCCCGATATCTCCTTCATCATGCGGATTATCTCATCCGACAGATAGGCGTCATGTCCGCAGCCAAAAGATACCACCTGAGTATATTCCAGATTCTCGCTCATGGCCGACATGATGGCCGTGGACAGCATTCTGGCGTGGAAATTGTTCACCACATCAAGCTTTGTATTGGACAGGTTCACTTCCTCGCTTCCGGGTACGGAATCCGCCGTGAGCACGGGGATCCCCATGGAGGTGAACATCTGGGGCAGCTCATGGTTTACCAGCATGTCGCACTGATAAGGTCTCGACGCCAGCACCACCGCGTAATCACCTTTGAGCTCCACATCCTTTATAACGGCCTCACCGGCCTTCTTAAGCTGCTTCTTAAACTCCCTCTGGGCCTCATCGCCGTATTCGATGGCCTTCTGAGTCAGGGCCGGAGGCACACAGAACTCATTCTTCATATATGTCGTGAGCTGAAGTCTCCTGTCTTCATTGGTATGCCAGTGGAACAAGGGAGCATCAAAGGGTATTCCGTATCTCTTCTCGGGATTGTCGGAATTTCTCACCACGATGGGATATCCCTTTACCACGGCACACATGGACTCTGAAGTAGCCTCCGTGTTTTCCGATTCCACCGTGGTTATGGAAGGCATGAATATCCTGTCCACACCCTTTTTGACCAGATTCCTCAAATGCCCGTGGACCAGCTTGGCAGGGAAACATACGGTATCCGAGGTCACGGCATGAAGGCCGTCCTCATACATGGCACGATTGCTCATGTCCGAAAGCTTCACATCATATCCCAGACTTTTCCAGAAGGTGGTCCAGAAAGGCATGGTCTCCCAGAAGGACAGCACTCTCGGAATACCTATGGTGACTCCTCTTTTCTCCAGAAGAGGTTCATAATCGTAATCATCAAACAGCAGCTTGTTCCTTAATTTGAACAGATCGGGCACCTGCGCCTTCACCTCATTTTTATAGCGGATCTGCTTCTGTACCTTCTCATCCTTCGGATCTCCCAGCACCTCGCCTCTCTCACAGCGATTTCCGGTTATCCACGATTTATTGTTAGTAAAGTTGACAACTGTTCTCTTACAGTGGTTCGTACAGAAAGGACAGATTATATTGGCTTCCTGGGTATATCCGAAGCTGTCCATGGCGTCAAGTCCGATAAAACTGTGGTTTGCGGGGTTCTCCCTGTATCTCTGGGCAGTGATGAGAGCCACTCCGATAGCACCCATTAACCCGGGGTACGGAGCCCTTTTGACCTGACGGCCTATATACTGTTCCATGGCACGCAAAACCGCATCATTACGGAAGGTTCCGCCCTGTACCACGATCTTATCTCCCAGGGAATCGAGATTTGACACACGGATAACCTTTGTAAACACGTTTTCTATGATGGAACGGCAAAGACCTGCCATGATATCCTCAGACTTTTTGCCGTTTCTCTGCTCCGTGATGACGGATGAGTTCATAAAGACGGTGCATCTGCTGCCAAGGACCGCCGGGTCCTGTGATGAAAAGGCAGCCTTAGCTATATCGGGCACCTTTATCCCCAGATTATCCGCAAAATTTGCAAGGAAGGAACCACAGCCTGATGAGCAGGCCTCATTGACCACGATATTGGTAATGATGCCCTCATCCAGCCAGATCGCCTTCATATCCTGGCCTCCGATGTCCAGGATAAAGCTCACATCCTCCACGTACTTAGCCGCAGCTCTGGCGTGAGCCACGGTCTCCACCACATGAGTCTCCGCATCAAAGGCTTTATTAAACAAAAGTTCACCGTAACCGGTGGTACCGCAGGCGAGGATCTCAAGCTTTGCTCCCGCCTCTTTATACTTATCCCTTAACTCTATGAGCGCATTCTTGGCCACCATCATGGGATCCGCCTCATTAAAGGCATAGAAACAGTCCAGAAGCTCTTCATCCTCCCCCATCAGGACAAATTTGGTGGTGGTACTGCCCGAATCGATACCCAAAAAAGCCTTTATAGTCTCACCCTTTTCGGGCTTTTTCCAGTTAAACTCCTCTATCTTATGACGTTCCTTAAACTCTTCAAACTCTTCTTTGGTCTCAAAGAATTTCTGGGACTCCCTTAAAGATTCGGCGTGGCTGCTGATATCAGCCTTTTCCACCCGCTCTAAGATGCTCTCCACCTCATATTCTTCATTCCTTCCTGCAAAAAGCTCCAAAAGGCTGAGGGCCGCCCCTCTTGCGATCATCATCTCGGGATGCTCCGGGATCAGCGTTTCTTCCTCGGTCAGCTCCAGCCTTTCCTTGAACACCTTTATAAGGGTAGGGTTAAAGGTCAAAGGACCGCCCTCAAACACCACCGGCTTTTCAATATCCAGACCCTGGGCCAGACCGCCTATGGTCTGCTTGGCGATGGCGTGAAAAGATGAAAGGGCCAGATTTTCCTTTGATATGCCCTGGTTTAAAAGGGGCTGTATATCAGTCTTTGCGTAAACGCCGCAGCGTCCCGAAATGTCATAGACACAGTCTCCCTTAGAGGCCATTTCGTCCAGTTCCTCGGCAGGTGCCTTTAAAATGGACGCCACCTCATCTATAAAGGCTCCGGTACCGCCCGCGCAGCTTCCGTTCATCCTCATGTCAGCCACATTGATATTCCCCTGGGAATCCCTGGAGAAAAATATCATCTTGGCATCCTGCCCTCCCAACTCGATGGCAGTGCCCACATCATCATAGACCTCCCTTAAGGCTATGGAATTGGCCACCACCTCCTGAACAAAGGGGATATCTATGCAATCCGCGATAAAACGCGCGCCCGAACCCGTAAAACAAAGCCTTATCTTCTTTTTAGATAAGGCTTTGTCCTCCATTTGTTTTAATACCAGCAAAAGAGCTTTTTTTACACTTGCTAACTGATCAGCGTTATGCCTTCTGTAGTCAAAGAACAGGGTTTCGTGACTGTCGGGATCCAGTACAGCCACCTTGGTGGTGGTAGATCCCACGTCTATACCTGTCAGATAATGATCACTCATGTCAGACTCCGTATTTACTCCTCATTTTTTCTATGGCCTCACTTCCGCCATCCATATCAAAGCTGTCCGCGGCCATCTTCATGTCCTTAAGTAGCGAAGCGCCTTCCTCGTCATAAGAATATGCGCTTAACTTATCCAGATTATTCTCCATATAATCCATGTCCAGACTGTCAAAAGCCTCCTGCAGACCCGTGAGCAGCTCTCCCAGAACGCCCACATCCACGGGGGGCTTAGAGGAGACATCCTCCTCTTCCTCATCGGGGAACACTTCCTTGAACACAGGGACATACGAAAGATACTTTTCCAGGGCAGAGCGGGTATTATCATTTATATAATCTATATCATTTTCATGCCCTGCGCGCTCCAGTTCCATGGCCATGTCAGCCAGTTCATTGGCACCTATCTGGCGGGAGGCACTCTTTAAAGCGTGAACCTCAACAGTATAATTCACCCAGTCCATGGAGTCAAACAGATTTTTTATAAGCTCTGCCTTTTTGTCGATGACACTGTAATAGTCCTTGAGGACTTTCATGTACAGATCCTTGCTTCCCAGAAGCGAAAGGGCGGCGTCCGTATCCAGATCTCCGATGACCAGACCGCTTGATGGTTTGGCCGGCACCGCCGGAGCCTTGGGTGCTTCCTCTATATCCGAATTCTTCTGGATCAGCTCGGGAGGAAGATAAAGCTTCAGTTTCTGTTTAAGTACCCTGACCTCTATGGGCTTTGCTATATAATCATTCATTCCCGCCGCAGTGAACTCTTCCTTCACCTCGGAAAAGGCATTTGCGGTCAGGGCGATTATGGGCATATCGGCCATTTCCGGGAATTCTTTCCTGATACGTCTGGTAGTTTCCACACCGTCCATGTCAGGCATCATATGATCCATGAGGATCAGATCATACCTGCCTCTGCTCCTTAATTTTTCGATAACCTCGTAGCCCGAAGTCGCCTTATGTATGTGAGCATGCAACGGCTCCAGCAAGCCCTCTGCCACGGTTATATTAATGGCATTGTCATCAACTATCAGTATCCGGGCGTCGGGAATGACATAATCAAACTCGCTGTCACTCTTTCTGGCTATCTCCTGAACGCTCTGGAACTCATCGGAATAAATCCTCTGGATGTTGATGGCGTGAAGAGGCTTCCTGATACTCAGCACATTCTCCGGCAGGGAATCATCCTCCCTGTCCTTGTCAAAATCCAGCACCTGGACAAATATGGTATGGGGATTGGACTCTATTATGCCTATGACTTCAGCGTCAAAATATCTTTTATCAATGAATACATAGGTATATTCATCAAACTTAAGATCCAGAAGCTCATACTTATCATTCAGGATGTGATGTCTGATCCCCAGATGCTCTCCGTCCTTGACGAACTGGTTTGCCATATATTCATTTCGAAACAGGCCGTAACCTCTCTTTTTACTGCCGTCGGGTATATATACGTCCGCGGCCTTTTTGACTATCTTCTGGGGAATGGTCAGCGAGAAGGTGGAACCCTCTCCGTACTTACTGGTAACCTCCAGACCGCCGTCCATAAGCTTGGCCAGATCGTTGGAGATGGCAAGGCCCAGACCTGTTCCCTCATTGTTACGGTTACGCTTGGAATCCAGCTGCTGGAAGGAGGTAAACAGTCGTTCTATATCCTCTTCCCTGATGCCGACACCGGAATCCGACACAGCAAAGGTAAGCACCATATCACTGTCCGTGATTATGGCATACTTAATGGATATGCGGATCATTCCGCTCTTTGTAAATTTAATGGCATTTGATACGATATTGTTCAGAATCTGCTTGATACGCAGATCATCGCCGTTGATCTCGGCGGGAATACCGGGCTGCAGGTCAAGCAACAATTCCACCTTTGATCTGTCCACCTTTGTCAGTACATCGTTGGACAGGTCATTGATTATGGACATGACCTCATAATTCTCCGGAATTATCTCCATCTTTCCGGACTCTATCTTGGAATAGTCCAGAATGTCATTTATTATCACCAAAAGTGCCGTGGCCGACGTCTTGATCTGTTCCACATATTCGGCTGCCACGGGATCCAGGTTTTCTCTCAAGGCCATCTCAGCCATACCGATGACAGCGTTCATGGGAGTCCTGATCTCATGGGACATGTTTGCCAGAAAGTCCGTCTTCATGTGTGCGGCACGCTCTATATCCAGGTTAGCCATCCGCGCCAGATAACTGCCGTAGGCCATCTCGGACAAAAATCCTGCCACTTCCTCCAGGAATCTTGCACTTTTTTCTATTTCTTCCCTTGAACGGATGCCGACCTTTTTAACTGAAGCACACAGGGCTTTCTCATCAATATCCAGTTCCCGGGCGATTCTGGAAAACTTCTCCATGTCCGGCTCTTCGGTGAGGATCTGACCTCCGATAAAGCATCCCACCATCTCACCGTTTAAGACAATGGGCGCAGCAAAATCCATAAGCCCCGCATGACAATAATAAATAGATGAAGAGCCCTTTTTATGAGTACCCTCCGCTCCGAATTTGTCACACTGCTCACAGTATCTGCATCCCGACTTCGACTTGCGGATATATTCCATGCAAAAATCGGTAAAATTAGAACCTGCAGTCAAAGGAACGCCTTCAAGATCCGTAGTAATGGCCGCCAGTCCGGTCATGTCAGAGAATGCATCCTGAATCATCTGGAGTGTCTCCAGATCGATGAGATCCAGAAGATATAATTTTCCGTCATTAGCATCCATCAAGAATCAATACTCCCGATCAAACAAACTTTCTTACAGCCTGCATCAGCTTATCATGATCCACGGGCTTTAACATATAGCCCTGAGGCTTGTGAGAAAGAGCTTCCTGTATCTTATCCCTCTCCGTGATACCTGTGAGGAAGATAACCGGTATGCTGGCTGTATTGGGATTTTCACGAAGCTGCTTAAGTACGGTGGGACCATTATCTCCGGGCATCTCATAGTCCAGAAGTATGAGGTCCGTGCTCCTGGTCTCCAGGAATTTATGGGCCGTACGTCCGTTAATGGCCGTAGCCACCTGATAGTCAGCCCTCAGATACTCCCTGATGAGCTTTAGCATCATGGGATCGTCATCTATTACGAGTATATGCTTCCTGTTATCACCGGAAGCATCCATGCCGTGAGCAGGTGCGGGGGCAGGAGCCACGCCGGGCCTGACGCCGGCAGCGGGACTGACCCTGGAAATACTGCTGGTAACGGAAGCCAGCTTCTCATCCGAAAGACCGCTGATCTTTGCATCATCAAGGAAATCGATTATACCTTCCTTGATGGCATTCATACTCTTGGGTCTGATAAAGACAAGATCGGGGGCATCCATCATATGTCCCTTCATCGTCCTGATCTCATTTTCGGTTCCGTAAAGCCCAATGGGTATATTCTGCTTTCGAAGGGCCGCGGCAAAGGTAGCCACATTCTTCATATTCTCGATCTGCTCGTCAGACATAAAATACATGAAAAGACTGGGAGAAAAATATCTGAGATGAGCTTCCATATCAGGGATCCTCCCGGATGTGGTCATACACTCCAGGGCATCGGCGTTCTGCGAGAACAGATCATCGACAGCAGCACGGTATTCGCCGGTCAAAAGTATCTTATACTTTGCCATTACACACCTCCAAATAGACGAAAACACAATTTGCCAATATTATATCCCATTTCCCTGATAATTGCTATACCCTTTTATATTTTAAAAACCTGTATTCCAGATCAAAATATGTCTGTTCCTCGGTATCTCCCACCAGCTGCCATTCCTTCAGCTCATCCAGATTGGGGAACCAGGCGTCCGCCTGATAATCATGATCGATCTTTGTGATCAGCGCCTCATCGCAGTAGTCCAGGAACTGCCTGTATATGATTTCCCCTCCGATGATAAAAATATCATCCGTATTGAATTGAGACAGGTAATCCAGAGTCTCCTCCACGGTATTGATAACAACCGTTCCTTTCACCTTATAATCAGGCTTCCTGCTTAAAACAACATTCGTTCTTCCTGCCAGGGGTTGACCCTGGGGAAAGGACTCCAGAGTCTTTCTGCCCATGACGATCACTTTACCAATAGTTTCATTTCTGAAATATTTCTGATCTGCAGGTATGCGTACTAATAGCTTGTTTTTATATCCGATGGCCCAGTTATTGTCCACGGCTGCTATCATCTTCATGTTCAATTCCTCCTTGTATATTATTATAGTATCTGCTGTTATACATCATTGATAATGCTCATTCTTTCAGGATTCTTCTTCACTTCGTTCCTCGGAATGACATCTGCGAAAGTAATACTGTCTGCTTAACATACTTTCATTATATACTCTGCATTTAATAATACTTCCAAGACCCCCATCTATCCGTTCTAACAAAAAAGAGCCCAAGATATGGGCCCTTTTAAGAAGTTATACCACAAATTATTCATTACATGTGTTTTGTAACGCCCATTTCACAACGTCCGTTTCATCGATATATTATATCATCTCTTCCGGGACCGTTTGATATGATGGTTATGGGATAACCTATCTCCTTCTCTATGAACTCGATATACTTCCTGCAGTTTTCGGGAAGTTCCTCATACTTGCGTATGCCCCTTATATCACTCTTCCAACCGGGAAGCTTCTTAAGCACGGGCTTAGCATCATTAAGCTTACAGGTAACAGGGAATTCCTTCGTCTCTTTTCCGTCCACCTCATAAGCCACGCAGACAGGTATCTCATCCAGATAACCCAGCACATCCAGCACGGAGAACGCCACATCGGTGGTTCCCTGAAGTCTGCATCCGTATTTGGAAGCCACACAGTCAAACCAGCCCATTCTTCTGGGACGTCCTGTGGTGGCACCGTACTCTCCACCGTCTCCGCCTCTGCGACGAAGCTCATCAGCCACTTCCTTGTCATGGATCTCGGAAACAAACGCGCCGGCACCCACTGCAGATGAATAAGCCTTGCACACCGTGACGATCTGCTTTATCTCATAGGGAGGTATGCCTGCTCCTATGCAGCCAAAGCCCGCCAGAGTCGAAGAAGAAGTGACCATGGGATATATGCCGTGATCCGGATCCTTAAGGGAGCCCAGCTGACCCTCCAGAAGTATCTCCTTGCCTTCCTTTATCGCCTCATGAAGGAAAAGTGCCGTATCAGCCACGTAGGGCTTCACCATATTGGCATATTCCTCGCACACATCCATGAGCTCATCCTCATCCAGCAGAGGCTTGTGATACAGATGCTCTAAAAGCACGTTCTTGATCTGACAGATATTATGTATCTTTTCCCTTAAGCCCTTTTTGTCAAAAAGCTCATTTACCTGGATTCCTATCTTTGCATATTTATCGGAATAAAAAGGTGCGATTCCCGACTTTGTGGAACCAAAGCTCTTACCTGCCAGTCTCTCCTCCTCACACTGGTCGAACAGTATGTGATAAGGCATCACCACCTGAGCCCTGTCGGAAATGAGAAGCTTGGGCATGGGCACGCCCTTCTTTACTATCTCATCGATCTCCTTGATGAGCACGGGGATATTAAGTGCCACTCCGTTTCCGATTATGCTGGTGGTATGTGAATAGAACACACCCGAAGGACAGGTATGAAGGGCAAACTTACCATAATTGTTCACTATGGTATGTCCGGCGTTTGCACCGCCCTGAAAACGTACCACTATGTCAGCCTTGGCTGCCATGGTGTCAGTCATCTTACCCTTGCCTTCATCACCCCAGTTACAGCCTACGATCGCTTTAACCATTGCTAATAACCTCCATATAAAATCAAACGTTTATTTCAGTTTTAAGACCTAAAATGGCCTCATTTTCTTTAAGTATAGGCTTAACCACCGTCTCAAGGAACTTCTCAGTCTGCTCCTTTGACCTGCCTATATACTTCTCGGGACGCATGGCATCCTTAAGAGCAGCCTCATCCACGGGGAACATGTCATCCTCTGCGATCATCTGCAACAGACGGTTCTCGCCACCATTAGTCTTGACCTCATTGCCTGCCTTCATGGAAAGCTCCCTGATACGCTCATGAAGCTCCTGTCTGTCACCGCCCATCTTTACGCAGTCCATCAGGATGTTCTCGGTAGCCATGAAAGGCAGCTCCGACATAAGCCTCTTCTCTATAACCTTGGGATATACCACCAGGCCGTCGGTCACATTTATGCACAGATCCAGCACGCCGTCAATGGCCAGGAAAGCCTCGGCTATGGATATCCTCTTGTTTGCGGAATCATCAAGAGTCCTCTCAAACCACTGGTTGGCGGATGTGATGGCGGGATTGAGCGCGTCGATCATCACATACCTTGAAAGGGATGCTATCCTCTCGGAACGCATAGGATTTCTCTTATAAGCCATGGCAGATGAACCGATCTGAGTCTTTTCAAAAGGCTCCTCGATCTCCTTAAGGTGCTGGAGCAGCCTTATGTCATTTGACATCTTGTGTGCACTTGCGGCTATTCCCGCCAGCACGTTGCAGACCCTGGTGTCTATCTTCCTGGTGTAGGTCTGACCGGAAACTGGCACGCACTCCTTAAAGCCCATCTTCTTTGCGATCATGGGATCGATCTTTTCTATGGTCTCATTATCGCCGTCAAAAAGCTCCAGGAAGCTGGCCTGGGTACCCGTGGTACCCTTCGAGCCCAGAAGCTTCATATTATCCCTGACATACTCCAGGTCCTGAAGATCCATGACAAAATCCTGGATCCACAGCGTGGCCCTCTTGCCTACGGTAGTGGGCTGTGCAGGCTGAAAATGCGTAAATCCCAAAGTGGGCAGGCCCTTATAAGTATCGGCAAAGGTGTACAGCCTGTCGATCACATTGAGGATCTTCTTCTTTATGAGATCGAGACCCTCGCTCATTATGATTATGTCGGTGTTATCTCCCACATAGTAGGAGGTGGCGCCCAGATGGATGATACGCTTAGCCTTGGGGCACTGCTGTCCGTAAGCATACACATGACTCATCACATCATGACGTACTTCCTTTTCACGAGCCTTCGCCACTACATAATTGATATCATCCTGATGGGCGATCATCTCGCTTATCTGCTCATCGGTGATATTAAGTCCCAGCTCCTTTTCCACCTGTGCCAAAGCTATCCACAGCCGCCTCCAGGTGCGGAACTTCTTGTCCGGTGAAAAAATATACTGCATTTCCCTGCTGGCATAACGCTCTGAAAGGGGACTCATATATCTTTCTGTAGTCTCACTCATTTTCCATCCCTCCTGTCATCCAAGGCTTTTGCCTCATGTCATTCTAAAACCTAAACCTCATGTCATTCTGAGGAGCAACGCGACGAAGAATCTTTCTATCACGCACCGCTGGTAAGCTTTCCAATAAACTCCTTCACTCTCTCATTGTCGCCCTCAAACACCTCATAAGGACTTCCCTGCGCCACTATATATCCGTTCTCCATGAAGATGATCTCATCAGACACCTCTTTTGCAAAGGCCATCTCATGAGTCACTATCACCATAGTCATCTTCTCTTTTGCCAGAGCCTTGATGACCTTCAGCACTTCCACCGTAAGTTCCGGGTCCAGCGCCGAGGTGGGCTCATCAAAAAACAATATGTCGGGCTTTTGCATAAGGGCTCTCGCTATGGAAACCCTCTGCTGCTGTCCGCCTGATAACTGTGACGGATAACTGTCTTCCTTGTCCGAAAGGCCCAGCTTTTTAAGAAGCTCCCTGGCATCCGCCTGAGCCTCGGCCCTTCCTGCCCTCTTCACATGGATCCTGGCATCCGTCAAGTTCTGCATCACATTCATGTGGGGAAAAAGATTAAAATTCTGAAAGACCAGTCCGAAACAGTTTTTTACCTCCTTAAGAGTCCTCTTATCGGCCTTTACCAAAGTATTTTTATCCTTATCCTCACGGACGGCAGCCTTACCGTTATATATCACCTCACCGCCATCCACATCCTCCAAAAGCACGGCGCAGCGAAGGAGCGTGGACTTACCCGAACCGGAAGGCCCGATGATCGAAAGGACACGGCCCTTTTCCACCTTTAAGGAGATATCCTTAAGTACCTCCAGCTCGCCGAATTTCTTTTTCAGATGATTTATCTCAAGTAAACTCATTGTATAAATGTTCTCTAGTTAAAATATGACAGCTTCTTTTCTATGCGGCCCATCACAAAGGCCACCAGCACATTAAACACATAGTAGAATAAGCCCGCCGCCACGAAAGGCATGATATTTGCCTGGGCTGCCGCTATGGCCTTGGCCTGGGTAAACATCTCAGACACGGCTATCACAAAGGCCAGGGACGTATCCTTTACCAGCGTGATCACCTCATTGGTCACGGGAGGAAGTATCCTCTTAATGACCTGAGGAAAAATGATCCTGAAAAAGGTAGCCGCCTTCGAATATCCCAGAAGCTGAGCCGCCTCCCACTGTCCCGGGGCGATGGACTCTATTCCCGCACGGTAGATCTCGGCAAAATAAGCGGCGTAATTAAGCGAAAAACCTATGATCACCGCTATGAACCGGTATGAGGGCGTGATCTTTACGCCAAAAATGTAAAAGGGCGAAAAATACACCACCATCAGCTGCAGCATGAGAGGCGTACCTCTCATGACCGAAATATACACCTTTGCCAAAAACTGCAGGAAACTGTTTTTTGACATACGCACAAAGGCGATGAAAAGTCCCAGAGGCAGCGAAAACAAAAGCGTCAGCAAAAAAATCTCTATTGAGGTGACCATTCCGGCCACCAGCTGTGATACCAGGTTATGTACGTTCATATCCAAAGCAAGATCCATGGCCCGGTGCCATCACAGCACCGGGCCCTTTCGATCATTATTTTCCTAAAACAAGTGTATCCTGCTGATCCCACTTTGTGGCGATCTCAAGAAGGGTTCCGTCCTCTGCCATCTCATCAAGCTTTTCCTGAACGGCATCCCTTAAAGCGGTATTGCCCTTCTTAAAACCCACTCCGTAAAGCTCGGGTGAAAGCTTCTCATCAAGGATCACAAAGTCAGCTCCTCTTGACTCTATCTGATACTTTGCCACTCCCACATCCATGGCTATGGCGTCAACCGCACCGGCCTCAAGATTCATGAAGGCAGTGTTATACTCGGGCACCTGCATCAACTCGCCCAGAGAAGCCTTAAGCTCGGCGTGATCCTCGGACTCTATAGCCTCCAGCGCGGAGGAATCGGCCTGTACGCACAGTACCTTTCCTGCCAGATCAGCCAGTGAACCGATGCCGGAATCCTTAGCCACTACCACTACCTGTGAATTATCCACATAGGGCTCTGACCAGGTATAGGCGTCCAGTCTCTCATCACTCATGGTAAAGCCGTTCCAGATGCAGTCGATGGCTCCGGACTCAAGCTCCATATCCTTTGCATCCCAGTCTATGGGCTGATAAACCACCTCAAGACCGAGTCTGTCTGCCACTTCCTTTGCCAGATCCAGATCAAAGCCCACATAATCCCCATTGTCATCCATATAACCATAGGGAGGGAAATCAGCATCAAAGCCCACCGTGAAAGTAGTCATGCCGTCAATCCCGCCGGCAGGAGCCGCCTCATCCTTTGCAGCCACATCCTTTGCAGCCTCATCCTTTGCAGTCTCAGGAGCCGTGGCCTCAGGAGCTGTAGCCTGATCATTTGCAGGAGCAGTTTCGTCAGCCTTGGAAGCTGAACATCCTGTCAGGGATGTACAGGCCAGGGCTGCCGTGAGAAGAATAACCGTTACAACAGATTTTTTCATAATAGTCCTCCAATAAACATATTAAAAATCACACGAAGTCCATCATACTATATTTTGAAAAATAATTCAATCACTGTCCGTACCCCTCCACTATATCCATTATCATGGGGGCCATATCAGGGTGCGAAAGGGTCTGCTTCTTGACTTCCTCCTTAAGCTCATTCCTCTTTTCTTCATTATAATTGATACGCCGCCTCAGGCTTCCGCGCTGGGCCACCAGCTCGTGGCGTATCTCCACCATCTCTCTGTGATCCGTAAGTGCCCTGACCTGATGCACCCAGATCTCGGGATCCTTTATCCTGTAATCCGCGAGCAAAGATATCAGCTCGGCTCCCACGGCGCCCAGTTCCTCATCCGCCGCCTTGTATCTCTCCATCCGGGCCTTTTCCTTTAAATACCTCTCCCACATATACTTAAGCTCATCCGAAGAGTTCACCTGATACTTGGCGCAGGCGTAATCTATAAGGCCTGAAACATTCACATATCTTATCTTTATGCGGTTCTGCACCACTATCGCCCGGTTCAGCTTTTTTTCAACCTTTTTAAGCTCCGTCTTATCCCTCATGAATGCGGTAAAGACTGCAGTCAGAAAGATCGCTCCCACTGCGATGCACAAAAGTATGCCGATGGACACCTCCATTTTAAACTGAAACTGCATCACCAACAGCGCCAGAAGGGTGAGCACCTCGAACACCAGTATGACAGCCACCAGGATACGCTTGTTATGCTGGGAATTCATCAGTTCATGACGTGCAAAGCGGTAGGATATCTTCTCCCCCTCCAGGTTTTTGAGATCCTTTCGCACCAGAGATTTATAATCCTCATTCTCCCGCAGCTTATTTATGGCCTCGGGCATATCCTCCTCATGTCTTTCCATGCGGTGATACAGTTCCTTGGGCATCGCGTCCTTACGGTTAAGGTATTCCTGCCGTATTTCTTCCCTTTCCAGTATCTTTGAAGCACAGTTCTTTATTTTCTGCGCCTGGGAAGGGGGAAGGGCTTCGATCTCCTCTATATCCCTCAGCCTTTCCGTGACGGCGTTATACTCAAAATTGCTCCTCTCGATAATCTCGGTCTGTTCCTTCATCTGCCTGCAGCACTCATTGATGTACTGCTCCATCCCGGACATATCGTTGAGGTTGAGTTCGCGCCTGTTGGCAGCCAGGAAATCACCGTCCTCAAAAAGGTCCCAGTCGGTCTCCTCCTGCGGTTCCTTCTTTTCCTTCCTGCCAAACAGTTTTTTCAGCCATTCAAACATATATCACTCCGCGTTGTGCCTGTAGTCCTCTTTCCAGGAAGCGAGAACAGCGCCGGCCCTCCGGTCAAAGTCACTGTAATTATCCGTCTCCAGATCACTAAGGGCCTCCTTGAGCACCGAATAATCCTCCGACTGCCTTGACATGACACAGTATTCGGATATGTTCTCTTCCAGATTTTTGACCATAGTGCGGTCCAGTCCCAGTTCCCTGACAAGCGCCGCGTATTTCTCACGGCTGTTCCCCATGCGAAGAGCTGCCAGATAACAGGAATAACTCTCCTTCACACCGCCTTTGTCCCAGGCCTTTTTAAAGCTCTCGGCAGCCTCATCATACATGAAAAGACCCGCCTGGGCACATCCCAGGTTATGCATGCACATGGAATAAAGCCCTGGGTCCCTCTGAGGGTCACAGCCCTTAAGAGCCTGCATATACTCTCTTAAGGCAGGCAGGAAACGTCCGGCAAAAAGATGGTAATCACCGCTGTTCTTTCTCCTTCCGGCCATACCCACGGCCTCGTTTTCACGAAGCATGGATTCTATGGTCCTTAGCTCCTCCCTGCTCACATAACCGCTCTCTTCAAAAATGAGTTTGACAAAGGAAGCCAGACTTCCCTTGTTTGCGATCACATCCATAAGGGAACGTCCCAGTTCCTTAAGTCCCAGTTCCTTTTCCACAAAAGAAGCCAGCCCCTGACGCATGATCCCCTCATCCAGTGAGGCCGCATTTTCACGAAGATAATAACACAGTTCCTCTATGGTATGCAGGGACACACCCAGTTCTTCCAGATAATATGGTGTTGTAGCGTAATTGCCCACAGGCAGATACAACATTATTCCTACCTCTCATCACTTCAACTATATGCCACGTCTATCAGGATTCTTCCTGTTGCTTCGCAACCCCTCGCCGGGGCGGCATCACACCATTTCATGGTGTGATCAGCGTCGCTACGCTCAGAATGACATGATCATCTGTCATCCTGAGGCTTCAGCCGAAGGATCTAAAAAACATATCACAGTCAGATACTCACAGCGATCCTCTCCGTCACCACGGTGCCCGACGCCGGAAAAATCTCACCGAAGCCCAGATCCTCCACATTCACCGTCAGATAATCCTCGGTATCCATAGTGATCCTGATCCTGACTCTGGTGGTATGCTCGGGTCTTGACGGAATGTCCGTGAGTCTCATTATCGCATTGTGCTCATTGCGCCCTACCATGGGGCTGATCAGAAATCTCAGTTCTCTTTCCCTGCCCAGGTAAAGCTCGGTGACCGCATTTACGTCATACCAGTTTACCCCGGCCTCCACTATGGAAAAGTATGTCTCTTCATTGACCTTTGAAACCCTGATGCCTATGTTCGAGCGGAGCTTATCCTTTCCCAGATACAGATAGCTTCGTCTCTTGTCTATCCCCAGATGCCTGTCCTTTGAAAAATGGCAGGCACCCCAGGTATAAAGATTATGGGCGTGAAAAACCCTCCTCTTCATGCACAGATATCTTATGGTCTTAGGCGTGGTATCCTTGTCCGCGATCCCCCCCACCAGATAAACGCTGGTGACGATGCGCCCCTCGGTCTGTTTCTGGGCGAATTCCTTAAGGGCTTCATCATCCGAAGGATCCACGGACCTGTCCTCATCATTATATATCCTGCAAACCACAGGCTTCGTCCTGCGGTCCACGCAAAGGCGCCTTGAAAGTATGCCCTTACCGGTCATATCCAGAAGCACCACATCATGATTCCACAGATCCTCCTGCTGATGCATCATATATTCATAAAAACTCTCGGACCTGCTGATAAAATCAAATCTGTCATCGGGATAATCAAAGGATCTGGCCATGCGGCGGAGCATCTTTACACTCTGTCCCCCCAGTTCTCCCGCGCAGATGCATATCCTGTCGGCCATCTGCCAGGATTCCACAAAGGAGGTCATGGACAAAAGCTTCTTTACATACATCACCAAAAGGTCGAAGGCCTTATACTCCTGTCCGAAGGCTATGACTATGTCGTCATAAACAGCCTTATAGCAAAGGCCGTCCGTCTTGAACACGTCCTCGCTATCAGGAAGCCTTAACGCCTCTTTGCCGAAATACCATTCATCATGATCCTTACGCTTGGCAGCCAGCATGGGAATATCGTACTCCTCCCCGCCGGTCACCAGGGATATGGTAGTGGGAACGCTCTGTCCGTCCTCCAGAAAAGATATTCTGCTTCCGGTATCGTTTAGATCAATTCCGATAATCATACAAACTCCACATCATTTCTTCATCACGCATCCATCTGGGTGATGGGCCTGAACAAAGCCTTTCCCGTATACTCACGCCTTCTGTATACTTCCATCATCTCTATAAGCTTCTCCCGATCCTCACTTTCCAGACAGGAATACATCTCATTGAGCACTTCATATTTATTGGAAGTCTCCCCTGATATGTAAGGCGCATCCAGCCTCGCGCTTTCCGTGATGGCTGCATGCCCACCCTGTTCGATGGATATGTAATATTTAAGCTGCTCCGTGTGAAACAGCATGAATGAGGCACAGAATATGCCGGGCAGCACCATCCTCATGCTCATCCTGGTATAATCCGTCCCCGCCTGTGAAGAAGCCTCCACTATATAATTCAAAGTCACCACCGAATCCGGCGCCGCCTTATGTTCTATAAATACATAGCCCTCATACATGGAAAGCTCGGGAACCAGATCCTTAAACTGCATGAAACAGGACAGCATGATCTTTTTGGCCAGAAAATCCCTGATAAACTCAGCCAGTATCTCCCTGACAGGTTCCACCAGCAAAAGCTTCTCGCCGTACTCCCTGCGCTGGGAGGAAAAATACTGTATCAGGGCAAGGGCACAATAATCATTCAGCGCATTACCCTGTCCCTTCAGTTTAAGAAGCCTTGCAAAAAAGCGCTCATCCATCATCTCATCAAGGATGGCATAATCATAAGAGCATTTCGTCACCCAGGCCATCTCCACCAGCGGAATGGCTATATGGCTTTCATAGGATTCAAAGATGTCATCCCGATCACCCACATAAGCTCCGGTAAACATCATCTGTATCAGGAGCCGTTCCTCCAGTGCCCTGGTATCTATATCAAAATCCCTGGCCGCTCTCCATAAACTCCTCATGGTCCTGGTAGTATCCCTCAAATTGTCGCACAGGAACTTTAAAAGCATGCCGTCATATTTGCCCATGGCAAAACACTCACTGCAAAGCCAGAGCACCAGCGGTTCATCCTCATTTTCCAGTTCCTTTCTCATGGACACCAGAAGCTTTACCAAAAGCCTTGAAGACACACCGTTTATGCCGTATCTCTTTATTATATCCAGGGCGTTGCCATATCTGCCCTTATGCATCAGAAGCTCCAGCAGTTCGGCACGTCCTGCACTGTCCAGAGCCGATATATCCAGCTTATCCATCAGGTCAAAACTGTGGCTGTCATCATCTTCATAATAGCGCAGCAATTTCACGATGAAAGGTCTCTTGTAAAGACTTCTTATCTCATCCGACTGGGCCAGAGTCAGCACATGGCGATAACTTTGCTCATCAGGTATATTGGCCCTGTCCATGCGCTCGGAAAAATATACGGCGTTCCTTAAATCGACTTCGCCCTCCTTTGAAAGCAGCTTATCCTCATAATCCTGAGGGAAAAACAGCGCCTCATCCTCAAATATGTCGCCGTAGATCCTCCTGCCATCCTCATATTCACCGAAGAGTTCATAGCTGCTTCCGTATATGCTGACGCAAGCTTCTCCGCGGTTAAAGTCCACCTTTCTCTCTTTGGTAAAGGCTTCTTCAACCACGATCAGATAGTCCGGAGCATCCTTTGCGCAGGTTACATGATGGGCAAAAACAAAAGAAGATGCATTCTTTTCAAAGATGGGGATAAACTCCTCATTATCTTTAAGATAAGCATATATGACCGAAAGACGCGCATCAATATTTCCCTTTTCAGCCTGCTGCTTTGCGAATTCGAGTATCTGGGGATCATAGGAAGTCATGATCTCCGGATTCTGACTGTGATACTGGATTATATTGGCAAAAAGGGCTGCCTTCCTGACAGGCTCTAAGGATGCACCGTAACTGAAATACAGCTGCACCGGTGCAGGCAGTTCCTTTGCGTAATCCACAGGAAGCGCATCTATGAATATCTCAAACAGACGTGTAATGTTCACATCCTTTTCAACTGCAGTCAGATACCACTCAAAAGCATCCTCATCCAGTCTGTTTTCCTTCATGTACAGCATGCAGATACAGCCCAGGTACTCATTATCCTTATACTCCTCGTACATGGCCTTTAACACCCTGAGGGCCACGGGATCATAGGATCTCTCTTCTTTTATCAGCTGTGAAAACCGCTTTGACAGCTGCTCATCAAAAAGTCCCGTCTTAACCGCAAAATTCATTACCTGTATCTCAAAACTCTTGACCTCGGTCAAAAGCTCCGGATCCTGTGAAAACAGTTCATACGCCTTCAGATATAAAAGGGGACCGACCCCCTGAGTATTATACTGATGCTTTATGGTCTTAAGCGTCATGGCGGGATCCGAATTCATATCGTCATCCATCTGCGTCAGCAGCCATAACAGAGTATCCTGTTCCGGATGCTCTATGAACAGGCGGCTCACCAGACGACAGCAGTTCGCTATATGATCCGAGCTGTCGGAAGCCATGCTGGACAAATACATACAATAACCGTATTCCAAAGGTCCTGCCGACTGAGCCTCATCCATCAGTTCATCGATAAGGGAAGTAGCCTCACCCAGTCTTCCCAGCACCAGCAGTGAATGCGCGCGTGAAAGACGTGATACCAGATCCTCCGGATCGATCTCCAAAAGACGGTCCGTAAGAGCCTTAAATTTTTCCTCCCACTCACTGCGGCTTATATTGCGTATCTTATATGCTATATAGGATTTTAAGAGCTCAGCCCGATAAGCCTGCATCCTGCGGCGCAGCCTCATGGCTTCGCCTTCCTCTTCTCTCTCTTTTTTCACGCAGAAGCGGGCTTCAAACTCCCCATCAGATCCCTTTATTATGACCCTGCCGAAATTCAGGCCCTCATGCAGATCATCCTCCGTAATATCAATGGTCAAAAGGGCCTCCTGATCGATAAAATCGTCCTCGGTCAGCGTGGTATTTAAAGGCGTCAGAAAATCACAGTCCGATACCACTTCGAAGCTGCAGCTCCCCCAGCCGTCCCTTACGACGGTTATCTCCTCCTGACGATCCGAAAAACAGGTGATCTTAAACACGCCGTCCTCAAGGGCGGGGGAATAAAATGAATATGTACTGGGATTCTTCTTTTTTACCGTGCGAAGAAAAGCATCAAAGTTTTCATCACACTTTGTGCCCTGACAAAAGCCCCTGTATATGCCGAAATACTGATTGTCACTGTTTGCGATCAAAGACCCGAAGGCCTCCGAGTAAAAGATATCCTTTGCCCTCTGATAATCCTCCTGGGCCAGATTTGTAAAATGAAACAGATTCTTCACGGGACCGGCAGCCGTCTCAATGTCTCCGTGAAGGATAAAGACCACATAGGGGATCACGAATTCCCCCGCATCCATGATAAGGCAGATCTCGCCTTTGATGACCTCCCCGGGCTCCAAGCCCGTGGCGTCAAACCTGTATTTAATATTCGCATCCTCCCCCGCAAAATCCGGGTTTTGGATCTCCATCCTGAGGTTATGCGAGATCGCAGTGCCGTAGACGACTCCGCCATCCTTGACGGTAACATTTATCACGCCCTCGGCGATCTCACCTTCCTGTACGGACAACTCAAGAGCCACAGGTTTTATATCAACCGTGAGGTTGGTATATTCCACGTATCCCTTGGACAGACGTGAGATATTATCCCTCATTTTATTCCTGTAATTGCCCTGCAAAACCAACTTTAAATTCTCCTGCCTTTAATCTTCTTTCTTCTTATCCTGTCCCTCATGCTGCTTCTTTCTCCCGTTGAGGAAAGGATTCCTGGCCATGATCTCTTTACGAAGAGTCTCTATCCTGATATTAAGGAACTTAGGGTAACTGTATTTTTTGATACGATTCAGCGCTGACACCCTGAAGGAACTCATATTTGCAGCTATGCGCCTTGCCATGTCCGCAGCCATCTGCGCCCTGGTCTTTTCCACGCCCTCCGTGACATTTATATCTTCACCGCTGCGCTTTTCCTTCAACAGCTTCGTAAGGGCGATCATGTTGGTATTGACCACCTCATCCATGGAAACCATTTCCTGCTCGAAGCTCTTAAGGGTAGTGACCGTAAGAGTGGTGTCAACAGCCAGTATCACCACACATATCATGGCTACCGCCTCCTGGATCTGAGGCGCCAGGCCATTTCTCATCCCTAAAACCATAGGATATACAAACTTGAAGATCCCCATGTATGAAAGCCCGAAAAGTGTAGATGCGGGCACACAGATACGCCCATGCAGATTAAGGGGCATATCCGAATAATCCCACCAGGTAGCGTGGAACTTTTTCTCCAGAAGATAGTGGGCGCTGTACTCTAAGATCGCGCTGAAAACATACCCGATAACAAAAATCTGCCAGGCTGAAAATCTGTCATAATATCCATGACAATAAACCACATCGGCAATGATGATGGCCAAAAGCGCACCCAAGCCGTATATGGGACAAACCGGTCCGTATAAAAATCCTCTGTTTTGGTAAAAACCGTCCTTAATGGAACAATAAACCGTCTCAAAGATCCAGCCTATAACGCTGAAAATGAAAAACCAGATTACGTAACCGCTTAAAAAAATCCTGTCCATGATCGCTTAATCAGTGTTTCTTTCCTCTTTTTTTGCCTTTTTTCATACCCCTGCGAAATGCCAGGGTCTCCACCAGGGAGCACCATTTATCCCCGATATTCACCAGGACCGCCTCCCTGGTCCTGGGAAGCTTCGTGATATTCACGGGCCACATATGAGTCCTGATCACATCCTGGGTGTGCTCATCTATATCGCAATACCTGATGGCATTTCTGCAGGCCAGCTCAGCATGATTAATGGCATGTCCCCTGTTCATCTTACCTATGGTATGCCAGTCATAGAGGAACATGTCATGCAGCATGGCCCCGGACAAAAGCACATCCTCCCTGGAATTTAAGTGAAGACGCTTGTCCACCCAGTAGCACCACTTAGCCACCCTGTAACAATGGGCATAGGTAGTTATGCTCCCGTGCTGGGAGAAATCATTCATACGCTGCACCCTGGGATGCTCCAGATGCCTTTTTATCTTTTCACGAAGTTCTGCTTCCTCATGTTTTTTCAACATATATAGTTCCTCATAACCCCTTCGATATAAATCCGCTTCTTATATTTCCGGGACAAAAACCGCGGGGAACATAGTACAATACTGAAGCTCTATCTGACTGCCATGCACGATCGCCACCAAACAATTTATCATGCCCCTGCTGTCACATGCTCATAAAAGGCCTTAAGCCCCTTATCCAACTGTCTGTAAGTCAACTCAAACTCACCGGTATACCAGGGATCCGCTATATCCCCCGGCTCGTCGGTGAAATCCAATATCTTGTATATTTTACCATAAGGATCATCAATTGGGAAAGTATTTTTCATATTTCTTAAATTATACTGTTCCATGGCTATGAGATAATCAAACCGGTCATAGTCATCCCGTATGATCCTCCTGGCCCTATGCCCATCACATTTGATCCCATGGGCATTAAGCTCACGCCTGGCCGGCGGATAAACCGGATTCCCTATCTCCTCCGAACTGGTAGCCGCGGACTCAATATAAAACTCATCCTCCACTCCCAGTTTCTTCACCATATCCTTAAACATATACTCGGCCATCGCCGATCTGCAAATATTCCCATGGCAAATAAATAACACTCGTATCATTTTAAAATCCTCTGTTTTTCGCGTTTTGTAACACATGTTTTCGTTGCGATAACAACCTCTATTTTATAATTCCTTCTTTGCTTTACTCATCTCCGAGTCAGTAAAGGCACACAGCTTAACATCAACCTCATAATCAGGGTAAGTCTCTACGAATTTCTTATATGCTCTGATACACTGCTTAGTTGATTCTGCCACAGGATTCTCCAGGTTTCCGCCAAAAATGCCTGAGCTTATAAGGGGAAATGAAATGCTATGATAGCCATTCTCTTTAAGAACCGCCAATGAATTGTAATATGCCTTAAACAGTTCTATCTTACTTGACATATGCTTATTCCTCACATTCCAAATTCAACTAATTACTTATAAGGCTTGCCCCGTCCTGCCATACACCTTTAAAATTCTTTCTTCCAATACCTCGCCCTTATATCTCAGTTTCAACGAAAAGAACGGCGAATCTTGGGCAAGCAGTTTTAAAAATATCTTATCGCCTTCCCAAAGTGTCAAACTGTCCATCTCGTCCTTTCTGACCCAGACCAGTTCTCCCTCATCACATTCAATCTGAGTTCCCGTAAAGCAGTCGGCGGTATACAGGTACATATACTCTGTTTCCCATTTGTCCGAAATAAAAGTTATGATCCCTCTCAATCTGTAATCAAGCAGATCATATCCTGTTTCTTCCCTAACCTCACGTAAAAGACATTCTTCGGGGCTCTCATCATCCTGAAACTTTCCGCCCACACCGATCCACTTATCATGATTGACATCATTCTCCTTCTTGATACGGTGTAACATCAGATAGCAGTCATCCTTTTCAATATAACAAAGCGTCGTTAATATCGGCATGATCTAAAAACACTCCTCATGACCTCCAATCTATTTTATCTCCGTTTTTCCATCTGCCGGTTCCGGCATTCATACCGACAAATGCCTATGCATCACTGCTTCACGTATCTCTTCAATCTCTGCCCTGTCATTGAACCTATGCACCTTGCAAAGCAGTAATGACATACTGCCGTTTTCATCTTTAACAGTAACGCTCACACCCACACCCGAACGAGTTGCCACCCTTACTATATCGGTAATGCTGTCGAGCCTGAGCACGGCTCCGTTTTTGATGAACAGATAATATCTTCCAAGCCTAAACTGGTCGCCCATACAGGGCTGCGCCGAGGCAAAGTCGCTGAACATTAACTGCCCGCCATCTTCAGCCAGGTAGGAGTTAAGCCTTTTTGAGGCTCCTACCCGATATCTGTAGGCGAGCCAGAATAGAAAAACAAACACAGCGCTTACTATGACGCCTGTGGCCACAGCCAACAAAAGACTCGCCCCGAGAGCTGCTATGATAAAAGTTAATATCAAACCCGTAAGAACAGTGATCACACCGGGGGCTGCTCCCAGCTTAGGCACACGCATTACTTTGCAGTAGCTATATAAAGCTTGACCTGGCTGATCAAGCTGTTGCCCGTTCATTATCCCGTTAGCATTGGTTTTCCGATTCAATTGTGACATCAGCGTTTACACCTCCTACTGCAATGGGGTCTGACCCCTTTACTTTTATTTAAGTACCGTGTACCTTTAAAAATTTGTTAAGGCTGTAATAAAAACGTAAGGGTTCACGGTCCTACGGATCTCCTCCAAATTATTACACTCCGCGCAAAAAGCAGATCATCGCTGTTTCTCGCGCTCTATCCTTTCTTTTATATCAGCCACCAGTTCATCCTTCGTTTTAAACCCGGCGCCGTATTCGTCGTACTCAATATAATAAAATGAATTGATAGCGATATGATCATAACCGGTCTTATCATGCAGCCACATAAGTGAATCCGCCATAGACTCAGCAAACCGCCGAACCTCTTCATCATCTGCCGTATCAAGATCTATCCCTTTAAAGGTGACCCTGGTATCAAACCTGCCGTCCTTGCTGACTTCGATGGCATCATCCATGGATTCAAAAAATTCTTTCTTATACCTATCTCCGAAAAAATCATACTCATCATCCGTGTCGTACTCATAAGTATCCACATAAGGGATCTGCGGGAAATATTCATCCCTTAAGCTATTCTGATATTCCACGATCTTTTTGCCATAAAAGAACTGATTCCACTCGCGCTGGTAATAATCATCCATTTCACCTTCTATCCACTGCACCCGGAATCTGATCCCGTTTTCATCTGTGCCATAAATACTGAAATAATATCCATACTCTCCCCAGCCATATGCCGTATCCAGAGTAAAATCATGACCGGGATATTTCTTATCAAGGGCCGCTTGTGTTTTTTTCGTCTCAAAATAATGCTCCACGGGATTACGATACCCAAAAAATCGGAGAACGGCGAAAGAAAAAACAGCAACAGCAATAATAACAAAAGAAACTAAAACTGTAACACCTATAATGATTCCGATCAAAACTCCATCCGGCTTCTTTGTCCTGTTATGTTTATCTGTATCCAATAATATTACTCTCCTTCTTTGTGACACAACATATGTCAGATCTTATTTCTATCCGGTCTTTTTGCCTTCAAACATTATCTTGCAGCGTGATATCTAGATCACTTCACCCGGGTCCATTGCTGTCCTCAATGCATCCCCCAGGCGATTGCAGCAGACCATGGTCAGCACCATGATGGCAACCGGCGGTACCAGACGGTGAGGATGCAAAAAGAAATTAAGGAGTCCACCCTGGATCATGAGTCCAAGGGAAACCTCACCGGACGATATGCCCAGTCCCATCACGGAAAGAGTGGATTCCATAAAGATGGCCGAAGGAATAGTCACCATGATCTGTGTGATCACAGGGCCCGTAATATTTGGAAGTATGTTTCGAAACAGGATAAAAAAACTGCCTGCCCCCAGAGTTCTGGATGCCAGGACAAATTCCGACTCTCTCATTCTAAGGACCTCAGCCCTGGCTATCTGGCTCATGCCTATCCAGCCCGTCAGCATAAAAGCAACTATAAGTGTTAAAATCCCCGGTTTCAATATGAGCACCAGCAGCGTTAGCACCACCATCTGGGGAATGGAGCCCCATATGTCCACCACACGCTGCATGCACATGTCCACAGCCCCTCCGAAATATCCTGATATCATTCCGTAGATAAGACCGATCAGCACGTTTACAAGTGTAGATACCACTGCCACGAACAAGGATATACGAAGCCCCCTGAAGCACCGGCAGAAAACATCCCTGCCTAAAGCATCCGTTCCGAATATATGATATTGAGCTATCCCCTGCTCTATGTAAGGATTTGATACTTCCCGTCCCGTAGTTTTATTGAGCACACTTTTACCGTCAAAGATACCCAGTTTTTCGATCACCGGTACCCTGGGAGTAAGATTCGGGTATTCCAGCTGCTGTGCATTAAATTTATAACCCGACAGCCATGGACCGATGATCGCAAGGATCACCAGCAGCAAAAGAGTCACCAGCGCAGCCACATTGATCTTTTTGCTTACGAACTTCTTATAAACGGATCTCCAATAGAGTGTTTCTCCATAAGAGCCGCTGTCTTTATTATCTTCCCCGTTTCTTTCTATAAAACGGAAATCTTCTGCCTTAGGTTCATAACCCATATTCATGCCTCTTTCCTTTTATCTATTCCGCCTTACCCGCTATCCTGATCCTGGGATCCAAAATGCCGTATATAATGTCCACGCCCAGCATCACCACTATATAGATCATGGCGTAGACAAAGCTCAGCGCCAGGACCACATTATAATCATTTTCAAGGATGGCCTCTCCCATAAACGAACCGATTCCGGGAACGGCGAACATATCCTCTATTACCAGAGTTCCCGTCAAAAGTGAGACCACCAGAGACCCCATCACCGTGACCACTGGAAGCAGGGCGTTTCTCAAAACATATCCGAAGATCAAAGTCTTCTTATCCATACCCTGGCATCTGGCAAATAGCACATAGTCCGACTGCATCACCCTCAAGGTCTCATCCCTCGTAAATCTGCTGATCACGGCTATGATCATCACCGACGATGCCAGAATGGGAAGGGTGGCCGAAGTCAGCGGCGCTCTCAGATCATAGATCAGTGGAAACATACGCCATTTAAAGCCGAGATAATAACAGAATAATACCGCAAAAACATAGGCCGGAGCCGCAAGCCCCAGTACCGATATCCCCATGGCCAGATGGTCGGGAAGACGTCCCTCCCATACAGACGCCATGAGTCCCAGCGCGATACCGACCACAGTCCCCAGCAGCAAGGAACAAAAACCTATGCCCACGGACACGCCTATCCTGCTTGTAAGAAGTTCTGATACCGGGTAATCACGGGAGAGCACATAGCTCACTCCGAAATCTCCTTTGATCACATTTTTCATATATAGCCAAAGCCTGATCAAAACAGGTTTGTCCAGACCGTATTTTGCCGCGATCACAGCCTTCTGCGCCGCATCCAGCTTCGCATCGTTAAAGGGAGAACCGGGCATCAGCGTCAGTAATAAAAACAGGATCACCATCATAACGATCAGTGAACAGGCCGATATCATAATTCTTTTTAAAATATATTTTTTCACTTTGTCACCTGCTTTTTATAGTTTGCATTTTTAAAACTGATCTCAGGACATAAGGGCAGGAAAGAGATCCCCGTCACCGCATCCGACAAAAGACATGCGTTTCCCTGACAATAGATCGGGATTATGACCGATTCCTCCATCAGATAATCCTCCGCCTCATGAAGTTTTTGAAATCTTTTAACGGGGTCCAGCACCAAGGGTACATTGTTCGCATCTTCTATGATCTTATCATAAACCTGGGAACTGAATCCCGGGCAGCCCCATTTTACGCCTGTCACAAACAGATTAAGATAGGATGCCGGATCTCCGTAATCCGCTCCCCAGCCGTCCAGGCTCAGGTCAAAATTACCGGCAAACAGTTCCTCATAATACACATTAGGCTGGACCACCCTGTATTTAAGTTTGAAACCGGGAAGTGCCTTTTCCCATTCCTCCTTCAGGATATCCATGAAGACATTCGAATCCGAAGTAGTCAGAAATTCAAACTCCGCTCCGCTTTCACCGATCTCCTCAAGACCCTTTTCCCAGTATTCGCGGGCCTTCTCAGGATCGTAGCCGCATACCTCCTTATACCTGTCGGTTTCACCTCCAAAGTCCGTGCCATCCGGCTCAAAACAGATCTGTTCCGGGATCATCCTTGTCATGACCGAATTCCCCGCTCTCAAAATATTTTTTCTGAGCATTTCCCTGTTCACGCACATACTCAGGGCTCTGCGTATATTTCGGTTCGCCAGGGCTTTGTTATTGAAATTCGGTTTTACATACCATACCATCGCGCCGCTGACTTCATTCAGTCTCTTATCCCCTTCGGAAACCTCCTGCTGTTCTCCGGAAATGGGGATGCACTCGGCATCGCCTTTCTGAAAGCTCATTATCAGCTGCTGCTGGTCTGCAAGCAGCTGCAGGTTCACACCTGCAAGTTCCACTTTATCCGCATCATAATAATATTCATTTTTCCTTAAATGGATCTGCTTGCCTCTTGGCTCATAATAATCTATGGTAAAAGGACCGCAGCTTAAGATGTTATCTCCGTTGGCAAAATATCTGTCCTCATGGCTGTAATAATAACGACGGTTGCAGGGAGTCATGGCCGGTGCAGTCAAAAGATCGATGAAAAACGGACAAGGATTTTCAAGCCTCACTTCCAAAGTACGGTCATCCACTGCCCTTGCCCCCAGTGAGTCGACAGACGCGCCATCATAAAAAATATCTTCCGCTCCGACCACCTTCGCATAATCCGTAAGCATTATAGAAGCATCAGATGCATTTTCCGGATCCACCAGACGCTGAAAGGCAAAAACAAAATCATCTGCCTCAACCGCCGTTCCGTCATCCCAGCAGGCATCTTCTCTCAGATGAAAAGTGTAAATAAGACCGTCCTCCGACACCTCATAACTCTTTGCGATGCCGCAGATAGGATTCCCCTTATCATCTCTGGTCATAAGACCTTCCAGAAACATCCCCTGAATTCTGACATTATTTGCATAAAACTGCTTCTGGGGGTCAAGATTGGTAGGCGGAAGATTGACGTAAAAATCTATCTCCCTCTCCGGATCCGTCGAAGGAATGGAAGGGACGCATCCGGAAAGAAAGGACATCATCAGCGCAAACACAGTCATTATGCTAAACATCTTCTTTTTCATGATCTGCCCTCTTTCAATTTATCAGACGTCCATTTTTTGTATTCCGCATCTGTACACCATACCTTATGGGTTCCTTCAATGAGATGCCAGCTGCCGTTGTCATAATAAACGCCGTCCTTTTCCATATCATAATATTCCCGTTCCTTAAGCTGCACCAGCGGATTGGGTGAAGGGATCGCGGATATCAGGCTTCTGGTATACGGATGTACCGGATTGGAAAAGATCTCATCGGACGTCCCGCTTTCAAGTAAAAATCCGAGATGCAGAACTCCTATCTTATCCGACAGATAACGCACCATTGAAAGGTCATGGGAAATGAACAGAAAAGAAGTACCCAGCTCATTCTTTATCCGCCGCAGCATATTTACAACCTGGGCCTGTATGGACACATCAAGCGCGGCTATACATTCGTCCGCGATAATGAGTGAAGGCTCCATGACAAGCGCCCTGGCTATACCGATGCGCTGCCTCTGGCCTCCCGAAAACTGGGCAGGATAGCGTCCTGCCTGTTCAGGAGACAGCCCCACCATGGAGAGGATCCTTAATATCTTTTCTTTTCTCTCCTGGCGGCTATCATACAGATGATGTATATCCAGTCCCTCTCCCACGATCTCCTCGGCGGTTTTACGGGGATTCAGCGACGACATGGGATCCTGAAAGATCATCTGGATATTTTTATACAAAAGTTCCTTTTTTTCTTTATCCAGTGCACCCGAAATGTCCGTACCCTTTAAATATATCTTTCCCGAAGTGGGTTCATACAGGCGGATCACACAGCGTCCGATAGTGGATTTACCGGATCCCGACTCTCCCACCAGACCATAGGTTTCACCTTCATTTATCTCAAAACTGACATTTTGAGCTGCTCGTGTCACATGATTTTTTGAAGAAAAATACATACACAGATCTTCTACCCTTAACAGAGGTTCTTTAGCCGACATATTCTCTGGCCTCCTCTCTGAGACGTCTGATCCTCTTTTCAAGACTCTCGGGACGCTCTACTTTAGGCGCGCGCTCATCCAAAAGCCAGGTCGCCGCATAATGGGATTCGGATATCTTAAACATGGGAGGTTCCGCCTTGAAATCGATCTCCATGGCATAGGGATTTCTGGATGCAAAAGCATCACCCACGATCTGCTTCTTAAGATCCGGCGGCGTGCCGGGAATGGAAAACAGTTCCGCCCCTTCAGAATCCACATCCGGTATGGAGGAGAGCAGCCCCCAGGTATAGGGATGCCTCGGGTCGTAAAAAACATCTATTATGGTTCCCGCCTCCACTATTTTACCTGCATACATCACATTTACGTAGTCAGCCATATTTGCCACCACTCCCATATTATGTGTGATGAAGACCACCGACAGTTCTCTTTCCACCTGAATGCGTCTTATGAGCTGGAGTATCTTTTCCTGAACCGTCACATCCAAAGCCGTGGTGGGTTCATCGCAGATCAGCACCTGTGGGTCACAGGACAGAGCGATGGCGATCACCACTCTCTGGCGCATTCCTCCCGAAAGCTGATGCGGATACTGCTGCATCCTGCTTTCCGGATCGGTGATGCCCACCTCCGTAAGCAAACGAAGTGCCTTGGAGGAAGCCTCCTTCCTGCTCATCCGATAGTGCGATAAGATAGCGGCCTCCAGCTGCCGTCCTATCTTCATGGTTGGATTCAGGGACGTCATGGGATCCTGAAAGACCATGGAGATACGCCTGCCGTTTATGTTGTTCTCACGCCAGGCTCTGTCTTTTTTAAGCAGATCCTCCGTCTTACTGTTTTTATCTGAATCCAGATAAGTGAAAAATATCTCGCCGCTGTTTATGATCGTATTTTTAGCCAGGATCCCCATTACCGCACGCATGGTAACGGACTTTCCGGAACCGGATTCTCCGACTACAGCCAGCGTTTCTCCCTTCCTGAGCGTCATATTTACGCCTCTGATGGCATGGATCAACCCGGCCGGTGATTTAAAACTGATATCCAGATCACGGATATCCAGCACTATTTCCACTCTGTCAGCCATTTCTCCTCCGTCATATATCTATTCATGTGTCGTGTATGATTCATACACAGTTTCCACACATTGATACAAGTTTGCATCTGTCACCCTAACATTTTATCATAAACGCCCATAGATTCAAATAAAAACAGTTTTCCCAACTTCTGAACATTATGGCAAGAAAATAGGCAAAACAAAAAAGGCGCAGTTTCAAGATTTCTCTCAAGAACTGCGCCTTTTGCTGTAACAATGTTAGAGTCGGATTGAATTAACCACTCAGGGTCGGAAAGATTTAACCAATCTGAGTCGAAAAGAAATAACCATTTTCAGTCGGACAAAAAAAGCCATTGCTTTTTCATTAATTGAGTCTAAACTGTTGTATGCCAATGC
>JAFRWW010000022.1 GCA_017441585.1 Lachnospiraceae bacterium
CTGGGAGGTGGTTATGAGCTCCATGCTGCTCTGCGGTGTGATAGACATATTGAATCTCCTGCTCTTCCTTATTTTCCCGGGTCAGATATTGGGCCTCTTTACCAGGGATTCCGCGGTTCTCGCTGTGGCGCCCTTATATCTACTGATCGTGGGCCTGGATCTCTTCCCGAAGAGCGGAAATATAATAGTCGGCTCCGGCATAAAGGGTTACGGAGAGCCTACCTGGATGTTCAAGACCCAGCTTTTCGGCACCTTCTTTGTGATAGCCATGAGCTCTGTTTTAGTCATGGTCTTCCATAAGGGCATAATGGAATTGTTTATTCTGGTGGTAGTGGATGAGAGCCTCAGGCTTATCCTCAATTTCCTGAAACTACGACGGATCGGCAGAAAGAGTTGAAAGGACTGAGCTTTATGCCCGCCCTTTTGTATAGAATGTAGCGGTACTGCCGGAAGTCCGTTTACTCTCATAAGCGCAGCTGTCAGCCTGTTTATAGAGCTCTTCAAAGGTGAACTGGTCTTCAGGCCTGTAGAAGGATACGCCTATGCTGATCTCGATGGGAACATCCCCCATTTCTTCGAGACGGATCTCGGATACATGCTTTAAGAATCTGTTTACGATTATTTCTCCGCCTTCCCTGGTGTAGACCATGGGCGCGAAGGCAGCAAATTCGTCTCCCCCAAGACGCATCATCACGTCATTATTCCTGAAGGCTCTTCTCATGCATTCAGCGATGGAGATCAGTACCTTGTCTCCCGCAGCATGGCCGTAGGTATCGTTTATGGATTTGAATTTATCCACGTCAAGAAGCATGAACATACCGCCATCGCCGTCTAAGAGCAGCTTCCGTACCTTGTTTTCGCCGCTGCCCCTGTTATTTATGCCGGTCATACTGTCTGTCTCAGAGAGGTAGAGGAGCCTGTCCCTTGCCTTCTTCTCTTCGTCGATGGTCTCCACCATAAAGAGGACACTGAGCAAAGTGCCGTCATTATCCCGCTCCACTACTACAAAGCGGGCACGGTTCCATTCCTTTTCGGGATTCATGAATTCACAGGTTATGGTATTTGATTTTCCAAGTCTTTCATCTAAGGTGTTGAAATCGGTGAAATGAAGGATCTCTTCCCTTGATCTGTCGTCCGAACGGAGTATGACGATATTCTTCATGAGATTGCAGGCCTCCGAACGTTTTTCGCCTACCATATTTGTGATCTTGTCGGATAAGCAGCTTATCTCTTCAAAGGTATCCTCTGTCAGATTTATCTTGTACATGAGAAGGTAGATGGAGGAAACGGATTTCAGGCCGCTGTTATATTTTTCCGCCTCAACACGCCTGCGGTTTATGGTAAAGAGGACATGGAAGATCAAAAGGGTTCCGATTAGCCCGACAAGGACGCTTATGAAAAAGGCGGTGAATACCCTGGCAAACATCTTCTGCGCCCTGGTCACGGAAAGCATGTACCAGCCTCCCCCAAGTTCCATGGCATATACTATGTATCTGCTTCCCTCGTAATCTAAGGTGAAATCCATTTTATTACTGATCAGAAGTTTCTGGGCTATGACAGCTGAAGGGTCATAGATCTCTTCCAGATAATTCTTTCCCAGCTCTCCCGGATCCGAGTGGGCTACCACACAGCCGTCGTCATCTAAGACTATGACAGCGCTGGCATCATTATCCTTGGTTATCAGCTTTTCCGTTATATTCTGGATCTGATTGATCTTTATATCAATTCCTATAACACTTTCACCGTCGGAAAGGAGCTGGCATATGGTCACTATCTTATCCCCGGTCATCATATCGACATAGGGCTCCACATAGGTGAGTTTACCCTGCTTTGCACGTGCTTCTTTATACCAGGGTCTTTCCGTGGGGATAAAGTCTTCGTCCGGAACCCAGAGGGAACCATCTAAGTACTCGCCCTTGATACAGCCGTAAATCCCTGTGGTCTCAATATTGGTAAGGGTCTCCAGCTCGTCGGTCTCCCGTATCAGAAAGTCCAGTATTTCCTTATTTGAAGCATTTGTCCGGAACATATCCTCAATGTTATAGGACATGGATTCCAGTATCCTTATGCCGGGAGTAAGGAAATCATCCAGCTCGGCGGAGTACTGGAGAAGGGTGGACTTTGCCCTGTATTCTATGTTTTCGGTGGTAACTTTGTAGATCACCCTGTAATTAACGTAAATCAGGATGATAAAGAGAACGGGAAGCAGCAGATACATC
>JAFRWW010000023.1 GCA_017441585.1 Lachnospiraceae bacterium
CATGGGCGCGAAGGCAGCAAATTCGTCTCCCCCAAGACGCATCATCACGTCATTATTCCTGAAGGCTCTTCTCATGCATTCAGCGATGGAGATCAGTACCTTGTCTCCTGCAGCATGGCCGTAGGTGTCGTTTATGGATTTGAATTTATCCACGTCAAGAAGCATGAACATACCGCCATCGCCGTCTAAAAGCAGCTTCCGTACCTTGTTTTCGCCGCTGCCCCTGTTATTTATGCCGGTCATGCTGTCTGTTTCAGAGAGGTAGAGAAGCCTGTCCCTTGCCTTCTTCTCTTCATCGATGGTCTCCACCATAAAGAGGACGCTGAGCAAAGTGCCGTCATTATCCCTTTCCACAACAACAAAGCGGGCTCGGTTCCATTCCTTCTCGGGATTCATGAATTCACAGGTTATGGTATTTGAGTTTCCAAGCCTTTCACTTAAGGTGTTGAAATCGGTGAAATTAAGGATCTCTTCCCTTGACCTGTCATCCGAGCGGAGTATGACTATATTCCTCATGAGATTGCGGGCCTCCCAACGCTTTTCACCTATCATATTTGTGATCTTGTCGGATAAGCAGCTTATCTCTTCGAAGGTATCCTCCTGCAGATTTATCTTGTACATCAGAAGGTAGATCGAGGACACGGATTTCAGGTCGCTGTTATATTTTTCCGCCTCAATACGCCTGCGGTTTATGGTAAAGAGGATATAGAAGATCAAAAGGGTTCCGATCAGCCCCGCAAGGACACTTATGAAAAAGGCGGTGAATACCCTGGCAAACATCTTCTGGGCCCTGGTCACGGAAAGTATGTACCAGCCGCCTCCAAGGTCCATTGCATATACTATGTATCTGCTCCCCTCGTAATCTAAGGTGAAATCCATTTTATTACTGATCAGAAGTTTCTGGGCGATGACAGCAGAAGGGTCATAGATCTCTTCTAAATAGTTCTTTCCCAGTTCACCGGGGTCTGAGTGAGCTACCACACAGCCGTCGTCATCTAAGACTATGACAGCACTGGCATCGTCATCCTTGCTTATAAGCTTTTCTGTTACGTCCTGGATCTGATTGATCTTTATATCAATTCCCACAACACTTTTGCCGTCGGAAAGGAGCTGGCATATGGTCACTATCTTGTCCCCGGTCATCATATCGACATAGGGCTCCACATAGGTGAGTTTTCCCTGCTTTGCGCGGGCTTCCTTATACCAGGGTCTTTCTTCCGGGATAAAGCCCTCGTCCGGAACCCAGAGGGAACCGTCCAGGTATTCTCCCTTGATACAGCCATAGATTCCCGTGGTCTCAATATTTGTAAGGGTTTCCAGCTCATCGGTCTCCCGTACCAGAAAGTCCAGTATTTCCTTATTGGAGGTATTAGTCCGGAACATATCCTCAATGTTATAGGACATGGATTCAAGTATCCTTATGCCGGGAGTCAGGAAATCATCCAGCTCGGCGGAGTACTGGAGAAGGGTGGACTTTGCCCTGTATTCTATGTTTTCGGTGGTAACTTTGTAGATCACCCTGTAATTAACGTAAATCAGGATGATAAAGAGAACGGGAAGCAGCAGATACATC
>JAFRWW010000024.1 GCA_017441585.1 Lachnospiraceae bacterium
AAAAAGCGCAGCCATCAATGGTTTTTCATCCATGATAATCTGCGCCTTCCATAGCCCCATATTGATATCTGATATTGTTTTTATCGGAACTATAAGAGAATAAATGATATATATGTCACGAACAGACGGTATGTTGTCGTGAAATACCGATTTGTTTATTTCATTATCCTGTAATTTTATATTACCGTATATCCTTCGGTAATCAGCACTTTCAATGAACGTTCAAAATTTTCTTCCTTCACAAGGATGTAATCCGTATTGTAGGTTGAAACAGCAAAAATTCCTATCTTATGTTCTGCAAGGATACCCGACAACTTTGACAGAATCCCAATCAGCGAGAAATCCAGTACTCCCTGAATACGAAATCCTCTCCATCCATCTTCACGCTCGATCGTATTCTGCGGAGTATCTTCAGTTTTACAGACAAGAGAAATTTCTTCATCTGTCTTTCCAACAAAATAGAAATCCGAGGTTAGATTTATAGCCGATATATCTGTCACCTTACAAACAGACAGATTATATTCGATTGTCTTCAGTTCCATTTGGTTTTATCATCCTTCCTTTAGTCGATTATGCCGAAATATAATATTCCCATCACTCTTCATGAGACATCATTATTGTAACCACAAGCATTATAGCTGCAGATATCCATATGGTTTTCAAGCCAAATGTTCCGGACAGAACTCCACCAATCCCTGCACCAATAGCAAATATCAAAATAATCCCCAAAAAGTGTAATGTCTTATATAAGGATTCTTTGTTTTTATTTCTGAGATATTGGGAAAGGCTTTCAGTCCCGCTCCTTATATTTCCAATGCACATTGTACTTGCATAGCCATATCCATGAACTTTTCTGAATGTCTGCACCTGCATTGCGCAGGAAAATGAAACAAGGATATTTGCTATCATATTCATTTCTGCCGGAAGAAATCCTACTATGATAAGTGCCAGCATTTCGATCAAAAGTATGACCTGTCTCCAATGGATCTTTTCTATATTTTTGTATCTGTGTTCTATTCTCTCTGCCACGAAAATCCCAAGGGCAAACGAAAAAAGCGGACAAATATAGTGAAATCCCTGCATATAATTTCCTTGCATGAAGTTCTGACTCATCAAAACCACATTGCCGGTCTGAGCATTTGCAAAAACCTTATCTCTTACATTATATGTGTACGCATCCTGTAATCCTCCGGAAAAAGATAACAGTGCGCTTAATCGAAAGCTCTCAGATGTCTGCATATTTCCCCTTACTCATATATCCCGGATTGGCGTCCGCGCACTTCTTGGCGTTCTCCAGAATCTTATATACGCCTTTTTGTGTCTTGGAGGTAAAGCCTGTGTTCCCTGATATATGCAGCCACCTTATCCGGTACCAGACCATCTATGTCAAGACCGTCCCTGACACGTTTTCTGATCATAGTAGATGATATATCCATCACCGGCACATCCAGAAGCTGTACATCCGCATCGTACTCTTTTTTCAAAAAATCAAGATGATCAAGAACTTTAGGCGAATCCTTTTTATGCGCTCTCATAATGGTCAGAATCCGGGTGCCTTTAAATATCACCTCCGGCTCTTTCCACCTGTGCATACTTAAAAGGGTGTCATCTCCTATGATGTAACAGAGAAGGCAATCATTCCCATACGCCTTTGACAGTTCTCTGATGGTATCACAGGTATAAGAATTGCCTCCGCGTCTGATTTCCAGATCATCCGCCACCAGATACTTCTCATCGCTCAGGGCGAGTTTCAACATCTCAAGCCTTACAGACGCATCGCTGACCCCTGTACCTGCCTTCAGATATGACACACAGCTGGGCATCATGAGCACCTTTTTGAGGCCGCACTCTGTGAGAGCCCCCTTTGCCATATTTATATGTCCATTATGCACAGGATCGAAAGTCCCACCCAGAATACCGATCTTCCTCATCTCATCATCGCCTCATTTAGGCAAAGGATATTTTGTATCCTTGGGATCCGGTTTAAATAAAACAAATTTACGCCCGATGACCTGTACCAGGGTGGACCTGGTCCTCTCGGCTACAGTCTGAGCCACCGCGGCGGGGTCATCCATACAATTCTTGAGCACAGAAACCTTAATGAGTTCACGGGCCTTAAGCGCATCCTCAAGGGAAGCGGTCAGCTCCGGCGTAATGGAATTCTTGCCCACATGATAAGTAGCCTCTATGGTCATGGCCTTGCTTTTCAGAAAGGCGCGTTGTTTTGATGTTAAGTTCATATTTTTTCTCCTTGTAAGGATTCTTCGTCACTTCACTCATTTAAAGTACTCAAACTCCAGATTATACATCCGGCAGGTATCGCCTTCCTGTATTCCCAGCCCTTCCAGCTGTTCCAGGATGCCGTTATCCTTAAGGAACCTCTGAAAGAAAGCAAAGCCTTTCTCGGACTCAAGGTTCGTATATCCCAGCATCTTTTCGATACGTGGTCCTTCGATGACAAAGACTTCATCACCTTCATCATAGGTGACCGTGAAAGGCTCGCTCATAAGTCCTGCTTCGTATGGATCGAATTCGCTCTCAAAGCTTATCTTTTCCCTGGGGAGTTCATCCAACAGGGCTATAATGCCACGCATGAGCTCGTCTATGCCTTCACCGGTGACTGCCGAAACAGGATAAACCTTTGTTGTGTCATCTTCAAATTCCTGACGAAGACGCAAAACCGAATCCTCCATGCCGCTGCCTTCATATATGGCGTCCACCTTATTGGCGGCGATGAGCCTCGGCTTTTCCAGCAGCTTTGCATCATATTTTTCAAGCTCGGCATTGATAGCCTTGATATCCTCTACGGGATCGCGTCCTTCCACGGAAGCCGCATCCACCACGTGAAGAATGACCCTGCACCTTTCGATATGACGCAGGAATTCATGCCCCAGTCCCACGCCTTCGGATGCGCCGTCGATAAGTCCAGGGATATCGGCTATTACAAAACCGCCGCCCTCCATATCCACTACGCCCAGATTAGGACTAAGCGTGGTGAAATGATAATTTGCGATCTTTGGCCTCGCATTGGTAACCCTGGATAAAAATGTGGATTTACCCACATTGGGATAGCCTACCAATCCCACGTCGGCTATCACCATAAGCTCCAGTAAGACTTCCAGTTCTATGGCGTCCTGTCCGGGCTGTGCATACTTGGGAGCCTGCATACGTGAAGTGGCATAATGCTGATTGCCCTTGCCGCCCTGGCCGCCTTTAAGGACCACCATACGTCTGTTCTCACCGGACATGTCGGCTATGACCTTGCCTGAGGCGTAATCCTTGATCACGGTGCCTTCAGGGACCTTGATCACTATATCTTCCCCGTCCTTGCCGTGACAGTTCTTTTTTCCGCCTTCTTCACCGTTTTGGGCACAGTACTTTTTCATATTACGAAAGGCTGAAAGGGTATTAAGCCCCTCATCGATCTCAAAGATCACGCTGCCTCCCCTACCGCCGTCGCCGCCGTCGGGGCCGCCGTTTATCACGTACTTTTCACGTCGAAAAGAGACATGTCCGTCTCCTCCTCTGCCGCTTTTTATAAATATATGCGCTCTGTCCTTAAAAGACATATGTCCACCTCAAAAATTAAAAAGCCGGGCAGATAACTGCCCGGCAAATTTACGATCACTCGTTGGGATAAACGCTTGCCACCTTCCTGGTCTTCCCTTCTCTTTCGAATCTTAAGATTCCGTCTGTAAGAGCAAAAAGGGTATCATCACCGCCGCGTCCAACGTTACGGCCGGGGTGAATCTTTGTGCCGCGCTGTCTGAATAAAATATTACCGGCCTTAACGAACTGGCCGTCTGCTCTCTTTGCACCGAGTCTCTTGGATTCTGAGTCTCTGCCGTTCTTGGTAGAGCCCACTCCCTTCTTATGCGCAAAGAACTGAAGATTGAGTTCCAGCATGATTACCTCCTGTTCTCTTTTTTAAAAGCTTTGCTTATTTTTCATTACCAAAAATCTTGACGTATTCGCTGCCGTATTTGCCCTCAACACTCTTGAGGCCGTAGATCATGGAATCGATCAATATGGTTCCCTTATCATCCAGACCGTCAGGGAATTCGCAGACAATATCGCCTGTGACTTCATCACTGTCACACTCCATATTATTGTAGGTCAGCGTGGCTATGGAATTTATCGTATTAAGCACCAAGATCGAAATCGCAGAGCACACGATATCAAAACCTGCCTCGTCAAAATCAGCATGGCCGCTGCAGGTAAAACCCGAATATGAGCCATTTTCATTTTTCTTAATAACTACGGTAACCATACTTTATGCATTGATCTTGTCAATGGTTACTTCTGTATAAAGCTGCCTGTGACCGTTCTTCTTATGATATCCGCTCTTCCTCTTGTACTTGTACACAATGACCTTCTTAGCCTTGCCCTGTGCCTTAACAGTACCGGTAACGCTGGCGCTCTTAACAGCGCTGCCTACCTTTAATGAGCCGTCACTTACAGCCAGTACGGTATCAAATGTGATGGAATCACCTGCTTCGCCCTCGAGCTTTTCCACTCTGATGACGTCGCCCTCGGATACCTTATACTGCTTTCCTCCGGTTGCTATAATGGCGTACATCCTTACACCTCCTTTTATCAAAACTCGCTACCTGTGGTGTGTGCATGGCACAACTTATAACCTCGATATGCGGCATACCGTGACATGATATCATAAACAACTCATAAAAGTCAAGGATTATTTTCCTGCTCCTACCGTGATGGTCTTGGTAACGGTCTTGCCATTATTGGTAGCTGCTATAACCACCTTACCGGCTTTGACTGCAGTCACCTTACCCGATTCATCCACCGTGGCTACTGAAGCTGAAGAGGATTTCCACTCGGTTTTACCCGGAGCTCCGTTCTTTAACTTAAGCTTCATCGACTTTCCGACTTCAATGGTATCCTTGCCTCTTATCTCCTGGTCGCATACCACCACGAGAGTCTTGTAATACCTGGTACCGATACAATATGATACCTTGACCTTCTTTACTTCCTTTGCCTTGACCGTACCGTTGGCACTCACACTCACCGCCGCATCGTCATATGACTCAAACTCCTTCGCGGTCAGCTTTCTGGCATTCCTGACAGGAATCTGTCCGGACTCTCCCTTATTCACATACAGCTTCTTTACCACTTCCGGTTCCACCACAAATACTTTGAATGTGGTTTTCTTGCCCTTCCTTGTCACATTGACCATAATGGGCTTATCGTAAGGTCTTTTGGCGGAAATGATACCCTTTGAATTAAGCTTGACATATGTGGGCTTTGATACGCTGTATTCCACCTTATGCGTCTTATCGCCCTTAAGCTTCTTGGTGCCGGGGATGAAGGCCTTCGATCCCTTTACCATGTAGTAACATCCGTCGATCAGATCCGCAGATACGGAACCTGCCGGAACAGGATCCTCACCGCTGCTTCCGGGATCAGCCTCGCCGCCGTTTCCGGGGCCGTCATCTTTTTTATCGATCTCGGAATCCTCGGGGGTAACGGACACAAACTCGATACTTGTCTCATCATCCGAGAACCATACCACGGAACCGTTTACCACTATGGGATGACAGTCTGTCACATAACCTGCCCTGGTGTGGATATCTCCCACCTTTTTGCCATCGCCGTCGATCCAGACATAGCAGATCTTTCCGTTGGCCTTACCGTTTTTAAGCTCATTCCAGATTAAGAGGAAACGGTTATTGTCATACTTCACCATCTGGGGAGCCGAAGCAAAAGTCTCGGAACCTGCGGGATAATCCGTCAAGAAGGTATATTTCACACTCCCAAAATCATTTCTGGGGACAGTACAGATGAATATGTTCCTTCCTACATTCTCATTATCCTCTTTCCAGGTCTTGTCCTGGGGTACGGAACTGCCGGCGATCAGATAATTTGTCGAAGAGTATTCGAAACCGCCCAGAGCCACGCCGGAAGCGTTATTGTTATTGGGACCGGCTATCTTAAAGGCTTCCACATAATCATACTCAGAGCCCTGGGAGAAATTGGCCAGGCCTGCCATGGTGCCGTATTTTCCCATGATGATCGCCCTGGGATCACTGTCCTGATGATCCACAGCCACCAGATTCGAGGAATCATCCACCAGTATATACTGGTCAAAGGAATGGCTGGCGTAACCGGTGGAAATATTGGAGACCGCATACTGCATATCCACCACGCTCATGGTGGACTTCTTGATCTCGATGGTCAGGTTTGCCTGATGACTGTATTGTCCACCATTCAAAAACATCTTATGCGCAGTCCTGACATAAAGATAATCACCGCTCTCGGCCACTCTCAACGAACCTGATTTGAAAGGCTGGCGGGTATTGATATTCTTAAGGATGATGGGATCTCCCTTGGGCGCCAATGAAGAATCATATCTGACTATTCTTATAACCTCTGCATTGGGATCGTCGTTGGAGATATCCTGTCCGAAGAAAGCATAAAAATCTCCTTCGGAATCCCTGTATAATCCGCCGAATACGGAAAGAGGATTATTGATGACGGTATCATCGCCCTCTATCGGCTTAAATTCCTTATCATAATATTTAAACACGATCTGTGAATCATCTGCCCGGGCTGTCATATAGCCGTCATCCGTCGCATAAACATATGACTTGATGGTGGAAGCCCAGCGGACATAATTCTGAGCATTAAGATTTCCCTTCATCAGGTATGCACTGGTATAATCTCCCAGCGGCTCTTCCTCCACAGGTGCTTCCTCTTCAAAGACCACGGACGCATTATCCGCCGCATCACCGATCCCGGTCTCTTCCTCACCTGACAGCGAAGGTATCTCCTCCTCATCATATACAGCCTCAGGCTGTGCCGCTTCTGAGAGCACATCCTGGTCAAGAGGGATAAAATCCGTCTCGTCTACGTCTGCATGCTCCGGTGCATAATCCGAAATAACACAGCCTTCCTCCTGCTGCGCTGCCATAACAGACATACTGCCAACCGCCCCTGAAAGAGACATGGCGACGGTCAAAAGCGTGCAAATCCCCTTTTTAATCTGATACTTTTTCATAAAACATCTCCCATAATGACCTGTTCTTCTTAGGTCTCGTGATCTCACATATACAAAGAGGGGTAAAATCAATGACCTTTGGTTTCAAAGGGTCTTTTTTAAACTCTTCTTTCAAGAGACCTGAGATCACTCCAGTCTCTTCCTTCTCCATATTTATAAAATCTATCAGGATGATCCCCGACAGATTGCGAAGTCTTATCTGTCTGGCCGCTTCTATGGCAGCCCGGGAATTGATCCCCAGCAACGACTCTTTGCTGTCCGTCTTTTTATCATATTTGCCCGAGTTCACATCGATCACATCGAAAGCCTCGGTATGTTCTATCACGAGATAAGCTCCGTTATCGAGCCAGACCTTCTTTTTAAGAAGCCTTTCGGTCTTTTCTCTAAGCGAAAAAAGATTAATCAAAGAGAGCCTTTCATCCGAATACATCCGAAGAAGCGGTACATATTCGGGAAGACTTTCCCTGATATCATCAAAAACGTCCTGTCTGTCTGTAATTATATCAGATATTTCCTCAAATGGAACAGAATTTAAAAATTTTATGTAATCTTTTTTCGCTTTATATAAACACGTATAAATAGTCCTGGTTTTCGCTTTATTCAGGATTTCTTCTTCATTTTTTAAAAGCTTCGTGGTGCAGGCGGGAAGTTTTATGTCATTTCCGTCTTTTTTAACCCTCACCACCAGCTCAGTCCCGCTTACGGGAAGCTGCTTGTCCGGGCAGTCATCCTGGGCGAGAAAGCACTTCGTATCGGGGGTGATATGCACAAAGCAGGCCTTTATGTTTTTCACCACCTCGGTGACCTTGCCCACATAGATGTTGCCCACTTTAAAATTATCCCTGCGCACCGAGATCATGTCGATCTCGCCGTCGACAAGAGCCACGGTCAGAGTCTTATCATCCAGGTTGCTTATTACTATTTTTTTAGACTTTGGATCGCTCACTGTAAATGTATCGGTTGAAACTCAGTTTCAGATTAGTGTTTTTCCTTCTTCATCATACTGTTCCAGTCTGACTATGCCGTAAGGCAGGCTTTCGGGATCAATGCCCTTATATTCAAAAAAGGCTCCCATCACCTGTTCCGGGCGTATGTTAAGGCGGCTTCCGGCAGAAACTTTCATGAATACGCTGTTGTCGGGATTCTTATGAAATTCATGGATGCCCTCCTTAAGATTCATGGTCTTTTCGCCTTTTTTCGTCTTCTTTATGATCTCTATCTTATCCTGTGACAAAAATGCGGCGCAGTCGTCATCGATAAATACGGCTTTATCAGGATCATGAAATACCACCTTATAGTCAGCGGCGTCGATGGTGGCCATGGCTTTTCCTGTGCCTTCCGGCAAAACAGCAACTTCGCTTATCTCAAAGCCTTTTGCATTCTGGGCGTTGAGTCTGTCGCGAATATCCTCGCAGGTTGTGATGGAATTGAGGGTCAGGTCCATGTACTCGGCTTCGCTTTCAATGCCCACGCCCAGGGGATTGGCAAAGGACATGATCTGGTGGGGGTTGAAGCCTTCGGAGTAGGCGCAGTCGATCTTTGCGCGGCGAAGGAGTTTTTGAAAATATCTCATCACGTCCAGATGGCCGATGAATTTCATGTCGCCGTATTTCTTGAATTTTATTCTTATCTTGATCTTATTTTCCATATTATGATTAAACTGAACATTATCCGCTTCAGCATGTTTCCAATCAATGTTCGCTGTCTCCGATCCGCTCCGGTCGGCGCATAACAATCGTCCCCCGGACGATTTGCGCCGCTCCCGCTCTTGAAATTCCTCGGTTTCCCGCGAAAACTTGGATCCATGCGAAATTATTATACGGGGCCCTCCTCGGAACGGCAGCGGATACTAAACTCAGACTTCACTACGTTCTCAGGTCGCGTTCGCACATAGTGCTCACAACCGCTCCCCAAAATCATCCCCCGGATGATTTTGCATTAAGTACCGGCCTATTTCAATACGCTCACTTTTGATTGAAAAACATGCTTCGCTTCACCAGCTTGAGGCAGCTTGTGCTCAACGGAGAGCACCTAAAGCCGAACGTACTTAGTAAAAACGAGTCCTATGAGAGCGAATGCGTGCAAATCGCTCAAAGACTACAGCCGATAATACCTTTGGCGCGATTTGTGTTAGCCGATGAGCGAACGGTATAGGACGAAGTTTGAACTTAGTATCGTTCGTGCAGTGCCGGAGTCGAGACGCAAGTGCCGAAAGCGTTCGAAATAAACCAAAAAAGATTTAACATTACCCCTTCGGACAATAGTCTCCACCCTTACAAATTCTCAGCACGCCGCAGCCGCTGCACTTATCACGACAGTTTGGCGTCACTTCCTCACGGCGGGCTCTTTCCCACTCTCTCCACAGGAAATCTCTCGTAACCCCTGCGTCAATGAAATCCCAGGGCAAAAGTTCATCCTTTGTGCGCTCCCTGGCGGTGTAGAAAAGCATGTCCACGCCCTCTTCGTCAAAGGCCCTAAGCCACTTGTCATAATCAAACCACTCGCTCCAGGAATCAAAGAGGCAGCCTTTTTTATAAGCATTCTCTATCACCTTTGCAAGTTTCCTGTCTCCCCTGGCAAAGACGCCCTCCAGCATGGAGACGTCAGTCTCATGGTACATATACCTCATGGACTTTTTGTTGAGCATGCTCTCAAACTCATTCTTTACGATGCGGGCCTTTCTCTTAAAATCCTCATCGGTTCCCATGCTCGCCCACTGGAAGGGAGTAAATGGCTTGGGGATAAAGAAGGAGGAGCTGGCGGTAATCTGAACCTTGCCCTGTCTCTTTTCCTTAGGGACCGTATCATAATACAGTTCGGCTATCTCCTCAGACAGATGGGCTATCTCCTTGATATCCTCCTCCGTCTCGGTGGGTAGTCCCAGCATAAAATAAAGCTTCACCTTATTCCAGCCGCCTTCAAAGGCAAGGGCCGAGCCTTTCAGGATGTCATCCTTGGTCAGTCCCTTGTTTATAACGTTTCTCATCCTCTGGGATCCCGCCTCGGGGGCAAAGGTTAAGGATGATTTTTTCACATTCTGGACCTTGCTCATGATATCCAGTGAGAAGGCGTCTATTCGTAATGACGGAAGAGATATGTTCACGTTTCTGGCCGTACACTTATCCACCAGCGCCGTCACCAGTTCCGTTATATGAGAATAATCTGATGATGAAAGGGAACTTAGGGACAGTTCCTCGTGTCCTGAAAAGTCCAGCATTTCATCGGCATTTCTGAGCAGAAGCTTAGGATCCTTTTCCCTGACGGGTCTGTAGATCATGCCTGCCTGACAGAATCTGCAGCCTCTGATGCAGCCTCTTTGTATCTCCAGTACCACACGGTCCTGAGTCGCCTTGATAAAAGGCACCACAGGCTCCGTGGGATAGGACAGCTCGGGATCGGCAAAATCCTCCACCACTTCTTTTTGAACCATGGAGGGTGCGCCTTCCTTTGCGATAAAGGCTTTAAGGGTACCATCCTCATTGTATTCGGCATCATAAAGCAGGGGCACATATATTCCTCTTATCTGTGATGCCTTTTTCAAAAAGGTCAGGCGGTCTTCATTATTTTTCCTGCACTCTTTGTACAGATCTATGAGCGCATCATACCTGGTCTCACCTTCGCCGATATAGAATATGTCAAAAAACTCGGCTATGGGCTCGGGATTATAGGCACAGGGCCCGCCTCCCACCACAATGGGAAAGTCATAATCCGTGCGTTCCTTTGCCCAAAGGGGTATCCCGGAAAGATCCAGGATCTGCAGCACATTCGTATAGCACATCTCATACTGCAACGTAATCCCTAAGAAATCAAAATCCTTTACATCATCCCTTGATTCCAATGCAAAAAGAGGGATGTGATCATCCCTCATTTTTTTATCCATATCGGGCCAGGGCGAATACACGCGCTCGCACCAGACATCCTCGCGCTTATTGAACATGTCATACAGGATCTGTATTCCCAGATGGGACATACCTATCTCATACACGTCCGGGAAACACATGGCAAAGCGCACATCAACACTGTCCTTGTCCTTTACGACAGAACCGATCTCTCCTCCCAGATATCTGGCGGGCTGGCTGACGCTCATCAAAAGTGCGTCAAAGTCATTTTGGCTCATTCTCATCTCTGTGACATTTCCTTTATGATATCGTCCCAGGTCACATCCTTATGTGCCATAAGGACCATGCAGTGATACAAAAAGTCAGCGATCTCATACTTAAGTTCTTCAGCGTCGGGATTCTTGGCGGCGATGATGATCTCTGTGCATTCCTCGCCCACCTTCTTAAGTATCTTATCGATTCCCTTATCAAAAAGATAATTGGTGTAGGAACCTTCCTTGGGATTTATCTTCCTGTCCATGATCACATTGTATTCCTTTTCAAATACATGGATCGGATTGGTATCGTTAAACTCTTTTTTGATAACCTCGTTAAAGAAGCAGCTCTTATTACCTGTATGGCAGGCTGCTCCCACCTGGCGTACCTTTGCCAGGAGCGTATCGTTATCACAGTCAGCATACATGGCCTTTAAATACTGATAATGTCCGCTGGTGGCGCCCTTCACCCACAGTTCATTCCTGCTGCGGCTGAAATAAGTCATGACGCCGGTCTCCAGAGTCTTGTCAAATGCCTCTTCGTTCATATAGGCCACCATAAGGACTTCGGAGGTCTTATAATCCTGAACCACCACGGGAACCATGCCGTCGCTGTTAAGCTTTAATTCCTCCCACTTGAGGGAAGGCTCATCCAGTACCACATCAATCCCCAGGCCCCTGCACTGCCATTTTAATTTCATGATATCCTCGGGACGCTTATTTATGATGCCGCCGCAGACACCGTTTAAGTCCTCATGCTGGCGCAGGACCGCTGCCAGACCGTGCAGTTCCTTTTCATCCATCACGCATTTAAGGAGTATGGGGTGTACCGTATGGATAAGCCCGCAGTCATACATCACCTGCATGGATGCGGCTATCTTTGTCTCATCCAGAAGATAAACCTCTGACGTAAAATTCTTTATTAGCACGTCATAGGACTTTATCTCATTTTCATTAAGAACACAGGCAACTATCTTTTCGCTTCCGAAACGGGTAGCCACCTCTTCTGCCAGCTGTACGTTACTCTCCTTTGAAAGATTGAGGGCAGCCTTGGTGCAGCCTGCATACAGAAGCTTTTTTACATCTTCAAAACGTCTGATATTTCCGGCTCCGGTAAGGGGTATATCCACCAGACGGCTTATCTCCTTTATCTTTTCCAGAGAGATGGTATGTTCTTCATCCGTGTTTGAAAAATCAAAGATAAGTATCTCATCAGCGCCATAATTGGAGTATGACAGCGCCAAAGCCACAGGATCGTCGTCGATGACGGTCATATCCTTTATGCCCTTGACTGCCTTACCGTTTTTAATGTAAAGACATGCGGTTATCGTTTTTCTGTTATCCATTTTATAAACTTCCTTTCGTGGAGAGCACATCCTCTATCCTCTCATCAAAGGATACAGCCTCCCTTAAACTCTTCGCAAAGGCCTTGAACATAGCCTCGGCTATATGATGATCGTTGGAGCCCGAAAGCATCCTTATGTGCAGGTTCATACCTGCGGAATATGACACTGCGTAGAAAAATTCCCTTATCATCTGCGAATCCAGTTCGCCGATCTTATCAGCACTAAACTGCGCGTCAAAGACAAAATAAGGTCTGCCGGACAGATCGATGGCGCATACGCAAAGGGCTTCATCCATGGGAAGGATGAAATATCCGTAACGCTTTATTCCCTTCTTATCTCCCACGGCCTCCTTTATGGCTTCACCCAGCACTATGCCCACGTCCTCGGCGCTGTGGTGTGTATCCACATTAAGATCGCCCTTGCAGTTGACCTTGAGATCAAAGATCCCGTGTCTGGCAAAGCCTTCCAGCATATGGTCAAAAAAACCTATGCCGGTATTGACGTCATACTTTCCCGAGCCGTCCAGACTAAGGTCCAGGATGATATCCGTTTCATTGGTCTTTCTCTTTATCTCTGCTTTTCTCATGCTATAGGATCACCTTTCATGCATTCGCAAAATCATCTGTCCGATTACAAACATCTTGTCTACTATTTATAACCTCTGTCATTCTGTATACATCAACCTCTGTCATTCTGAGCGTAGCGACGTTGATCATACCATGTAATGGTATGATGCCACCCCGGCGAGGGGTTGCGAAGCAACAGGAAGAATCTTATATTTTTGAAACTTTTATAAAGAATCAACTCTATCAGGATCCTTCGGCTAAAGCCTCAGGATGACAACGTATTTACTTAAATCTCACTGCAACGGAGTTCTCATGTGCGAACAGTCCCTCCGAGCGTGCGAACATCTCTATATCCTCATGCAGCGCCTCAAGTCCCTGTCTCGAAAATGAGATCACGCTGCTCTTTTTGATAAAATCATCCACCGACAAAGGTGAGAAAAATCTGGCTGTTCCGTTGGTGGGAAGCACATGATTAGGTCCCGCCATATAATCACCCAGAGGCTCGCAGGAATACTCTCCAAGGAAGATGGCGCCTGCATGCTTAATATGGGTCATATCCTCCCAGGGATGGGCCGTCAGTATCTCCAGATGCTCGGGGGCGATGGAATTTACCACCTCGTAAGCTTCCACCATATTTCTCGTGACTATGAGGAAACCGTAATCGTCTACTGACTTTTGCATGATCTCCTGTCTGGGAAGTTCATTGATAAATCTGTCTATAAAGGTGGCCACGCGCTCAGCGAAAAACTTATTATCCGTCACCATGATGGCAGATGCCATCTGATCATGCTCAGCCTGGGACAAAAGATCCGCAGCCGCATACATGGGATTGGCGTCACCGTCAGCCAGCACGCATACCTCGGAAGGACCGGCCACGGAATCTATGCTCACATTTCCGTATACAGCCTTTTTGGCCAGAGCCACAAAAATATTTCCGGGGCCCACTATCTTATCCACCTTCTTTATGCTCTGTGTGCCGTAAGCCATGGCCGCTATGGCCTGGGCTCCGCCTGCCTTGTATATCTCGGTAGCGCCTGCCACCTTTGCCGCAGCCAGGATCACAGGACTGATCTTACCGTCCTTTCCCGGAGGGGTACATACCGCTATCTCACTGACTCCCGCCACCTTTGCGGGAATGATGTTCATAAGGGTGGATGAGGGATAGGCCGCCTTGCCGCCGGGTACATACACGCCTGCCCTCTCTATGGGAGTAATGCGCTGTCCCAATATGCTGCCATCCGCCTTTGTGTCAAAAAAGCTCTGGCGCACCTGCTTTTCATGATAGGCCCTGATCCGCTCCGCCGCCCTTTCCATCACTTCCATGAGCTTAGGATCGGTGTTTGCCACTGCCTCATCTATCTCGGCCTCACTGACACGGATAGTCCCTTCATCAAGACTGCAGCCGTCAAACTTTGCGGTATATTCAAAGAGAGCCTCATCGCCTCTTTCCTTTATATTATTAAGTACATCACTTACGGTGCGCTCGATCTCGGGACTGCCGCCTGAAGCCCTGTCCTTAAGGGTATGCATCACCTCATTGATATCACCATCTTTTGTGTTTATTATCCTCATAATATCTCCATACCTGTATTTTACAAGCCTTCTGTCATTCTATAATCAATCTGTCATTCTAAGCCCCAACCTGATGTCATTCTAAGCCCCAGCCTGATGTCATTCTGAGCGAATTTCGTCCTAAGGGATTATCACGAAGTGGTGGATTCCTTAGGACCTTAGCGAAGAATCTTATATCATTTCATCTTTTTCCCATAATTCTTAACTGTCTTCACCTTATCCCCGTCCACCAGATGGATGGCGCGGATCTTCTCCCTGTCAAGAGATGAAAGATAGTCTTCAGGGGCATCGACACGGCCGGCAGCAATGGGGATGAGCTCCACGCTCCCATGCTCTTTTCTGAACTTCTCAGCCTCGGTTATGGCCGTCTTCATGCTCTTAGTGTCATTTCTGTACAAAAATACACGAAGCCTTTTATTCGCCTCCTGCAGCTTATCCTGTTTTTTTACATCATCAGCCGAGATCAGCGCATCCACATCGATCACAAAGCCCACGGCAGCAGCCTTTGTCCCAAAGCGCTCCATCAGATCGTCATACCTGCCGCCCTTTGATATCTGCTCGCCACAGCCACTCGCGTAGGTATTAAAAATGATCCCGGTATAATACTTATATTTGGGAAGCATCCCAAGGTCAAAGCCGATCTTATCGGCAGCCTTGTAACTCTTAAGGAATTTATAAACCTCATTAAGCCTCTTAATGGCCGAAAGGCTTCTTTCATTCGTCACTTCCTTTGACATCTTCTTAAGTATGTCTATGTCCGTATTCATAAAGGGAAGCTTTGAGATCAGTTTCTTAAAATGATCATCTATACTGAGTCTTTCAAGGCATCTGTCTATGGCGTACTGGTCCTTGGCTGCTATCACGTCGCACAGCTCGGCCTTGTCGTCGCCATGGATCCCGGCCTCATTAAAAATGCCGTAGATAAAATCCACATGGGACAGGACTATCCTGAAATCCTTTATCCCGCATTTCTTTATGCACTTTGAATTGAGGGCCACGATCTCCGCATCTGCCATGGCGGAAGGCTCGTTAAAAAGCTCGCATCCCATCTCTTCCTTTTCCTTGAACTTGCCCTGAAGGTTGGAAATATTATTAAAAACATTTCCGCTGTAATAGAGCCTTACCGGCAGGTCATCGGATATGAAATACTTTGCGCAGCACCTGGCCACTCCGGGGGTAAAATCGGATCTCCAGGCCAGTGTGGCATTATCCCTGTCGGAAAACTTATAGGCATCATCAGGTGCGCCTGATTCATTATTTGATGAATAAATGGAATAATATTCAAAAGAAGGCACCTGAATGGATGAATAGCCGGATTTTACGATCTCAAGCTCCATCTCGCCTTTTAGTCTGCCGCGCAGATACATGTCAGGTCCATATATATCTCTTACTCCCTCGGGAGTGTGTATCAGATTATTCATCTTAGATCTTTTCCTTTAACCTTTCGATTATGTCCAGTATACGTTCGTTCTGAAGCTGCATGGATACCTGGTTCACCACCATCCTGGCAGACAGGGGTCTTATCTCCTCCAGCACCGTAAGTCCGTTCTCCCTTAACGTGGATCCGGTCTCCACTATATCCACGATCACATCGGACAGCCCCACTATGGGAGCCAGTTCCACAGAGCCGTTGAGCTTGACTATATCCACGGTCTGATGCTTCACATTTTCAAAATAATCCCTGGCTATCCTGGGATATTTGCTGGCCACCCTGATGAACTCATGATGCTGCAACAGTTCCCTGCTCTTTTCAAAACCGCAGACACACATGGTGCATTTGCCGAACTCAAGATCCAGCACCTTATACAGGTTACGGTCCTCCTCAATGAGGGTATCCTCACCCACCACGCCTATGTCGGCGGCACCGTTTTCCACATATGCAGGCACATCCGGGCCCTTTGCCAGAAAGAACCGGAGTTTCTTTTCCTCATTCGTAAATATCAGTTTTCTGGATTTCTTATCCTTCATCTCGGGGCAGAATATACCGATGCTCTCAAAGAGTTCCATGGTCTTGTCCGCCAGCCTGCCCTTACCCAGGGCAAATGTGAGATATTTTTCTTCGCTCATGAACTACACCTGCTGTATTTTTTCAACGTTAAATCATTCTTTATAAAGATTCTTCGGGCTAAAGCCCTCAGAATGACAATCATTGATCTGATAACCGAAATCGATCATGACATTCCAATAATGAATCTGAAAAATTGACCGATCCGAAAACCCCAAATCAAACCCGAACAAATATTATACCCTAACCCTCGCGCTCTGACAAGTCTTTACTGATGAGGTCAAGATAGGACACCATGAATCCGCTCTTTGACGATATCTCGTATCCCGGGTCCAGCTCGTCAAAGCGGAAGCTCTTCCTGCCCCCATCCCTCATCCTGTTCCAGAATTCCAGCAAACGGTTAAACTTAAGATAATAAAGAAAATCCCTGTGGGTATAGTGGATTATGAAAAAGGCCACCCCGTCCTGGGCCTCCCACTCTCTCATAAATTCCACCTGATGCTCATGGATATTAGCCAGGGCAAAAGTGTCCGTAGCACATTCCTTTGCATCAAAACACACCGGCACTCCCTGAACCGTCCCGATATAATCCACCGTACTCTTCTGGTCAAAATAAGCCAGGGTGATATGCCTCGATTCTTTATCGATATTGATAGGGGTAATGGGCGTGGGGATCTTCTGTATCAGAGCCAGTCCCGTCTGCCTGTATTTATCATTTGTTCTGTTTATCATATCCTCAAGGGCAGAGCCCCTGAGTCCTCTCGTATTCCATGTCGCCATTTTTCTACACCGATTTCATATCATTTATCTGTTTTCTTTTTTATAAACACAAACACAGGCTGCAAAGCCTAAGATCAAAAGATACACCAAAAGATAAGCCATCCCTGAAAAAGAAACGTCCGTTTTGAATGCGATCTGCCTTATCATGAGTGAGGTCTGTGAAAGCGGAAGCGCCTCCACCAGCTGCCTGCAAAAAATGAAAGTAATAAAGCCGCTGCGGAAAACACCATCGCATTCATGAATAATACCAGCAGGGAAAGCAGATTAAATGATTTCCCCCAGAAAAGCCGCCAGAAGAAATGATCTGAAATCGTCGGCTTTAATATGTTCCATGACAAAGCCTGCCACAAATGCAGCCATGGCAAACCCGATAAGGAACCCGAAGGTAGGTTTAAGAAGATATGCAGGGCCGCCGCCATGGGCAAAGATGGGAACGCCGATAAGACCGGTGATAAGGTAAACGGCCACACTCAAAAGTCCCAGTCTGCTTCCCAGAATAAGACCTGCCAGAAGCGCAAACAGAAACTGAAGTGAAAAAGTCACCGCAAAGGGGCCTATCGGCAGCATTATCTTAATAAAAGCGCCTACTGCGATAAGTGCCACGAACATGGCGCAATAGGCAAGTTCATATGTTGTGAGTTTACATTTTTTCATTTATATGAATCTATCCGGATAGTTTCAAACGCCTTCATGATCCGTACGATGATCTCCATCCTAAAAGATGATCTTTACACTGTCGACATTTTCCATAAAATAGGCCGACATCTTTCCCGCAATTTCTTCCTTTCTGTCAGCGGGTACTATCTCGGAAAATACTATCCCCGGGAAACTGCGGATCATACAATAAAAACGTAGAAGCTTCGTTATATCCGAAAGACGTTCCTCGTCATCCGTCTCAAAATACTCGCGTATAAAAATATCCCACACACGTTTTGCCAGATCCGTGGGGATATTGATATAACGCATGGTTCCGCCGGGCCAGTCCTGTATCACCAGCATGAGCTGGCAGCTGGCAAACAGGTCTATTATGGGATGTCCCAACGATACATCCCCCATGTCGATAAGCAGCATCTCATCTCCTGAGAGCATGATGTTTCCGGGATGAAAATCTCCATGGATGAAGGTGTTCCCATCAGGAATATCATCAATAAAGCGATGCAGTCGCTCAATGACTTCAGGCTTATACATACCACTCTTTTCAGCTATATCCGCATGGATATGCAAAGAGCGTCTGCCATCCGGCAGTTCACCATCATCAAAAGAAAGGGCGTGAAGATTTTTCAGCATCCCCGTCATCCTGAGGGTATACTCCTCAAGCTTTTCCGGGTGCTCGGTGATGACATTTCCCAGAGTCTTTGCATTGATCATCTCATAGATCATGCCATACTCTTCCCCTACCTTTACGATATCAAAGGATATGGCTGTAGGCACTCCTTTTACAAAGGCCTTTTTGGCCACCTCCTTTTCTCTTTCTATTTTTTCAAAAGGATTAGTCAGCGGATTATAAACCTTTACTATCTGTTCATCATTGAGTTTAAATACCCTGCCGTTGGCTCCGGCCCCCAACAACTGAAGGCCCTCAACACTTATTTCTCTCATAACGCCCCATTCTTAACCCCTTAAGAATAATTTTTAATCCAACCAGGATATTATATCACATAATATCGGATATCTGCAAAAAGCCGGGGGATATGGAATGCGTCAGGTAAATGGGGGCATGATCCCCTTTATTTTCGGTTCTCTTTGCAGATGTTCTGCACAAGATTATTCCTACATTTTTTCATCTCGTTAGTACTCAAATTCAAAAATTATACAGACGATTTCCGCCTTTTTTACATATCGTCCGTACGTGCTCAAATGCAATACGGACGATTCCACGTTTTTTCACTTCTCGTCCGTATTCGCATCCGAAAATTATACAGACAATTTCCGCTTTTTCCCATCTCGTCCGTACGCACTCAAATACAATACAGACGATTCCACGTTTTTTCACTTCTCGTCCGTATTCGCATCCGAAAATTATACAGACGATTTCCGCCTTTTTCCCTTCTCGTCCGTACGTGCTCAAATACAATACGGACGATTCCACGTTTTTTCACTTCTCGTCCGTTTTCGCATTCAAAAATTATACAGACGATTTCCGCTTTTTTCCATCTCGTCCGTACGATATGGCGCATATTGTCAATGTACATAACAAAGAGAATTATCTAATGTA
>JAFRWW010000025.1 GCA_017441585.1 Lachnospiraceae bacterium
CTCGAAAGAAGAAGCTTCTGGAAAAGCAGAAAGAAGGAAAGAAGCGCATGAGACAGATCGGCAATGTGGAGATCCCCCAGAAGGCTTTCATGTCCGTGCTGAAGCTGGATGAATCCTGATGGATCTTTAAATCCGGCGGTGCATGTTTTTCTTGAAAACATGCGTATTAATAAGGTAAAATTGGATTGATCGCACATATTTGAAATACTTATGGCAATTGTCATTTTGAGTGAATGTGTTTATCAGTTGTCATTTTGAGTGAATGTGTTTATCAGTTGTCATTCTGAGCGAAGCGAAGAATCTTAAGAAGGAGAATACTGTATATGCTTTTCGTAAAAAACGACGACCTGAAGGTGGGCATGAGACTTGCAAAACCCATATACAATAAAAAAGGTGTCCTTTTGTACGACCGGAATTCAAAGCTTACACAACAGGGCATAGATTCCGTTCAGAACTTTGGCCTCATCGGACTTTTTATCCTGGAGCCCGCGGAGCCTATTCCTCCCATGAGTGAGGAGGATATGGAGTTTGAGCGGTTCCAGACCGTGGCGGTATTCCAGATAATGGATGAGCTGGAATACCTGGTATACATGAAGAAACCCTCGAAGATGAGTGTGATCGTCGCTGATATAATAAAGCATTACGGGCGGCTGAACAAAAAGATCAATTTCGTCCAGAACCTGCGTAGCAAGGAAGATTACGTATATAAGCATTCTCTTAATGTCGGCATGCTCTGCGCCATGATGACCCACGTGCTGAACCTGCGTCTGGAGGAGCAGAATGAGATAGTGACAGCCGGAGTGGTCCATGATATAGGCAAACTGACTGCCCCCCAAAAGCTTAGGGAAAAGGGTATGGCTTTAAGCCGTGAAGAGCGCATTGAGATGGACCGGTATGAAAAGGCCGGTGCCGCGATAGTGGAAAATGCGTTTAATTCCCATCCGAATATAAAGAGGACCATGGTCTATACCAATAAACTACTCGAGGATTTCAGGAAGGGCGTGCTGCCTGCAGGCGGCACGGGAAAGCTCATCATGGGCGCCAGGGTACTGATGGTGGCCGAAACCTTTGATACCATGACTGCCATGAATGATTACAGAGAGCCTTCTTCCGAGATCAGTGCCCTCAAATATTTGATGGCCAATCCCGGGATCTTTGATCCCAAGGTGGTAGAGGCACTGGTAAAGAGCATCAATTTCCTGACCAACGGATGTACCATTGAACTTAGCAACGGAGAAAAGGGCCTGGTGATAGCCGCCAATGATGACGATGTGCTAAAGCCCATGGTACTTCAGTTTTCGGATAACAGCATCATAGATCTGGCAAGGAACGGTAAGGGGATCGAGATCACCGACGTGATGAAGACCATGGACAATAGATGTGTGATAGATAAGGAGGCGCTTAAGGGCGTTAATGTCTGAGTATGCTTGATCTGAACGCACTGTTAAAATATGCAGGTGAAAACGGAGCCTCGGATATACATATCACCGTAGGTATTTCCCCTCTTATAAGGGTGTCGGGAAAGCTCCGTCCCACACCTTTTCAAAGGATGACCACGGCAGATACGCTGGAGGTCTTTCTCGGAATAGTATCACCTGTACAGAGAGATAAATTCGAGTCCGCGGGAGAGATAGATCTGTCCGTGTCCATACCCGGAGCCGGCAGATACAGGGTAAACGCCTATAAGCAAAGAGGCAGTATCACCCTGGCCCTTCGTCTGGTGGAAATGGAAATCCCCGAGCCCGTGACTTTGATGATCCCGGATGTGGTCCTTGACATGTGTAACATGCACAGGGGACTGGTAGTTATTTCCGGTCCTTCCGGCAGCGGTAAGACTACCCTGATGGCGGCTATGATCGATCGGATAAACACCACCCGGGAGTCCTGTATAGTAACTCTTGAAGATCCGATAGAGTATCTTCACAGCCACAGGAATTCCATAGTGTCCCAGAGGGAGATAGGACTTGATACCGCTTCCTATACCACCGGTATCATGGCGGCCCTGAGGGAGGACGCCGACGTGATAAGCCTGAGCGCCATGCCTGATGAAAAGGTGGCCACACAGGCTATAATGGCGGCCCAGACCGGTCGTCTGGTCTTCACCAACATGTACACCTCCGGTATCGTGGAGACAGTGGAAGCCATTATCTCACTCTTTCCGGAGTACCAGCAGGAGATGGCCAGGAATCAGCTGGCATCATGTCTTCGCGCCGTCATCACCCGTCAGCTTTGCGACGGTCTGCACGGAGAGCGGATCCCGGCATATGGCATTATGCTTTCAAATAAAAAGATAGCATCGCATATACGCTCCGGAGAAATGAGAAAGATCATGGACGTGGTCAGGGAAAGTCCGGATCAGGGCATGATCAGCATGGATGATTCCCTGTTTGATCTCTATGTAAGAGGCCTCATATCACCGGCCACGGCACTGACTCTCTCCAATGACCAGGAGAGCATGGAGGAGCGTGTGGAGAAGCATCAGACCATGGTGTGAGTTTTTGAATTATTGATTTTGGAGAAATACAGATGGAAGTATTAAGGTTTATAGCAGATTCGATCGACGCCAAAAACGGTTTTCTCTGTTACCTGCTGGTGTTTGGCCTGATCATGGTGGTCATTACCTATGTGACACTGCGCATTGTCAAGAAGACTTTTAAACATCTTCGCAAAAACAAAAAGAGCATACACCTTTTGTTTTTTGAACGGCTGGTTCAGGTGGTGATCGTAATATCGGCATTCCTGATCTTTCTGTTCGGATATATAGGAACTGCCCAGCTGTGGCATACCGTATTCGGATCTACTGTAGTAGTCGGCGGTATCATAGGTATCGCCGGACAGGATGTGCTCAAGGATATACTGGGCGGACTGATGATCAGCTTTTACAAGCCCTTTGACGTGGGTGACAGACTGTATGTCCCGGGCATAGAAAAACCCGTTGTGGTAGAGGATATCACCATGCATCACGTGGTACTCAGGGCAAGGGACGGGATGCACTATATCATACCCAACAGTGAGATCAATAAGCTGACCATAACACATTCGAACTATGATCATGGAAACCGTGCCACTTATCTTCAGATCCCCGTATCTTACACAGCGGACCTTCGGGAAGTCATAAAACTGATACGGCAGGCTGTGAAGGAATGTCCTTATACCTGTCCCAACAACTGGGCAAATAAGGATCTGGACGGATACGGAGATGTATATCTGACACGCATAGAAGATTCCGCGATGCTGATGGAAACCACCATCTGGTCTGAAATGGGTTCAGACAATGATCTGGCAGTGAGCGAGGCTTACCAGGCCATTATAAGGGCTCTGGCACAGCACGATATAGAAATCCCTTACAACTTTGTGAATGTCATCAAGCGCGAAAATGAGGCCATGTATTTTGACGAGAACCGCGTGAACATGGCCATACGCGAATCCGTCACCAGGACCGACACCTTAAGTCTGGATGGAGATGTCTCCGGCTGTGTAAAACAGGTGGTGGAGGAAGCGGCGAAGTTCTCCGAGTTTCATGGTCTTAAGTCGGGAGAACAGAGCACCATTGAACTTTTGTCCGAGGAACTTTTGTCTCTTATGAACGCAGTGTCGGGAGAGATGATAGGCAGATTCTGGATCGAAGGAAACCGGCATAAGGTAAACATACATCTGCGCTCTACCATGGATATGGATTCCAGGAAAAAGGCACAGATCCTCGGCATGTCCAGGGAAGGCAAGAATTCCGTATTTATCGGGCTTGCAAACAGGGTGAGGGAAATGGTCCAAAACGGCATGGGGGACTTCGGCGGCGTCTCATTTTCCCTTAAAAAGAACGGCATCATAAAGAAATCCGACGGTCTGGAGAAGATACTCATAACCAAGCTTTCCGACGATGTGCTGGTTTCAGTGATGGGGAATAAGGTGGAGATAGTGGTTGTTAAGAGGTTTGTTTGAGAGCAGTGATTGAAAATTATTGGGATATTTATAGAGGGTACAATAAAGTGAAAGAGGAGTCCGCAAATAATTCTATTGAGGAGGTGTGATATGGGGAACTGGGTAGTAGTTGTAGACGATGTGCAGCTCATTCTTACGAGTGCCGAAGAAATTTTGAAAAAAGCCGGAATGCGTGTCAGTACCTTAAGCTCAGGCAAGGAACTGTTAAGTTTCATGGAGAGCAATTCACCGGATCTTATCCTGCTGGATATCATAATGCCTGATATGGACGGTTTTGATACTTACAGGGCACTTCGAAAGTATGAAGAAAGATCCGGGAAAAAACAGACCCCGGTCATCTTCCTGACGGGTGATGATAAGAAAGAAACGGAGAGAAGGGGATTAAAGGCAGGTGCCTCCGACTTTATCCATAAGCCTCTTGATGAAGGTGTATTGATCAAGCGTATCAATAATACGATTACAAGCAGCAAGGCCATGGAGGGACTCATACGGGAGGATACCCTTGATAAACTGACCGGTTTTTATACCAAAGCCAGCGGTGAAGAAAAAATAATCGGGCTTTGTAAAAAGGCTGATGGAGCCCTCATGATCATGGACCTCGATAATTTTACCATAGTGAATGAAAAATATGGTCACGATATGGGAGACCGTGTGCTCATAGCCTTCGCCGGAGTGGTGAGACGTAATGTCAGGGCCGGTGACATACTGTGCAGGGCCGGCGGAGATAAACTGATGGTTTATTTCCCGAATCTGATGAGAAAGGAAGCGATAGATTCCCTTTCACACTGGTTAAACGAACTGCTTATGAAAGAGGCAGATTCTCTTTTGGGAAAGAATCATGGCATTCCTCTTGGAATATCCATCGGAGTGGCCATCGCTGAAGCGGAAAATAATAATTATCAGGAACTGTACAGGCTGGCTGACAGAGCCTTGTACAGGGCTAAGCGTAATGGTAAGCATGGATATGAATTGTATGATAATGACTTCACGGAGGAAGACAGCGCAGAGCAGCTGGAACAGGAACTTTCCCGTATAGAGCATACTATTCTGGGATGCGAGGATGAGAATGCCGCGGTGCTAATGGCCAGAGATGTATTTTATCACAATTACCGTTATACGGAAAGGATCATGTCCCGTTGCGGTAAGCCTGTTGCAAAGATCCTGTTTTCATTATCGGTAAACGAAAAAGCTGAAGATGAGACGGATCTTTCGGAGGCAGTTTCCGAATTCGGAAAGATTCTTACAGATAATCTGAATAATACAGATACCGTTCTTTTATGGGAGCAGAATATGTATTTCGCGGTGCTGCCGTTTATCACCCAGGCAGAGCTTCCGGGCATTATTGATACAATTACAAAGGCATGGAGCCGTACTGCCGTATCTGACAGAATAAAGGTAAGAACATGCTCTTGTGTGTACGGTGTTAAGTAAGGTGTGTATATGCATAGGTTATATGAACAGGGAGATATAGTAGTATTTTGGAATTCTGAAAAATGCAGACATGCCAAGCGATGCGTAAATGGCAGTTTGAGAGCCTTGTTAATCGAGAACTGCCAGAGGCGCTGAATTCCATTTGGAGTCAGCATATCTCGCAGTTTTTTGATCTGAAACAACTGAGAAAAGATTTCGTAACAGTTTTGTGCACATTCCCTAATTGACGAAATGAACAGATGTTCCATATAATAACCTCATTGCTACCGTACCCGATCACAGGTCAGAGTTTCCCATGGCTGGTTTTCGGGCAAGTAAATGGATAAGCGGCAGGTTCTGTAAGACGATTTCAGGGAGGACAGATGGAGGGGAAAAAGATATTTCGCAAAAAGAGTCTGGAAAGGGTGACCTCCCCCGAACAGCTTGACGACTATATCAGGGTGACCACACCGTCCGTGTGGATGATACTGTTTGCGACGCTGATTCTTATTGCTGGGACTCTGTTCTGGGCCGTGTTTGGAAAGATTCAGATAAACACCGAAACCGGTGTAAAGGAAGTAGCACCGATCAGTTACATCATCAGATAGGCAGGAATACACTTGGACGAAACACGCAAAGCGAAAATCAAACAGCCGGTGACGGATGGCGTGGCAAAGGTTCCCGTTGTTATGCAGTTGGAAGCACTTGAGTGCGGAGCCGCGTGCCTTACAATGGTTATGGCTTATTATGGAAAGTGGATACCCCTTGAGCAGGTCCGGGAGGATTGTGATGTTTCGCGTGACGGAACCAATGCGGGCAATATCGCAAAAGCGGCAAGAACCTACGGGTTTGATGCCAGGGGATTTCTTTATGGATCCAAAAAGCTGAAGAAAAAAGGAACGTTCCCATGCATAATACATTGGGAATTCAATCATTTCGTTGTCCTTTGCGGCTTCAAAAAAGGAAAGGTATACATCAACGACCCGGCAAGAGGTGATGTCATCATATCGGAGCAGGAGTTCGACGAAGCCTTTACCGGTGTTACCGTTGCCATCACTCCGGGCAAAGCGTATGAGCCTTCGGGAAGTCCCAGGAGCATGATCGCTTTTGCAAAAAAGCGCATGAAAGGAGCCGGATCGGCAGCGATGTTTGTTGCGATAGTAACGTCCGTTACATCGATAGGAGCCATCGCTCTGGCGGGTTTTTCCCGGTTTTTCATGGACGAGCTTCTTCCGGGAAGAAATCCTTCGCTTGTCGGCTTCTTTATGGTCGCTCTTATCATACTTACCATTGTACAGATCGTTGTGGCATGGATCGCGGCGTTTTATTCGCTTCGGATAAGCGGTAAGTTTGCCGCCGTCGGAAATGCCACTTACTTTTGGCATGTATTACAGCTCCCTATGAGATTCTTCTCACAGCGCATGGCGGGTGATCTAGAACAAAGACGTCAGGCGAATGCGAACATAGCATATCTGCTTGTCAACACTTTTGCTCCCCTTGTGATAAATACAGTGATGATGATCTTTTATCTCGTCGTGATGCTGTCATATTCTGCTGCGTTGACGGCGATTGGGATCGGTGCCATAGCGGTGAATGTTTTTGTGGCATATTTTGTCAGTACAAAGAGGATCAACCTCACCCGCGTTATGATGCGCGATGAGAGTAAGCTCTATGCCGCGACGGTATCAGGCATAGAGATGATAGATACGATAAAATCGAGTGGTGCCGAGAACAGCTTTTTTGCCAGATGGTCAGGGTATGAGGCAAGCGTAAACAGTCAGCGCGTCAGGTTTGCCGAGTTGGATGCAAGGCTTGGCAAGGTACCTGCATTCGTCATGGAGCTTGTGTATAATATCGTGCTCCTTATGGGCGTGTATCTGATGATAAAGGGCGAGTTCACATCAGGTATGGTACTCGCATTTCAGGGGTTCCTCTCGCAGTTCCTGCTGCCTGCACAGTCGCTGATCACAGCCGGTCAGCGCCTTCAGGAAATGCGCACGCAGATGGAACGCATAGATGACGTCATGGAGTATCCGAAGGATCCGATCCTGGAACGTGCCGCTTCTTCGGATATTGAGGAAAAACCATCTATGCAGAAGCTGTCGGGCTGCCTTGAACTGAAGCACGTAACCTTCGGTTATTCAAAGCTCTCCCCGCCGCTGATCAAGGACTTTAACCTTACGCTCGAGAAGGGAAAGAGCGTTGCGTTTGTCGGAGGAAGCGGCTGCGGAAAAAGTACGCTTTCACGTCTGATATCAGGGCTCTACCGTCCGTGGGCCGGCCAGATCCTGTTTGACGGCAAACCGGTCAATGAGATAGACAGAGACCTGTTTACAAGTTCTGTGGCAGTCGTAAATCAGGACATCATCCTGTTCAACGATACGATAGCGAACAATATCAAGATGTGGGACAACTCCATCGAGGATTTTGAGATGATACTTGCGGCAAAGGATGCACAGATTCATGAGGAGATCATGAAGAGGAACGGAGGCTACTCCTATAAGCTTCGCGACGGCGGCGTTGATTTTTCGGGAGGACAACGTCAGAGGATCGAGATAGCACGGGTTCTTGCCCAGGATCCGACGATCATGATCATGGATGAGGCTACGAGTGCACTCGATGCGCAGACAGAATATGATGTCGTCTCATCCATAAAAGAAAGAGGCATCACTACCATAGTCGTGGCACACAGGCTCTCAACGATAAGAGACTGCGACGAAATCATAGTGCTTGACAATGGTAAGGTAGCCGAGCGCGGTACACATGATGAACTCATGGCAATGGACGGCCTGTATGCAAAGCTTGAGACAAGCGAATAAGGCTTTTTGGGAGAAAAGATGACAAGCTGGTTTGAGGAGCAGATTGCGCTTCGAAAACTAAAAGACACAGAAGCATTTGAGGATTCGTGCCTTAAGATCGCGGGCTCGGTCATGGGGAAGAGTCTGTCTTCCGCGTTTCAGAATGAACGCGAGCAGGCAACGGATGCCATAGGCTTGATCCTTGCATACTATCATATAAAGGCCAGGGAGGTTCCCGATAAGCTTTCGTCGTTGGAGGAAGTGCTTGAGTACCTTCTCCGCCCCTACGGGATCATGACAAGAGTCGTGTCACTTCGCGAGGGATGGAGAAAGGATGCTTCCGGTGCGATGCTTGCAACATTTGCGGATGACGGTAAGCCTGTAGCGCTCATTCCGGCGGGAGCAAACAGATATAAATATGCTGATCCGGCAACGAGGCAGATGACCAGGGTCACGGCCTCTTCGGAGAAACTCTTTGGCAGTGAGGTATTTGTGTTTTACAAGGCCTTCCCGCCAAGAGCCATGACCATGAAGGATCTGTACGCCTACATCTTTTCAAACCTTGACAGGCACGGCGTTTTTGGTTACTTCGGCTTTGCGCTTATCGCCACATGTGTCGGAATGCTGATCCCGTGGATCAACAGGATGCTGTTCTCGGATATCGTAGCGATGAAGAGCGCATCCGCATTTTTTGCGATCGCGGTATTTCTGATATGCGCATCGCTTTCAAGCCTCTTGTTTGGAACGATACAGGAGCTGTTCCTTCGAAGGCTGACACAGAAGCTCAGTTTAAGCATCGAATCGGCAACGATGATGAGGATTCTGACGCTCCCGAGATCTTTCTTTACGAAGTACACGTCGGGTGATCTTGCAAAACGCGTCAGCAACATGAGTGTCCTCCTATACGAGATATTGAATATGGTCATGTCCTGTTTCACGACCGCACTGTTCTCATTCTTATATATCTTCCAGATACGATCATTTGCCCCGGTTCTTGCCGTACCGGCCTTTCTCGTGGCAGCGCTTCAGATGATAACTATAATAGCGGCGTTTGTCATAAGGTCAAAAATAAACCTGACGCAGATGGAGCTTGACGCAAAAGAGAGCGGCCTGTCCTATTCACTGATCACCGGTATCGAGAAGATTAAACTTTCGGGAGCCGAGAAACGGGCATTTTCAAAATGGGCAGGCGCCTACGCTGCCCAGTCAAAGTATCTGTATGATCCGCCCATGTTCGTAAAGGTATTCCCGGCAATCATGACCGCGATTGCCCTTACCGGTACGATCATGGTATACTATCTTGCGATAAAGACGAATATCAATGTCAGTCAGTACTATGCGTTCAATGCCGCTTTTGCCATTATGAACGGTGCATTTAAGGTGCTTGTTCCGATGATATGGCTTGCGGCACGGATAGCCCCTACGTTTGAGCTGATACGTCCAGTGATAGAGACGGCACCTGAGATAGCTGAGGACAAACTTGTCATAGAAAAACTCTCCGGCGGGATTGAGCTGAGTAATGTTACATTTCGCTACAGTGAAGACATGCCTTGCGTGCTTGACAACGTAAGCCTTAAGATCAGTCCGGGCCAGTATGTCGCGATAACAGGTAAGACGGGATGCGGCAAGAGTACACTCATGCGTGTCATGCTCGGCTTTGATAAGCCCCAGAAGGGAGCTGTTTATTATGATGGACGTGATCTGGACAGGATAGATTTAAAGTCCCTTAGGTCCAGGATCGGTACCGTCATGCAGAACGATTCTCTGTTTATGGGAGATATCTACTCGAATATCGTCATCTCCGCGCCGCAGCTGACATTGGAGGATGCATGGTCTGCGGCTGAGATGGCAGGCATAGCCGATGACATCAGGCAGATGCCCATGAACATGTTCACGATCATAGGGGAAGGCACAGGCGGTATCTCCGGCGGCCAGAAACAGCGGCTGATGATAGCCCGGGCCATTGCGCCAAAGCCGAAGATCTTAATGTTTGATGAAGCAACATCCGCCCTTGACAATATCACGCAGAAGAAGGTAGCGGATTCACTGGATGCTCTTCAATGTACAAGGATCGTCATAGCTCACAGACTGTCCACCATTAAGAACTGTGACAGGATCATTGTACTTGATGAAGGAAAGATCGTGGAGGATGGAACATATGATGAACTGATTGCAAAGAACGGCTGCTTTGCAGAACTTGTATCACGTCAGCAGGTGGAGCGAAAAATGGAGAGATGCTATGAGAACCAGCACATATGAGATTTTCCTGCCGCTCATTGGCACGGACGGGAAACCCATCGAAGGCCGTGCCCTTCTCCTCAATGGGCTTTACGGTGCGGTGGACGTGGTGACGCAGGAGGAAAGGGAAATCATCTCGGCGAGGGAGTTCGACAAGCTCCCCCTCCCGGTTTTTGAGCGGCTTTCCCTCCGGGGGCATATCACCCGGAAAACAGAGGAAGAGGAGATCGCCGATATGCGTCTTCTTTCCCGGATCCACCGGGCCATTCCGGCGTGGAACGGCGCGAGGCTCGTGATCATGCCCACCTACGACTGCAATTTCCGCTGCCCGTACTGCGTCGAGCAGCACCGACTGAAAAACGGGGAGGCTTGGCTCTCAAGCGCCATGGAGGGCGAGACGATAGATGCAGTTTTCGCCGCAGTGGATCATTACAAGGCGCGGGGGGGTGCCTTTGCCAGCTGTGTGCTTTACGGCGGTGAGCCCTTCCTTGAAAAGAACCGGGAGGTAGTGCGGCGCATTGTCGAAAAGTGCAGTGCCCGCGGCATAACAATCCAGGCCAGCACCAACGGCTATGAGCTCGAAGCCTTCCTTGACTGTATCGACGAATATCCATTCGATCACCTGCAAATCACGGTGGACGGCGTGGCAGAGCAAAACGACCGCCGCCGCCTGCACAGGGACGGCCTACCCACTTACGACCGCATTTTGAAAAATGTGGAGCTGGCCCTTCAGCGGGGCGTGGCCGTCAGCCTTCGGGTGAATGTGGGGCGTGAGAACCTTCACGGTATCGGGGCACTGGTGGATGACCTGAGAGCCCGGGGCTTTATTGAAAAGGAAAGTGTGCGGGCCGGGGAGGAAAAGAGACTGAAGGAAAAAGACGTAGGCGCGAAGACGAAGAGGGGGTGGTTTACCTACTACTTCAAGGCGGCTTACGATGACACCCATCCGGAGAATACGGTATCGGAGCAGGCCATCATAGACGAGCTGATGAAGATCGGCTTCACCGTCGAGGAAGCCTGCCGGCGGGAGCGCCAGTACATCCAATTTGCGGAAAGACTGTCCCGGCTTTTCAGGAAGGAGAGCCTCCCTCAGTTTTCCCCGGTGTATTGTGATGCGGAGACGGGGCTGGTGGTGGTGGATCCTTTCGGCAAGGTCTATTCCTGCTTTGACGCGGTGGCGAAGGTCGCAAACAGCGTGGGCTATGTGGATCGGGATTTGGGCCGCTTCCTATGGAACTTCAACAGGGCGAAGTGGCGCGTCCGCACCACGGACAACATGGAGGCCTGCCACGCCTGTCCCTATGCTTTCATCTGCCGGGGCGGCTGCGCGTTCCGGGCCAACTATGAGCATGGTAGCTATTTCCGGGAGCACTGCGGCGAGATCAGGGAGATCGTTGCCTTCGTTGCTTCCCATATGGCAGGCAAGGAGTGGGAAAAGAACCATGACGAGGAAATGACCCTTTCCCTGGCGGGACCGCTTTCGCAGCTCACGGCGGCGGAGCGGGAGACCATCATGATGACGAAGAGCCCCAGGGAAATATTGAGGACTTTGCAGACGTCCGGGCTGTTTGCCTGCGAGGAAGAAAAAGGTGTATAAGGTAATCTATAACAATCCGCAGCTGTCCGGAACCTGTTCTTCATAGTTACAAATAATTTTTTTATCAGGAGGTTTTAAAATGGAAAACAACAACGCAAAGGAACTGACACGGGAGCAAATTCAAAAGGTGATGGCCTGTGAGACCGCAGAGGAACTGATGGCAGTGGCGAAAGCCGAGGGCTTTGAACTGACAGAAAAGGAGGCCGAGGCATACATGGACGAATTTATCAACGCCGATTTGGACGACGAGGCTCTTGCCAAGGTCGCGGGCGGTGGCTGGGATTCGCCATCATGCGGGGATGATACAGCCTGGACCTATGCGGACTGATCTGACACTGTGCGTGGGCCGTCAAAAAGGAGAGACGATATGAGAACCAGCACGTACGAGATTTTCCTGCCGCTCATCGGCACGTACGGGAAACCCATCGAGGGTCGCGCGCTTCTCCTCAACGGGCTGTATGGCGCGGTGGACGTAGTGACGCAGGAGGAAAGGGAACTCATCGCAGCCGGGAAGTTCGACAGGCTCCCCAGCCCGGTTTTTGAGCGGCTTTCCCTCCGGGGGCATATCACCCGGAAAACAGAGGAAGAGGAGATCGCCGATATGCGTCTTCTTTCCCGGATCCACCGGGCCATCCCGGCGTGGAACGAAGCATGGCTCGTGATCATGCCTACTTACGACTGCAATTTCCGCTGCCCCTACTGCTATGAGCAGCACCGCCTGAAAAACGGGAAGGAATGGCTCTCAAGCGTCATGGCGGGCGGGACGATGGACGCGGTTTTCGCTGCGGTGGACGATCATAAGGCACGGGGCTTTGCCTTTGCAAGCTGCGTGCTTTATGGCGGCGAGCCCTTCCTTGAAAAGAACCGGGAGGTGGTGCGGCACATTGCCGAGAACTGCAAGGCCCGCGGCATAAAAATCCAGGCCGTCACCAACGGCTACGAGCTCGAATCCTTCCTTGACTGTATCGAGGAGTATCCATTCGATTACCTGCAGGTCACGGTGGATGGTGTGGCGGAGCTGAACGACCGCCGCCGCCTGCACAAGAACGGTCTGCCCACCTACGACCGCATTTTAAGCAACGTGGAGCTGGCCCTTCAGCGGGGCGTGGGCATCAGACTCCGGGTGAATGTGGGGTGTGATAACCTTCACGGCATCGGGGCGTTGATAGACGACCTCAAAGCCCGGGGCTTTATTGAGAAAGAAAAGGCGCGGGCCGAGGAAGAAAGGAAGCTGAAAGAAAAAGACAAAAACGCAAAGACCGGGCGGGGACATTTCCATTATTTTTTCAAGGCCGCCTACGACGACGCCCACCCGGAGAAGAATGTTTCGGAACAGGCCATCATAGACGAGCTGATGAAGATCGGCTTCACCGCCGAGGAAGCCATCTGGCAGGAGCGCCAGTACATCCAATTCGCGGACAGGCTGTCCGTCCTTTTCAGGAAGGAGAGCTTCCCCCGGTTTTCCCCGGTATACTGCGACGCGGAGAGGGGGCAGGTGGTGGTGGATCCCTTCGGCAAGGTCTATGCCTGCCTTGACTCGGTGGCGAAGGTCGAAAACAGCGTGGGCTGTGTGGATCAGGATCTTGGCCGTTTCCTCTGGAACTTCAACAAGGCGAAATGGCGTGTCCGCACCACGGACAACCTGGAGGCCTGCGTCGCCTGTCCCTACGCTTTGAACTGCGGGGGCGGCTGCGGGTTCCGGGCGAACTACGAGCACGGCAGCTATTTCCGGGAGCACTGCGGTGAGATCAGGGAGATCGTCGCCTTCGTTGCTTCCCACCTGGCGGGCAGGGAGTGGGAGAAGAACCACGATGAGGAAATGGGCCTTTCCCTGGCGGAGCCGCTCTCGCGGCTTACGGCGGCGGAGCGGGAAACCATCATGACAACGAAGGGGCACAGGGAAATATTCGAGATCCTTGAAAAACTTGGGCTGCTTTCCGGAAAAGAAAAGGAGACCAGTTATGAGAACCAGCACGTACGAGATTTTTCTTCCGCTCACAGGTGCGGATGAGAAACCCATCGAAGGCCGCGCCTTGCTCATCAACGGTCTATATGGCGCGGTGGACGTGGTGACGCAGGAGGAAAGGGATGTCATCGCGGCAGGGGAGTTCGAAAAGCTGCCCCTCCCGGTTTTTGAGCGGCTTTCCCTCCGGGGGCATATCACCCGGAAGACGGAGGAAGAAGAGGTCGCCGACATGCGGCTGCTTTCCCGCGTTTACAAGATCATTCCGGCGAGGAGCAGTGTGGAGCTCGCGATCATGCCCACCTACGACTGCAATTTCCGCTGCCCTTACTGCTTCGAGCAGCACCGCCTGAAAAACGGGGAGGTGTGGCTGGAAAGCATCATGGAGAATGAAACGATGGACGCGATTTTTGCCGCGCTGGACGACTACAGGGCGCGGGGCTGCGCGCTGAGTGCCTGTACGCTTTACGGCGGTGAGCCCTTCCTTGAAAAGAACATGGAGGTGGTTCGGCGCATTGCGGACAGGTGCAAGGCTCGCGGCATGAAAATCGGAGTCGTCACCAACGGCTACGATCTCGAATCGTTTCTTGATTTCATAGAGGAGTACCAGATCCATTCCCTGCAGGTCACGGTGGACGGCACGGCGGAGGTGAACAACCGCCGCCGTCTGCATAAGGACGGCCTCCCCACTTACGACCGTATTTTGAACAACGTGGAGCTGGCTCTTCGGCGGGGTGTGGGGATCAGACTCCGGGTGAATGTGGGGCGTGAGAACCTTCACGGCATCGGGGCGCTCCTTGGCGACCTGAGGGAGAGGGGCCTCATCGGGAAAGCGGACACAAAACCGGCGCATCCTGTGCCTGGGTCCGCGCCAGGCCATCTGCAGCCGTCGGAAAAAGCGCAGGCCGGGCGGGGGGATTTCAGTTACTATTTCAAGGCCGTCAATGACGATGCCCACCCGGAGAATAATGTTTCGGAGCAGGCTATCATAGACGAGCTTATGAAGACTGGCTTCACAGCCAGGGAAGCCATTCGGCTGCAGAGTCAATATGACACCCTTGCGGAAGGGCTCTCCGAACTTTTCAGAAAGGAAACATTTCCCCGGTTCTCCCCGGCATATTGCGGCGCGGAGCAGGGAATGCTGGTGGTGGATCCCTTCGGCAAGGTCTATACCTGCTGGGACATTGTGGCGAAAGAAGAAAACAGTGTGGGCTTCGTGGATCAGGACCTTGGACGTTTCCTTTGGAACTTCAACAAGGCGAAGTGGCGCGTCCGGACCACGGACAACCTGGAGGCCTGCCGCGCCTGTCCCTATGCTTTCCTCTGCCGGGGCGGCTGTGCGTCCCGGGCGTACTACGAGCACGGCAGCCTTTTCCGCGAGTACTGCGGCGAGATCAGGGAGATCGTCGCCTTTGTTGCTTCCCATATGGCGGGTGCGGAGTGGGAGAAAAACCACGACGAGGAAATGACCCTTTCCCTGGCAGGGCCGCTCTCGCGGCTTACGGCGGCAGAGCGGGAGACCATCATGACGACGAAAAGCCAAAAGGAAATGTTCGGGATCGTGAAAGAACTCGGACTGTTTGCAGGAGCAGAAGAAAAAGCGTAACTGTTCAGACGCGGTTCTGAACAGTTACGAAAAAGCGTATAATACACTATAAAGAATGATAAGGAGATTTTACACGTGAAACGTGCTGCAGATGGAAAAAAAGCGCTGCAGATGGAAAAACGCGCTGCCGATGGAGGGAAGGATGATGCAGGTACAGGAACTTACCATGCGGGAATTTCTCGCCCATCTTCGCCGGCATCCGATGCCGGAGATCATAGACGACGAATGTCTCGCCGCGCTTACGAACGTTGAGGCGCAGTATGGCGGCACCATCACCCATCTTGGAGGACTGGAGGTGCGGCTCGGCGAAGACGCCCGGTATGTGGATTACATTATGAATATCGACACGGACGAGATCCCCGGCGTGCCAAACCTTTGGTATGAAATCGATTATGCGGAGTTCGCCAGAGGCGGGCATCTCGAGCCGTGTTTTTTTGCCAACACCGACACCAGGAAAAAAAGTCCTGAGGAATTGGCAAGGTATTGGGACGACATCCTGCCGCCTTTCCTGGGCGAAAAGCGGGCAAAAACGCTCCGCGCTCCGCTGGATCACCTCGTTGCTGCGCTGCCGAAGAGAGCGCACATTAAGCAGATCGGTACCATGTCCGGCCGTGGAGAGCTGGACATCATGCGGCTCGTGATCATGTTCCCTGCGTGGGAGATGGTGACGGCTGCGCTTGCCGCCATCGGCTGGAAAGGCGATTGCGCGACGCTCGATGCGGCCATGGAGCCGTGGAAAGATACCAAAGGTGTCGGCGTCGATCTTGACTTGGGTGTGGACGGCGTATTGCCGAAACTCGGCATCGAGATCTTTCCCCGCTGGCGGCATCCGCTCCTGGTTGATAAATTCCTGGCCCGTCTCGAAAACGCGGGGCTTTGCCTCCCGTCAAAGGGCGAGGCGCTCCGGCGCTGGATCCGGATTCGCCCGGACGGTGACCCCTTCATCCAGACGACGATTGTCTATTTCAAGCTGAACTACCGGGATGGGAAGATCGCCGAGGCGAAAGCCTATCTCCAACAGACACCTTACATCCATCACCATTTCTTCGATGCCTACGAGATGCCGACACGGTTGGATATGGAAGTGAAAAACGCGGCGTATACGCTTTCCGGGGAGGCCGCGATACAGCGTCTGCGCGAATGCGAAGGGAACAGAATCCGCAAGGTGAGATTCCTGGGCGATGTGGCGGCATATGAACCGCTCTCCCGTTTGCTGGGGCAATGCAGGGAAAGCGGTATGACGGCGACGGTAGTTTTTCCTGCGGAAATAATCGCCCCGGAGCGGATGGAAGAACTCATCCACTGCGGGGCGGATGCATATATTGTGGAGCTTCCGGAATCGGGGGCACCCACGGAGACGGTCCTTGCGCTTTGCCGCGCAGGGCTGGGTGACAGGACGGCGGCGCGATGGACCATTACCGAAGAAAACGCAGAACGGATGGCCGAGGTTGCGGAGGCGCTGGAGGCTTTCGGTCTCAGTGAGCTTATCGTCACCGGGGGAACGCCGGGGGTGCCGCTTCCCTCACGGAAACGGCTGGAGGAAATCGGCAGCTTCATCCGGACCCGCCAGGCCAATGGCACGGATGAAGAGACGGAGAAAGCGGAGGATATGGTACAAAAGAAAATGGCGCTGACCGTGGAAACCTGCTTTTCGCCCCTGCGGGCCTGGCTGGGCGGCGAAGACCCGGCAAGGAACGACAATCGCGGCATCACACGGGGCTGTGAGGCGGGACGTTCCTTCGTGGCGGTGCGGGCGGACGGAACATTTTCGCCCTGCGTTCACTTTGACTGTACAGAAACGTGTGATTCTGTCGCGGCCTATTGGGAAAACTCCAACGTGCTCCAACAACTGCGGAAGCGCAGAGGCGGCGACAGGAGTTTCTGCGGGGACTGCAGCTATGCGCGCCGCTGTCTGCCCTGTCCGGCGCAAGGGGAAGCATACGCGTGTGAACTCGGCGCTTATTGTACTGCACATCCCACGGCGGGAAATTAGAAACGGTGAAGAAAAATGGAATTGACTGAGCTGGATATTTACAAAATCCTCATTGCGCATCTTGCGCGGGGCGAGCGAAAAACGAAGCTTTTCGGAGACCTGAAACTTTCTGAAAAGGCTTTTGCCAACAGCCTGATCGGCAGTGAATTTCCGAACATTTATTATGAAATCTACCTTCAGGGCGAGCCGCGCACGGATATGCATGTTTCCGTTGATTCGGAGAGCATTCACGCCTGCAGGAACATCCCCCCGCAGCTGGGCGGCGGTGGCTATGAAAAGTTTTTTGCGTGGTATAAGACCACACGGGGCATGAGGGCACTTCACTTTGCCTATGACCTGAGCGAAAAGAGGACAGACAGCCATGGTATCCAGCTTTTCTTCGAACTGCCTTTTTCGGATGTAAAAGAATATTTCCGGATCATGGGCAGCGAGGCGTCGGCGGAATATCTGAGGGAATTTCAGGCGCGGGCGCCGGAAGGATGGAGTCCCACTTATTTCGCGCTCCTGCAGGGCAGGCCAGGCTCCCCCGTTCGCATCGATTTTTTTGTAAAGAAAGAACGGCAGGAGATCTACGCCAAGGACATCAATGCTTTTGGCGAAGATTTGAAAAGCGTGGGGTTCGAGGCCGTAAGTGACGAATTTTTGCGCTTCTGCGATGAGATCGCGAAAGCGCCCTTTCCCATGGAATTGCAGTTCAACGTGCTCGGAGGGGGCAAAATGGACAGCACCATAGGCGTTTCGGCAACCCTGGCGCCTGCCGCTCTCGGCCTCCACCAGTCGGGCCAGCCGACATTCCTTCAGACCAGAGAGAACTTCAGCGAAGGCGGAGCGGCCTGTCAACTGCTGCAGCGGGCGGAAGCATGGGGGCTCAGCGATCGTCGTTGGCGTTATGCCAAGGACATCATTTTCCATAAACGCCTCAGCTTTGGCGGTGCCAACGTGTTCCTGTTCAGCGTGCCGGTCTTTTTGAAGGTGCGCTGGCGCGGGGGAAAGCCGCTGGATGCCAAGCTCTACGACATCGCCGGCGCAAGGCAGGATTCGGTTACATAGCCCGCTATGCGCCCTCATCCTGCCCCGCGACATCGAAGAAAAATCCTGCGAAATCTTGAGCAGTTATTATTGAACAGTTCCTGAGGAGAAGTAAGATGCGCATGCTGATCAAGAATGTCTATGCCCTGCTGCCGGACGGCACGACGCCCCTGACCAATATCATGCTGGAAGGAGCAAAGATTTCAGCCATCGGTGAAGTGCCGGAGGATTTCCATCCGGCGCGTGTGCTGGATGGAACGGGACACCTTGCCATACCGGGGCTTGTGAATGCCCATACCCATGCGTCCATGACGCTTCTGCGCAGTTATGCGGATGATATGACACTGATGGACTGGCTGCGAAATAAGATCTTGCCGGCTGAGGCGGAGATGAATCGCAGCGATCACTATTGGGGGGCCATGCTGGCTGCGGCAGAGATGATCCGCACCGGGACCACTGCCTTTGCAGATATGTACGGCCCTTTCATGGACGTTGTGGCGGAGGTCGTAATAGAGGCCGGTCTGCGGGGAGTCCTTTGCCGGGGCATCAGCGGCGCTGCGCCTTACGGTGAGGTGAAGCTTGCAGATAATACGGCACTGTATCAGGCGTACCATGGCGCGGGTGAGGGCCGGGTGTTTGTGATGTACGGTGTCCACGCCCTGTACAGCTGCCCGCCGAATCTTATGAAGAAGGTGGCAGCCGCGGCGCAGAAGGCGGGAGCGGAGATTCATATCCATATGTCGGAGACCAGGAGCGAGGTGGAAAACTGTCTGAGGAAATATGGCAAGCGCCCCTTTGCCCATGTGGAATCCACAGGCATCTTTGACTGTGGCACACTGGCGGCACACTGTGTATGGCTGGATGATGAGGATATTTCCATCATCAAAAAGCATGGCATCCGGGTCGCCCACAATCCCGGCAGCAACATGAAGCTGGCCAGCGGAGTGGCTCCCGTTCCACGTCTCCTGCAGGAGGGTGTCTGCGTGGGCCTTGGTACGGACGGTGCGGCTTCTAATAACAACCTGGATATGCTGGAGGAGGTCAGGCTTGCGGCGCTGCTGCATAAGGTTGACAGGCTTGATCCCCTTGCCATCCCGGCTCTGGAAGCGATCAGGATGGGAACGGAGTATGGCGCCCAGGCAGTCGGCCTGAAGGACACGGGCAGGCTTGCAGCGGGGCAGCAGGCAGATATTGCACTCATCAGCCTGCAGAATACCGCGTTCTGCCCGAAGCATAACCTTGTGTCCCTGCTGGTATATTCGGCCCGTTCGGGTGCTGTGGATACTTTGCTGGCAGCCGGCAAGGTGCTGATGGAAAAGGGCGAGCTGAAGACTCTGGATGAGGAAAGAATCATGTTCGAGGCCCAGAGATGTGCGGACAGGCTGTAAATTATTCATGGGGACATTATACCCGTTGTGAATGATAAGATTCCAAGTGGAATATGTGTGTTCTCGGACTGGTTAGATTATTATTTCCCCATAATAATAATTTTTACATTCCTATTGACATCCATATAAACATGCGGTATATTAACTGTACTAATCCAAATAGTACACTTAACACACACAGTACAGCATCTGCGTGTAACGCAGTAAAAACTCAAAAGGGGGAATGATCTTGAAGATAGTAGATTACAGAGATCCGAAACCCATATATGAGCAGATCGCGGATTATTATAAGCACATGATCCTGAAAGGCGTGCTGCTATCCGACGAACAGCTGCCATCGGTGAGGGCGCTGGCCATGGAAATAGGGACGAATCCCAATACGGTCCAGAAAGCCTTCACACTTTTGGAGAGCGAAGGCTACATATATGCGGTTAAGGGCAGAGGAAATTTTGTCAAAGCAGACGATGATCTGACAAAAAAGAAAAGCCGTGAGATCACGGAAAAACTGAGGAGCCTTTTTGAAGAGGCCCGGAGCATACATCTGAATGTGGATGAGCTTATAAAAGATGCAAAGGAGGGCATGAAACATGATTGAGATAAAGGGTCTGAACAAATCCTTTGAAGGCGGGATAAAGGCAGTGAATGAACTGAACCTGACCATCGCCGACAATCAGGTATTTGGCCTTATAGGAACCAACGGCGCGGGAAAGAGCACCCTGATGCGCATGATGTCAGGCGTGCTTAAGGCTGACAGCGGAGAGATAAAGATCGACTCCGAATACGTATATGAAAATCCCATGGTGAAGAAGCAGATATTCTTCATACCCGATGAGGCTTACTTCTTCCAGTGGGCGGATGCCAATGCCATGAGGGATTATTACGCAGGTATATATACTGATTTTGATTCAGAGCGTTTTGATAAGCTGACCAGTGAATTCGGCCTTAAGAAGGAAAATAAGATCATCACTTATTCAAAGGGAATGAAAAAACAGCTTTCCCTGATCATGGGGCTGTGCGCAAAGACAAAGTATCTGTACTGTGACGAGACCTTTGACGGACTGGACCCGGTCATGAGACAGGCGGCCAAATCCCTGCTGGCAAAAGAGATAGATGAAAGGGATTTCACTCCCGTGATCACCAGCCATAATCTGAGGGAGCTGGAGGATATATGCGAGCATGTGGGTCTTTTGCATCAGGGCGGCGTGCTTTTGTCAAAGGATCTTGACGATATGAAGCTTAATCTCCAGAAAGTACAGTGTGTATTTGCCGATGAGAGCAGACGGGGAGATTTTGAAAAGAATCTGGATATTCTGATCCATGAAGAAAGAGGGCGTCTGCATACTTATACATTACGTGGTGAAAGACCACAGATCGAAAGCATTTTTGCAAACGAAGAAATGGTGTTCTTTGAGAATCTGTCACTGACTCTTGAAGAAATATTTATATGTGAAACGGAGGTGGCAGGATATGATGTCAGAAAACTCATTGCAGGCTGAGAAAAAGAATGTAAAGAAGTATGACAGTATGAGCCAGCGTGCGCTGTTTATGCGCAGAAAATGGGTGGTGCTCATAACGATCGTCTCATGCCTTTTGATCTATCCGGTGAGCCTGGTTATAGGTCTTATCAGCACCATAAACTTAAATATGTTTGATGCCGGCGTGCCCGTCGGGATCAAGCTGGTGAACACCTTCAACCTGATGCTGGGGAATAATATCGTGGGCTTTATGGCGACGGCTGTATTGGCTGTACTTTCAGCCACACAGGGTTTTTCCTATCTGTTTAACAGGGTGACTGCAGACTTTTATGAGTCATCGCCTCATACGAAAAAGCAGCGCTTCAGAGCGCTCTTTGTAAACGGTCTGTTGATTTATTACATACCGATCATTATAAGTTTTGTATTATGTTTTCCGGCGGCAGCTCTGATGGGAGCCATGCATCCGGCCATGATACTGCAGGGGATCATACAGCTTCTGGAACTGATGCTTCTGTATTCGGCGGTATATTCCATCTGCATCGTGGGAGCCATGCTCTCAGGAAACATATTGACGGCCATGCTGTTTGATCTGTTTTTATTACTGATCGAAGATGTAACGTTTATGGCCATCGATGCATGCGGATCGAATTATTTTGCCACCTGGTATAACGGGAGCACTGCAGACAGGACGCATTTTTTTTCACCGCTGGCTAATTATCTTAAGACACACATGCCCGATCCTTATTTCGGCAGCCGTCCGTTTACATCACAAGTGATGATGGCTCATATTATGAAGTCATGGCCTGATGATTTAAGGCTCTTGGTAATCTTTGGGATATTTGCCGCGCTGGGACTCTTGCTTTATAAGAAACGTCCGATCGAGTGTGCGGGAAGAGGATTTGTGTTTATCGTGACAGGATATATCCTGAAGGTGATCGGAGCGTTTTATATATCCTTGTTTACAGCCATCATGCTGGAGAATATCACCGGTGGTGACGTGTTCGTGGTATTTGCGGGCGTGCTCATAAGCTCTGCCATAGTATGCATCATGGTGCAGGTGCTGATGATCGACGGCAGCGCAAAAAAGAAACTTTATCATGTGGCGATATCTGCTCTGGCTGTTATAGCCATAGTGATCGTATGCCGGTTTGATCTGATAGGATTTGAAAACTATATTCCTTCCGAGAACAGTATAGATAGCTGTGCTTTGATGAATTTTAACGATTCAGGTTTTTCATATTTTGAAAAAGATGATTATGGCGCATATGAGGAGCAGTACGACGGAAGATATATCTTTAACCGGATGAAACTTAAAAATGTCGCCGATGTGATAGAACTGGCTCGCGAGGGACAGCGTCTTAAATGCGAGAATGAAAGAATGTATAAAGGCTTTTCCAGATCTTATTATGATGATTATGAAGAGATGGATGTAAGCTTTTCAAACAGCTGGAATTATGTGGTTTTATTTAATCTTAAGAACGGGAAAAAGGTTTATCGCATGATCAGTATTCCTGTGGATGTTGATGCCACGCTTATGGACAGGATCACCTCATCCGATGAGTTTCGCAGCGCCATACTCCAGTGTGAAGATGACTTTGTGAATGAGCTTAAGAACTCAGCAGGTAAGAATCATACGCTTATGTTTTACAACGGCTGCAGGGAAAGCAAAAGGATCGACGGAACACTCATCGGAGAATTTCTGGACGCCTATGAAAAAGATATAAAGACAAAGTATTCATATTCGGATTCAAGGTTCAATATGCCTAAAGGCTCTGTTCAGTTTAATGAGAAGGATGATAATACAGATTATATTTTTGATCAATCTTATTTTCTGAATTATCCCGTGTTTGAAGATTATGATAACACCATAGCATTTTTGAAACAGCATGATATCTATTTTGACGAGCTGATACCTCTTGAAATGGTGGATAGTATCCGGGTTACGGAAACCGGTGACGATGGTGAAGAAAAGGAAACGGAGTACACTTCCGAAACTGAGATCAGTGAACTCATGCCTAAGCTGTACAGCGACTATGGTACCTGGGATTGGCAGGATCCCGGTTATGTGGATTATGAACGGCAGGCTGATGTGACTACGAAAAGAGACATTTATGAGGATGAGTATTTTAAGGGTGAGACATACACTCTTTATTTCCTCAGCGAAGGATCTTTAAAAAAAAGTATTGATCGATAAGTAAAACCATTAAAGACCATTAAAAGCGACGTGCTAAACGGCATGTCGCTTTTTGTTTATAACGGGATCACTTTGGCGTAATGTGTCGACATTTAGTGGCCGGAGTAATATAATGGTGGAGTTGACGGTGACGTATTGAAGCGGCCGGAAGTAAAAATGATTTCAGCTGTGATACGAAGAAGTATATGAGTGACAGGTATGAATGAAGTGATGGATATGAATGATATAAAATCAATGACTATGGAAGAGATGGAAGAGATGATACTTTCCATGGGAGAGAAAAAATTCAGGGCAGGGCAGATCTATAAATGGCTCCATAAGGAACTGGCAGATGATTATGACGCCATGAGTGATCTGTCAAAAAAACTGAGGGAGGAGCTGGCTGCGGCCCGGCCTCTTTTTGGCGTTCGTGAGATAAGACGTCTGGAATCGGCAAAAGATGGTACGGTTAAATATCTTTTTGCCCTTCATGATGATAATGTGATAGAGAGTGTGCTCATGAGATATAAGCATGGGAACAGCGTGTGCATTTCGTCCCAGGTGGGGTGTAACATGGGATGTAAATTCTGCGCGTCCACTGTGGATGGCTGCGTTAGGTCGCTGACACCATCGGAGATGCTGTCCCAGGTATACGCCATACAAAAGGACTGCGGTGAGAGGATATCCAATGTGGTGGTGATGGGAAGCGGCGAGCCTCTTGACAATTATGAGGCTCTCCTACGGTTTATAAAGATGATCACGGATGAGAACGGTCTTAATATAAGCCAGAGAAATATCACGGTGTCTACCTGCGGTCTGGTGCCGAAGATCAGGACGCTTGCCAAGGAGAAACTACAGATTACCCTGGCCATATCCCTTCATGCTCCAAATGATGAAAAGAGGAAGGCGCTTATGCCGGTGGCGAAGGCGTATTCCATAGATGAACTGATGGAGGCTTGCAGATATTATTTTGACAGTACCGGAAGACGTGTGACCTTTGAGTATGCCTTGGTGGCAGGTAACAATGACGGCGAAGAGGATGCCATGCAGCTGTGTGCGCTTTTGAAGGGAATGGGGGCTCATGTGAATCTCATCCCGGTAAATCCCGTGACGGAAAGCGGGATGAAGCGTCCCGAAATGAAAAACTGTGAGCGCTTCAGGGACAGGCTTATAAAGGGGCATGTGAACGCCACCATACGCAGGGAACTGGGCAGTGATGTGAACGCCGCCTGCGGACAGTTGAGGCGCAGCCATCTTAACAACTGACAAATCTGAAATGTTATTTTACGCAGTAAATCATTGATTTTTAGCAGTTGGAATCATAATGGATCCATGCAATAGTTCCGATTGGTAAAAATAACGGAAAAACTTGTAAATATAGTATGCGTTTTGGTATAATGATATAGATTTTGTGTATTATTCTAGGAGGTGCAATATGCTATTTCAATCTTTGGGCAAGATCAAACGGACTACGATAATCACCGCCATCATTCTTATGGCACTGGGTGTGGTGATGCTGTTGTGTCCCGAACTTTATATTACTTCGCTCATCACGTTGTTTGGGTACGCCATGCTCATAGTGAGTGTGGTGATGATCCTGGATTTCTTTTCCGGGAACAAGGCTCTGATCCATTGCATTTTGTTCACCACGGCGCTGGTGCTGGGAATAGGTGGTATGTGCGTCATCGTATTCAGGGATGATGTGTTAAGGGTGTTGGGACTTTTGTTCGGTATCCTTCTTCTGATAGACGGTTGTCACAGTCTGTTCTATTCATATTTTTATGCTCGCCGTTCGGGACGTGCGGGCTGGAAACTGCTGGTGACTCTGTCGGTTTTTTCGGTGATCTTTGGTATCCTGCTTATTTTTAATCCTTTTTGGAACACGACGGATGTGCTGATGAAAGCCATAGGTTTCATGGTGTTATATTCGGGCATCGTCAGCGGCCTGCGTATGATATGGATATGGCCGCTTAAGGAAAACAGTTAATAAGCACATTGAGCTGAGAATAAAATATGTTATATATATCGGATAATAAATCGGAGGAATAAAAATGGCCGGAAAAAAGAACAGATCAAAGAATCGTAATAAAAAGGTGGAAGAAAACACACAGGTGAAGGCTGTGGAAAACAGCGTGGAAACCGTTGAGGAGAATATTGAAGAGGTTACGGAAGAAATCACAGAAGAAATCACGGATGAAATCAAAGAAGCCGCGCGAGAAAGCAAAAAGGAAAAGATCCAGGCTAAGAGGGAAAAACTCCAGAATAAGAAGGAAGCATTTCTCAAAAAGCGGGAAGAGGCGGCTGCAAAAAGAAAGGAGCGCATCCAAAAGCTTCGCGGCATGACCAGAGAAGAGAGACTTGAGGATTACCGTCTAAGGCGCGCAGAGCTGGAGCATAAGGTTCAGGAGTACAGCGAAAAGATGAAGGCGCTCCTGGAACAGGAACTGGAGGATTACAAAAAGCAGAACCGCGCCGCAGAGATGATGGGTATTTTTGCATCCCACAATTTTTATGCGGACGGTCTTTCTCCCAAGGAACTGAGACTGACTTTGGAGGAACTGGGACCCACCTATGTGAAGATCGGTCAGATCATGTCGGGACGTACCGATATCCTGCCGGAGAAATACTGTAAAGAACTGGAAAAGCTGCGTCAGAATGTGGCTCCTCTTGATCCCGATATCGCCATCGCCGTGATAGAACAGGAGACCGGTATGGCCATCGATGAGATCTACAGTGAGTTTAAGAAAAAGCCCCTGGGATCTGCATCCATAGGCCAGGCTCATTACGGCGTGTTGCTGGATGGCACAAAGGTGGTGACGAAGGTTCAGCGTCCTTTGATCGCCGATATGATGAGAAAGGATTATGAGCTGTTAAAGAAACTGGCGGGACTGGTGAATGTAGTTTCAGACAGTGAGGACAGCGATTCCATAGATCTTCTCGCTGTGGTGGAGGAGATGGAAAAGGTTTCCTATGAGGAGCTGGATTTCAGGATCGAAGCTGAAAATACCAGATTTTTCCATGAAAACTGCATAGGCGACGGCGAGGCCATATCCTGTCCCGAGGTGATAGACGAACTGACCACGGAGCGTATCTTTACCATGACCTTTGTGGACGGAGTTTCAGTGACAAAGAGGGATAAGCTGATAGAGGACGGATTTGATGTGGAGGCCATCGGCCGTACCATCGTGGATAATTATCTGCATCAGATATTTGACGTGGGAACCTTTCATGCGGATCCTCATCAGGGAAATATCATCATCAGTGAAGGCAAGCCTTACTGGATCGATTTCGGTATGGTGGGACAGATCGATGACAAGGATATGAATAATATCCAGTCTCTGGTGTTAAGCGTCATCAATCTGGATGCGGATGGCCTTGTAAATACCATGCTGAGCATGGGTACTCCCAATCCCAAGACCAATCGTGATAAGCTCATGCAGGATGCGGAACAGCTTCTCTTTAAGTATATGTCCGTCACCAGCCTGAATGATCTGGATATGTCCGTGCTGTTCGCTGAGATAATGAATGTATGCTCCACCCATCATGTGCAGATGCCCGGCAGATTTACCATGCTGGTGCGTTCCATCACGGCTATTGAGGGCGTGGTGGAGCAGCTTTGTCCCGAACTGAATCTTTTTGATCTCATATCAAATAAGATGATGGACAGGATGAAGAAGAACATCGACCTGAAGCAGGAACTGATAAACAAGGGCAAGGAACTGATAGAGGCCGGAAAGAGGGCGGCAAAGATACCGAATCTGCTGTCCCAGACTCTGAGCGATCTGGTGAAGGGCAGGATGAAATTCAATATGGAGGTTACCGGCATAGATGAGCCTCTTCATAATCTGTCCGTCTTTGTAAAATACATAGTTCTGGCGGTGTTTTCCTGCGTGCTCTTCATAGGCTCCTGTATCCTGTGCCTTGTGGATATGCAGCCTAAGACTCCCAACGGGATACCCCTTGTGGCGGAAGCGGGACTGGTATTTTCCATCGCGCTGGCCATATTCAGCATCAGGAAGATGAAGTAAAAATAATATTATCAGGAGTTGAACGGTTATGAAAAAACTTGTAGGCAGAATAATCGCCGTCATTCCGGCTCTGGGTATCCAGATCGCCTGGTATGTCCTGCTTTTCCGCTTTTTTGACAGTGTGCTGCAGCAGCATCTTATGGATCTCATCAATGTGATCTTTTCCATCCTGGCAGTGCTGTTCGTGATCGCGCTCATATCAAAGCGGGATGAGAGTTCATACAAACTGTTATGGGCTATCGTGATAGTGTCCATGCCTATTCTGGGCGCCATTCTTTATCTCCTTCTTGGAAACAAAAATACAGGAAAGAATCTTAAGAAGCAGCTTAAGGCTTCTGCGGATGTACTTTCGGGAAGTTTAAAACAGGATGACAGTATAGAACTCATAAAGGATAAAGACTTAAGGACAGGTCAGGTCATGGGTCATATAGCGGATAACGCCGGGTTCCCTGTATATAAAAACGGGAGCGCGCAGTATTTTCCCTTTGGTGAGAAGGTCTTTGAATCCATGTGTGAGGATTTAAGGTCGGCGAAGGAATATATCTATGTGGAGTATTTCATTATCCACGGTGGAAAATTCTGGGATACCATTGCGGACATCATGGTGAAGAAAGCTGCCGAGGGCGTGGACGTCAGGGTCATATATGATGATTTTGGAAGCGTGACCACTTTTTCCGCAAAGGATTTGATCGAATGGACAAAAAAGGGCCTTAAGTTCAGTCCCTTTAATCCCTTTTTATTCATCAGATCACAGCTTAATAACAGGGATCACAGAAAGATCCTGGTGATAGACGGTAAGGTGGCTTACAGCGGCGGGATCAATGTGGGTGATGAGTATATTAATGAGACTCATCCCTTCGGCATCTGGAAGGATATAGGTTTTCGTATCACGGGAGATGCGGTGAACAGTTACACATATATGTTTGTGGAATTCTGGAACGCATTTTCAAAAGAGAAGATCAGTTTTAAGCCTGTAGCTGCACAGGCCTATGAGGCGGACGGTTTCATACAGCCTTATTATGATTCTCCCATCAGAAGCGAGCATACCAGCAATGTGTTTTTTACCGAGGTCCTTTCCATGGCTACGGATTATGTATGGTTCTATACGCCTTATCTGATGCTTGGTGACGCTTTGTTCGATGCTTTCATAAGAGCGGCACAGCGAGGCGTGGATGTGAGGATCATCATGCCGGGCATTCCGGATAAGAAACTGGTGTTTAAGCTGTCCAGAAGTTATTATAGGGATCTTATAAATGCGGGCGTAAAGATATATGAGTACGATCCCGGTTTTGTACATGCAAAAGCCTGCATAGCGGACGATAAGATTGCGGGTATAGGAACCGTGAACCTGGATTACAGGAGTCTCTTCCTTCATTTTGAGTGTGAATGTATCTTTTATGAGGCCGGGATCATCAAGGCTCTTAAGGAAGACTATCTTAAGACTCAGTCAGAGTGTACGCAGCGCACCATAGAGAGCATAAAGAACGATCCGTTGACGAGACTGGGGAACGGTATACTCAGAGTGTTTGCGCCGCTTATGTGATCAGGCACAGGCGCCGGTCGTTCCTTTTCCGTATGGCAGTCGGCGGCCATATGGATAGAACTGCTGCCGGTGCTTCGCAAGAAAAAGATCATTATTTATAAGCTGCTTAACTCAGAGTTAAGGTATATGTAATATAGTACGGGAGAGTAATTGTGGACGTTTCTTTGTTATTTTCGGATGTTTTAACCATCATTTCATATGTGGTAGTGTCGATAGGTATTTACGGAGTATTTAAAAAGTGCGAAGTTAAACCCTATCTGGCTTTTGTGCCTGTGGCGCGGAAGTACTATTTGAGTATCTGCGGCGACAGGGAAAAGGAAGGCAGGGCCTACGCCGTTATATCCGGTTTTTATATGGTATTCCGTATACTGGAGGCTTTTACCGAGGGACAGGTCGAGGATGTGGTTTATATAATCTGGCTGATCCTTCTTTTGATGAGATTCGTGTATATGGTCAGGATATATACCGGGCTGGTGCAGGTGTTTGAAATGGAAAAGGGCTGGATATGGATATTTGTACTGCTGGAGGAAGTGGCTCTGCTGGTGTGGGGCTACATGCCCGGGGTCAATCCTTCCCACAAGGCTATCCTGCCCGGGATGAAGAGAGCTCCGAAGGCGGGAAATTATGAGGCCGAGGGAGTGACAGACGGGCTTACGGTAAACATCAAGGAAAGAAGTATATGGGATTTTATTAAAAAGAAGAGGCTCATAAAGGATGTACATCTTAGCATACCTAAGGGACATATGGTCCTTTTGTTGGGAGGGTCAGGAGCCGGAAAGACTACTTTTGTGAATGCTGTCACCGGATATGAAAAGGCCCAGGCTCAGATAAAACTCGGCGACAGGGATATGTATAAGGAATATGAGGGCATGAAGTATGATGTGGGATTTGTGCCCCAGCAGGATCTGATGAGGGGAAGCGATACTGTATACAATACTCTGTATGATGCTGCCTTGATGAAGCTTCCCACAAACATGGGTTTTTTTAAAAAGAGAAAAAGAGTGATGGAAGTGCTGGAAGAATTCGGCCTGTATCCCGTGAGGATGAGCCATGTGAGTCAGTTGTCCGGCGGTCAGAGGAAGAGACTTTCTATCGCTCTGGAGTATATCTCTGATCCCGGTCTGTTTATCCTGGATGAGCCTGACTCCGGCCTGGACGGCGTGGTGGCCAGGGAGCTTTTCGAAAAACTCAGGAAGATCGCCGACCAGGGTAAGATAGTCATAGTGATAACTCATACGCCGGACCGTGTGATAAATATGTTTGACGAGGTGGTGGTCCTGGCAAAGGACAGTGAAAGAACAGGGCGTCTGGCGTTCTATGGTACTGTAGATGAGGCCAGGGAGTTCTTTGGAAAGGATGGCATGGAAGGAATACTTGCCAGTATCAATCAGAAGGATGAAGGCGGAGAAGGTCTTGCCGATGAGTTTATAGAAAAGTTTAATGAAAGCAGAGAGGCCGGTTGAATTGAGTAAGAAGAGAAAAAATAAAAGGGTCAGGGCAGCACAGAGCGGAAATGAAGTTTCGGGAGCTGTTTTGATAGAAGAAGTGTCTGCTGAAACTGCGGAAGAGGTTTCGACAGAAGAAGTGTCTGCTGAAACTGCGGAAGAGGTTTCGACAGAAGGAGTGTCTGCTGAAACAGAGGAAGAGGTTTCGACAAAAGGAGTGTCTGCTGAGGTCGAAGAAGCACCCGTTGAAACCAAAGAATTAAAACACACGGGACGGGCTTTCCAGGTGGTGATATATTTCGGGAAGCTTTTCCGTATGTTCTTTTTTGAGAGCGACTGGAAGGTGCTCCCCATGTCTGCGGTGATAGCGGGTCTGGTGGCTTTTGCCGTGGGAGCGAATCTTTTTAAGACCATGGAGGGAACGTTGCTGGGCTCTTTTGCGGTTTCCTGTATCTGTATCTGGAACGGCTTTTTTAATTCGATCCAGTCTGTGTGTAGGGAGAGAGCCATCATAAAGAGAGAGCACCGGTGTGGTCTGCACATCAGTTCCTACATAGCTGCGCACATGCTGTATCAGGCGCTTCTTTGCGCGGCCCAGGTGGTCATAACCATTCAGATCCTTCGTATGACGAATGTGACTTTTCCCACTGTATCCCTGCTGACAGGAAAGCCCCTTGTGGATATCGGGATCACTCTTTTCCTTTCGATCTACTGCGCGGATATGCTGGCTATACTTGTTTCTTCCATTTCCCGCACTACCACGGCGGCCATGACCATCATGCCTTTTCTTTTGATAGTGCAGCTGGTTTTTGCGGGAGCGCTGTTCCCACTTCCCCAGCAGGCCCGTTTCCTCACGGATTTCACTATTTCAAAGTGGTCCCTTACGGCGCTGTGCGTTCAGGCTGATTACAATGACCTGCCTATGGTCACTGTATGGAATACTGCTGTTTCCATGAAGAATCTGGAGATTGAGGGAAAGAAGCCTTTGCAGGAGGCTTTGGTATATATCGAGCAGAATGGTATGAAGCAGGATATCCTTAAGGCCTGCGGAGAACAGAGCCAAAAGCCCGACTATGAATTCAGCCTTGAAAAACTGTTAAACTGCTGGCTGGGACTGTTTTTTCAGACTGCAGCCTACGCAGGGCTGGCGGTGGTATCGCTGGAATCCATAGATAAGGATAAACGTTAGCCACTAAGGGCAGACAGATGGACGACATCATTTTATATATTATAGTAAAATACGGAAGACGGATCATTTTGACAGAAGAGTTCATGCATACCTTTGAGCAGACTCATCACTTAAATACCACCGTGGGAGACCATACCCTGAGTGTGGCCGCGGAGGCAGTGAAGCTTTGTCTGATGCGGGGATACTCTGATGAAGAGACCATCAGGAATGTGGTGACGGCGGCTCTTTGTCATGACCTGGGGATCATGGGCAGGAAGGAAAAGTACAGCAATACGGCTCAGTGTTATTTAAAACATCCTTTGGATTCTGTGGATGTTTATATGGGCGTGACGGGAGAGCAGGAAGAGAGGGTGATGGATTCCATCAGGAATCATATGTTTCCCGTAAAGCCCGGTATGCCCAAGTATAAGGAAGGCTGGATACTGACACTGGCTGATAAGATAAGTTCTTTTAAGGAAAAAATGGGGAAACAGGCTGTCAGGGAGTCGGTCAGAAGGGAGATCCTGGATCGCATCCAAAAGCCCCATGCAAATGAATTCGGTGACAGTATCATCGAACTGTTTTCGGATATTCCCTGCATGGAAAGTGAAAGGATCGTATTAAAGCAGATAACCCGTGATGACGCCACACAGTTGGAGCGGCTGATTTCATCGAAAAAGGTCTATGAGTATGAGCCGACTTTTCTTTTTGAGAAAAAGTATGAAAGTGCACAGCGGGTAATAGATCATCTGTATGATGAAGGCCTCAGTGAATCCATGATACTGGGGATATATTATGACGGTGATTTTTGCGGGCTGTCAGAATATTACGGATACAGGGCACATATCCATAAGATCAGTGTGGGATACAGGCTGCTGGAGGATTACTGGGGACGGGGCATCGCCACGGAATCTCTGGGACTGATGCTAAAATATCTTAATGACCGGACGGACGTGGGCATAGTGACTGCCAGCACCCTTCCGGAAAATAAAGCGTCAGCAAATGTACTTAAGAAAAACGGTTTCGACCTGGTGGTGTCGGGATCACAGGAAGACTGGGGCTATGAGAAAATGCTTCCTACTGACAAGTGGATCAGGTAATGGGGGAAAATTAATATGAAATCTTATACATGTAAATGCGATCAAAAAGAAATTCCGGGAGTTCTGGATCATATTCAGGAGTGTCTTGTAAAGAAAAAGCTTGATAAGAAAAAACGCGTTCGTGCCATGCTGGTTGCCGAGGAGATTCTTGGCGAGTTATGTCGGAACGCTAAGGAAGGAAGCCAGATCCGCGTAGACGTCGGAGGCATCCTGGGAAATATTGAGATACGTTACAGGTGTAACGGTAAGCTGTTTTATGTCTCTGATATTCAAGAGAGAATGCTCTTTACAGAGAATGACAAGGATAATGATGAGGCTAATATAGTCATACGGGATCTGATGGAACGGCTTTTCGGCGATACCATCAGTATACGAAATGACAGGGGAGTAAACAATGTAACCCAGACCGTAAAAAAGTCAGCATATATATCTCTTATCTATACCCTTGCCGCCCTGGTGCTCGGTGTGATTACAGGACTTCTCATCCAGTCTTTTCTTCCGGCCGAAACCGGTAAAGCCATTTTCGGAGCTGTCTTTATACCGATCTATACAGTATTCATCAACGCACTGAAAATGATAGTCGGTCCTCTCGTATTCTTTTCGATCGCGGCAAGTATTTCGGAGTTTTCGGATCTGAACGCTTTGGGACGCCTGGCGGGGCAGAATATAATGATGTATGTGATAACCTCCATTATTGCCATCTGTGTCGGAATGCTGGCATACAGGATATTCCCAATAGGAAATCCGGATCTGGTCAAAGCGGTTAATGCCGAGGTGGCATCAGAAACCGTCGCAAAGGGAGAAGCCACAAGCATATCCATAAAGGATACTCTGGTCAGTATCGTTCCCAGTGATGTGGTAACGCCATTTCAGAAGTCTGATATGCTGCAGATCATCTTTATGGCAGTCCTTCTGGGAATAGCAGCAGCTTCTCTTTCGGGAAAGGTTCCTTTGCTTCGGGATATGATAAGAGCAATGGATAAATGTTTTTCAAAGATTACGGGAGGCATAGTGACTTTTGTTCCTCTTATTGTCTTTTGTTCCATGGCCAAAATGATGCTCGGTATGAATCTGACGAACCTTAAGGATGTATTGATATGGACCCCTGTTATCTATTTTGGGGATATCATCATGATATGTATTTATCTCCTGATCCTGCTTGTTGTAGGAAGACTGAATCCGTTAAAATTTTTGGAAAACTTTTATCCTGCCATGTTATCGGGCTTTACACTTGCTTCCAGTAATGCTGCACTCCCCACTTCGATCAAGCAGTGTGAGCGTATGGGAATTTCTAAAAGAATATATTCCTTTTCCCTGCCTCTTGGCGCCACGATCAATATGGACGGGAATTGCATTACCCTGATCATATCGGCACTGTTTTTTGCCAGAATTTACGGAATACCTGTCACAGCAAATATGCTGATCTCTCTGTTCATTGCCATTCTTGTGCTTTCAATGGGCAGCCCGGGTGTCCCCGGCGGAAATCTGGTATGCCTGACCCTTCTCATCCCGCAGATCGGTGTTCCCGCCGAAGCGATCAGTCTTGTAATGGGTCTCTACCCCATAATCGGCATGATGCAGGTTATGGCAAACATAACCGGAGATGCGGTGGTAACAGCAGTTATCGCAAACCGGGCAGGCTTGCTTGATAAAGAAAAGTATAATAAGGCCTGAAGATATCTAAACTGTCTTGTCAAGAATTTGATTTGACATTGTACTTAAGGAAGTGTATTTTGTTACGCATCCTTGATTATTGAAGAGGTGTTAACGGCTTTTTCAGTGTGGAGATTAGGTTTAGATGAAGTGTTTTAATACTACAGCGGTATGTGTGCCATCCAGGCATTATATGGTGGATATTTCCGGAAGAGTGGCTCAGATAAAGAGTCTTGTTGATGACGGTAAGTATTTCACTATAAACAGGGCCAGACAGTATGGTAAGACGACTACGCTGAATGAACTCAGGAAAGAACTGATCAAATATTATTATGTGGTTTCTTTGGATTTCCAGAGTATAGGTCAGTCCGGTTTCTCTACGGAAGAAAAATTTGTTCAGGAGTTTTGCAGATTATTATGGAATCGTATGAAACTTGATTCTATAGATCTGGATGGTATCGCCGATTCTGTTAAAGAGTGGAAGGACAGTGCCGAGCCTCGGGTCAGGCTGGGTGAATTGTTTGATACTCTTATGGATTGGTGCGGGAACTGTGAAAAAGAGATCGTGCTTATCATAGATGAGGTGGATACCGCCACAAAAAACCAGGTTTTTCTCGATTTTCTGGCGCAGCTTCGTGATAAGTATATAAGCCGTGATACAGATGGAATAAAAACTTTTAAATCCGTAATCCTTGCAGGGGTTACGGACGTTAAGCGTATTAAAAATATAATACGTCAGGAGAAAGATTCAAAGGAAAACAGTCCCTGGAATATTGCAGCTGATTTTACGATAGATATGAGTCTTTCAAAAGAAGGTATACGGGGCATGCTCGATGAGTATGAGACAGATCATAATACCGGAATGGATACTGAAAAAATAGCAGGGCTTATCCGGGAATACACAGGCGGATATCCTTTTCTTGTGAGCCGTATATGTGAACTTACAGATACTGTTTTTGTGCCGGAAAAGTATGATAGTCTCTCGGCTGCATGGACCGAAGATGGAATAAATGAAGCGGTAAAGAGGATAGTTTCGGAAGATAATACTTTGTTTGATTCCATTATGGGTAAACTCAGGGATATGCCCGGATTAAGGAATGATCTTAAGAGTATTCTCATTGATGGGGAGACGGTGGCACATCGCCCTGATAACGATGAACAAAGACTTTTGAGAATGTATGGATTTATTATAAATGATCATAATACGGTGGCTGTTGCAAATCGTATCTTTGAAATGAGGCTGTACAATTTCTTTATCGGGGAGAGTAGGTTCAGTGATGAAATGAGGGGTAATGCCCTTGATAATAAGCCTGAATTCATAAGCGGCGGGGAATTGAATGTTCCGCTGATCATGCAGCGTTTTATTGAGACGCAAATGTATATAAGAAATCTTGATGACGAAACTGCTGAAAAGAAGTTTATTGAGGAAGAGGGCAGAGAGAAATTTCTTACGTATCTGTCTCCGATAATCAATGGCGTGGGGACCTTCAGCGTGGAGGAGCAGACAAGAGATCGCAAACGCATGGATGTGGTGATCCATTACAACGGGAGACGATACATTATTGAACTGAAGATATGGCATGGAGACAGGTATAACGAAAAAGGGGAAAAACAGATAATGGATTATATTGATCGGTTTGGATTAAAGGTCGGATATATGCTCAGTTTCAGCTTTAATAAGAATAAGGATCCGGGAGTGGAAGAAGTACATATTGGCGATAAACTGATATACGAGGGTATCGTGTGACGTTTAAAAAAAGGAGGAAGGGAAATGATATATCCATTTTTTGTAGTGAATGAAAAATATGATAATCAAACTTATTGGGTTGCCAAGAGCTCATCTTTGAAGGGCTGTATTGGACAAGGGGAGTCCCCGGAAGAGGCTGTATCAGAACTTCAGGAGAATGAGTCTGCATGGCTTGAAACTGCTAAAGAAGTAGGTATCCCTATTCCGGAAATACCTGTAGATTCTTTAGAAAATTATAGTGGCAAGATGACTCTTAGGATTTCTCCGAGTGTTCATATGAAAGCGGCTCAAAGAGCAAGGCAAGAGGGTATTAGCCTTAATCAGTATGTGAATAATGCTATAGTTGCACAGAACGGGGTTGTAGCGATGCATTGATTGCTATGGGAAGGGCTGTTGGGCGTATCTGACATTGTGTCGGATACGCCTTTTTTTTGCCTTTTTCCACATGTCCTGGAGGTTTATTATGGCAAAATGCGAAAACTGTAGGTGTAAAACATTGGTAAATACTATTTCAGAGGTGAGACAAATTGTTCATGTTCCTCAGCATCATAAGCAAGATAAAGATAATACATGAATAAAAGTGTCAAGAAAAAATCTATGTTTGCTTGACCTACCCTATAAAATAGGGTAAAATGGAGGCGCAAATGATAAAAATGCGAACATTTATCGAAGTGCCAATGTTCACCAAAAAGTGGAAAGAACTGGGCTTTGATGATAATGATCTTTATGAGTTGGAAAAACAGATTTTGTACAATCCGGAAGCTGGAGTGATGATGGAAGGATCTGCAGGATAACCTCACAGATATGCAAAAGAAAATTCTTAAAACAAAAGTGAAAGAATTAAAAGAGTATGACAGGAGGCATAGACCATGAATACTTTATTTGACGAGTTGAATGAAGCCTTAGATTCTGCACTTCAAGCAAGACGTGATAATATCCCGTTAAGAACTGTGACCTTGTCTGTAGAACCTCTTCGTGATTATACACCTGAAGAGATCAAAGGAATCAGGAATAAATTTGGCTTTACGCAGAAAGGTTTTGCCATATATATGGGGGTATCACAAAAAACGGTTGAGGCATGGGAAAAAGGAACAAACAGACCAACCGGCCCGGTGAGACGTTTATTAACGATGATCGAAGGCGTAGAGAATAATGATTTCCCTTTTGCAATTGTCGAAAAAACAGGGAATTAAAAAAATTCTTTTTCTGCTTGACAGTTGTTTCAAATTTATTTATTATCATTAACAAATCGGACGGATTAAATTCATTTCATATCCGGCCGCGGATTTCATAGCGACGCACGATCATATCGTCGCGAAGATCCCATTTTAAAAATGTCACGAAGGTGCTGATTTGTGTTTAGAATCATACCTGAATCTTGACAATTATAAATAATTTGATACAATCATAGCCAAAGGAGGGTCCTGCCTAAAGAAGTGGACGTTGAACAGAGTAGTGTCGCCTGTAAAGGTGAACTATGACAAGGGCTATGGAAACATAGCCCTTTTGTTTTAGGAGATTATATGGAACATGATTTTAATTTGTATTGGATTGACATGAAATATATACGCAATCTTCAGAATAAAGATAAACGTGTGTATAGCGTCAGTCCTCAGCAAGGAAAACAAAATAGACCTTATCTTGGAATTATAGTGCTTATACATGGTCAAAAATACTGTATTCCTCTTTCTAAGGTGAAAAATAAATAGTGCTTGCTCAATAACACAGCTTCTAAAAAGCGAAGCCTAAAACCATATTTTCATGCAGATTTTTCTGCCTATTGCACCTTGAAAAAATCGAAATCAAATATAGCAAAAAACGAACCGCCATCAAGTGGCTGATATTCATTGCCAGGATTGATAACGCTATCGAACTGCGGGTGGTTGTATCCAGCTTTGTATGGATCAACCCCATACCGAAACAACGCTTCGCCAAGCTGAATCCTCTTTCCACTTTGATACGATCGGTATTGTCGATATATGACTGTACCTTTTCTTCCTTGGAAAGCTGCTTGGGACGGCCAAGTGCCGGCCCGGAGATTCTTATTCCATGTGCTTTGCAAAAAGCTCGGTTGGCTCGGTTTCGGTATATCTGATCTACCAACACACGTTCAGGATAATGTCCTGTTCTTTCCCTGTATTTTTCGATGGTTCCGATCAGAACATCGCATTCATTGTATGCATCAAAGGATAAGCGTTCCAATCGTGCAAAGCCGGTTTCATCAATACTCATATCCAGCTTTGCGCCAAACTCCGTGGGCGCCTTTGCCTTTCCACGAACGATAGGCCGGATATATGGCTGACTGATGCTGACGATCCGATCCTTTACGCTGTGGACCTTATTCCGATACATGTAGTCTTGCTGCTCGAAGAGTTCACGGATGGTTTGAATCCGTTGAAGCTGTTTCTTTGTAAACCGGATATCATCCTGCTCCATAAGAAGCTCAACATGACCGAGATCCCTCTTCACATACTGCAGCTGCTTTTTGATCGCTTTGCGGATCTTTTTAGCGGAACGTTTTCTGCATTTAGCCAGAGCCAGATAATCATTTCGAGCATTCTTGCGGTACATCCGCGGTTTGTAATAGTTGTATTCATAGCAGACTGTATCAATGATAGCTTCAAGGTTCTCTCTGGCTTCATTCAACAGGTTCACATCCTGTGGATAGGATATCTGCTGTGGAGCACAGGTGGCATCCAGTATGATGGTGCCTTTATTATCTGATGATGTTGTTCCATCATCACCGCCGTTTCCACCTGCAAAAGGATCATCCGGAGTATTGTATTCGGCGATCATCTCATTGATCTCCATCAGGATATCATCCGTGAGACGTTTCCTAAATTCTACCAGCAGTGAAGGCACGAAGGGCGCCTCCGTCTGGTAACCAGGAAGGCCAATGAAGTATTGATAATACGGATTCTCCTGAATCTGTTCCACCAGTTCACGATCGGAATACTCATATTTCTTTTGAATGATCAGTGAACCAAGTGCTACCTGCAATGGTTTGGCGGGCATCCCTGTATGACTTGGGAAAAGAGATGCATATCTTTTTTCTATATCAGCCCAGGGAATTGTTTCTGCCATCTTGACCCAGCGATTATCTGGATTCATTTTCAGCCCGATTGGTTGATTAAAGTCCGAAAGTGAAAGCTGACGATTTCGATTTGTTTTGTACATTTGGAATCTCCGAAGTGCAAGGTTTTTTGAGAAAATGAAACATTTTCATGCACTTCCATTATACCAAAAATATGCTGAAACGTCAGTAAAACAAAGGACTTTCGGCGGATTTATTCA
>JAFRWW010000026.1 GCA_017441585.1 Lachnospiraceae bacterium
AGAGGACTGAAAATCCTCGTGTCTCTGGTTCGATTCCGGAACTGGGCATTTTTTATTATCTAAAAAACTCTTTTTTTGCAATCCCAATATTCATTTTTATAATATTTAAGCTTGCGTTACTAATAATATATCCGGTTGTTGAAATTCGATATTCGTAGTATATTGTATAGAGGGTTTAAAATATGAAAACAGCAGTGGTTTTTCCCGGAATGGGATATACAAAGGACCGTCCGCTTCTTTATTTTTCGGGTAAACTGGCAGTCCGACATGGATATGAGCTTATCCATCTGGATTTTAGCGGCCTTGACTGGAGCAAGGAAAAGCTTAAGGATCCGGATTTTATGATGCAGACTTTGAATGAATGTCTGCGCCGTACACAGGCTGCAATAGCAGATAAGGATCCACAGACGGAGTTTGTATTTATATCAAAGAGCATAGGTACGGTGGTGGCAGCGGCATATGCGGCCCAAAACAGACTGAATGTACGGCAGATCTGCTTTTCACCCCTTGAGTATGTGGGGAATTATATCACAGATGAGAGCGGGATCATGTTTTACGCCGATGCGGATCCTTTTGCCGGATATGAGGCGATAGAGAAGCTCTGTGCAGAAAAACGGCTTCAGAGTTTTCGTATACATGGCGGCAACCATTCTCTGGAGACAGGGGATGTGATCGCCGATATAAAGAATCTGAGTGATATGATGAAGCTCGTAAACGAAGCTTTTACGAAGTAGAATTTACATCCCATTAGGAAGTTTTAAAAAAAGAAACCTTGAGTAATAAAGAAGTACAAAATAGAATAAAACATCATCTTTCCGGATTATCATTCCGGATCATAAGCACGACGGTCATATTGCTGCTGCTTTTCGGAGCATTGCAGTGTGTGGTAGGTTATATTCAGTTCACCAATTCATTTACAAATGAGTATAATGACTCTGCCTTTCGCACGGCTGAAACCGCTGCCACACTGGTGAACGGCGATAATATCAAAGAGTATCTGGATACTCAGGGTGACAGTGATGAATACCGGCAGATGGCTTATCGTCTGGATCTGCTGTGTCAGAAGCAGAATGTGACCCTGATCTATGTCATTGCCGTGGATCAGTCGGATTACGGCAGATTTACAACAGTCATAAGCGCTTCCAATGAAAACAGTGAATATGATCCCTGGTCCATAGGATATAAAAGAGATACTACAAATGATGAGTACAGGGCAATATACAGGGATATTTATGAAAACGGTCTGGAGAGGGGATCACTTGTAAGGACCAGTAACCTCAGGGGTTATGAACCCCATATCACTTCGCTTATTCCCGTCAAAAATGAAAAGGGGGATGTGACTGCCATTCTCTGTGTGCAGCGTCCTATGGAAGAGTTAAAGGTGGGACGTCGCAAATTTGTGTTAAGGATGGGTGTGCTGACGGTTTTGCTGGCGCTTTTTACGGCGCTTTCCGCTTTTACTTTCCTGAGGCGGCATTTTGTGCTTCCTATGAAGAAAGTCACTAAGGAAGCGGAGCGTTTTGCCAGGGAAAATACCACGGCTGTGGAAGGTGCGCTCAAGAATCTTAGCAGTATAAGGGAGATCGATACTTTGGCCAGATCCCTGGATCAGATGGAGAAAGATACTCTTATTTATATAGAAAAAATCACTGAAATGACAAGTGAAAATGAGAGGATAGGAACGGAGCTGGCTCTTGCAAGAGGCATACAGGCCGCCATTTTGCCCAGTGAGTTTCCTCCTTTTCCCTGGAAACATGAATTTGAGATATATGCCAGCATGTCACCTGCCAAGGAAGTTGGCGGTGATTTCTATGACTTCTTTTTGATAGATGACGATCATCTGGGACTGGTGATTGCGGATGTGGCCGGAAAAGGCGTGCCGGCGGCGCTGTTTATGATGGTAGCCAAGCTTCTGATAAAGCTGAGGGCTCGTGCCGGCGGTGATCCCGGACAGATGCTTTCGGATGTGAGCGGTACGCTGTGTGAAAAGAATAAGGCCGGGCTGTTTGTCACGGTATGGCTGGCAATTTTGGAACTGTCCACCGGTGAGGGAAGGGCGATGAACGCCGGACATGAGTATCCGGTCCTGTGTCATAAGGATGGCAGATATGAAATGGTCAAGGAAAAGCATGCGCCTCCCCTTGCTACCATAGAGGGCATGAAATATACGGATCATGAATTTAAACTGGAGCCGGGAGATACTATTTTCGTCTATACGGATGGTGTAACCGAGGCTATGAACGGTCAGAAGGAGATGTTTGGAAATGACCGTCTGCTGGAAGCCTTGAATAAGGATCCTCAGGCAGATCCCCAGACACTGCTTTCAAATGTGAGAAGTGAGATAGATGCATTCGTTGGGGATGCTCAGCAGTTCGATGACATCACCATGTTGAGTCTTAAATATAATGGTAATAAAAATAACTGACGAATGGAATAATACATGGTAAAATAGACAGGATGGTATTTTAATAGGAATAGGTGGTGTTATGCAACCTATGAAGAGGAGGAATCAAGATGACAGAACAGCTTAAGACAGTACGTGAATTTATGGCAGAATATGCTGATCCGTTGCCGGAGGAGCTTAATGGAAAGGAACAGCTCATTGCTGATCTCGGGTTTAATTCACTGACACTTTTCGAACTGGTGGATGAGGCTGAGAAACGTTTTTCGGTCAGTTTCAATGATGATGAGATCATGCAGATAGTGACGGTTGACGATTTTATCGATCTATTGAACAGGAAGAATGCAAAATTTTAGGGTTATGTCATTTAAGAGGAACGAAGCAACAGGAAGAATCTTGACAGACCAGGCATATTGATAAAAGTAAATTAGGAGAAGTCATTAATGAAAGATCATACATTCATTCCGATACCGGAAGATAAAAAAGCAGTATATGATTATCGCAGTGTGATAGAAAACCGTATTAAGGAAGTACCGGATGTGCCCATGTTTTCATTTACGGATAATGAAAGCGGTGAAAAAAGGGAGGTTCTTCCGGATGCGTATCTTAAGACTATAGATTCCCTGGGCAGATGGTTTTCATCCCTTGGCTGTAAGAGGTCTCATATAGCGATACTCGGTGATAATTCCTATGAGTGGATCCTCACCATGTTTGCCGTGGTAATGAGCGATAATGTGCTGGTGACTCTTGATAAGGGTCTGGAAATGCAGACTCTTGATTATATCGTGGAAAAGAGTAAGAGCAGCATGCTTTTTTATTCCGCGGCGTTTGAAGAAAAGGCAAATGCGCTGGCCGGTAAATATGACCTTAAGCTGTATAAGCTTGAAGATATAGAAAAGTATGCAAGGGAAGGAGAGTCTCTTCCGGAAAGTGAAGTGATAAAGACTGATCCGGATGCAGCAGCGATCCTTATGTACACATCGGGAACCACGGGAGCTCCCAAGGGCGTGCTGCTCAGTCAGAGGAATACGGTGGGAAATATACATTTGGCCGCCATGAATACCGACCTTTCAGGTGATTCGGTATTCCTTCTGCCCCTTAATCATATATACGGTCTGGGTTCGGCGCTGTTGATCACGATTATCAATAACGGTACGGTTACGGTCAACACGAACATGCGTCATATGATGAATGATATCCAGAGTGCGAGACCTGAGGTACTCATCATAGTTCCTCTTTTTGTACAGACTCTTTACGGAGCCTTCAGAAGATTTCTTAAGGCTAAGGGTCTGGATGAAAAGATAGACGCCATGATAGCTGAAAACAACCGTAAGGGAAATGTAACAGCTGAGCAGAAAAGAGAAATGTTTGCGGAGGTACTGACATTTTTCGGCGGAAGGCTGAGTAGGATAGTTTCAGGCGGCGCGCCTCTTGACATGGATTCCTACAGAGGATTTTATGATCTGGGTATCACGGTGCTGAACGGTTACGGTATCACGGAGTGTGCACCGGTGCTGGCGGTAAATGTAATTGAAAACAATATACCCGAATCGGTAGGTAAGGTCATTTCTTCACTTGAAGTAAAGATAGAAAACCCTGATGAGAATGGATACGGAGAGATCTGCGCCAAGGGACCTACGGTCATGCTGGGATATTTTGAAAATGAAGAGGAAAATAAAAAGGCTCTCATTGACGGTTGGTTCCACACAGGTGACAAGGGCTGGCTGGATGATGAGGATCATCTGTATGTCTGCGGCAGGATCAAAAACCTCATCATTCTCGCAAACGGCGAGAACGTATCTCCCGAGGAGATAGAGGGCATGATCTATCAGAGGATCAAAGAAGTAGGCGAAGTAGTGGTATATGATAAGAATGGCAGGATCACGGCGCAGGTTTTCATAAATGAAGATTATGCGAAAGAAAATGGGATCGAGGATCCTCAGAAGGCAGTGAAGGACGGTATATATAACCTTAATCTGGAGCTTGCCGTATATAAGAGGATAAACGATGTGGAGTTCCGTGATACACCTTTTGAAAAGACCACTTCAAGGAAAATTAAGCGTAACATTTGACTATTTTAAGGAAAAATAGTAATATATCCCGGTGAAAAGAAGATTAGCCCTGTGGCTGGGGATCAATTTAACAGTGATTTTGATCATTGCATTTGTGCTTTTTCTTAAGATGAAGCAGGGGATCAATATTTACTGCATGACGCATCAGCTGACCGGATTTTATTGTCCGGGCTGTGGTGTGACCAGGATGCTGGTATCGCTGGTAAAAGGCGATTTGCATACGGCATTCAGATATAATCCCTTTCTTTTGATCACGGCATTTCCTGCGATATGTACTTATCTTTACGGATCGTATCATTGGATAAAAAGATCAAAGGTACCTGCATTCGTCGGAGTAGTGGTCCTCATATGGGGAGTGTCAGCCGTTATATTTGGGATATTGAGAAATATCCCGTATTTCGAGGGATTCCTGGCACCACCATGAGGAGCAGTTAATCAATTTATGATATCATTCTGAGCAACAGGAAGAATCTTAAAAAGATCCTTCGTCACTACGTTCCTCAGGATGACAAATGATGAGGAGGATAGGAATAATATGGATGGATTTGATAATAACAATAACAACGGAACCGGTTTTACACAGCCGGAGGGCACACAGGCAGGCAGTACTCAGGCTGATACGACGCCGGTAAACAATGTACAGCCGGAGAGTACCCAGACCGGTACCGGATATTCACAGCCTAATAACAGTTTTAACACACAGAATAATTACGATACACAGAATACTTATAATCCTCAGAATAACTGGAATTCATCCAACAGCTGGGATATGTCGGACGGTGTGGATGAAGAGGATTATCTGAAAAGACAGAATAAGTGGTTTGTTATCTCCATAATCGATACAGTGATCAGTATAGTCTGCTGCTGTAATATGTTTGGCGTGGGTATGATCGCTGCCATAGTAGGTCTGGTATGTTCCATCACTTCAAAGAATGCTTATAGGGATGGGGATATGACGAGGGCCGAGTCACAGCTCAAGGTGTCAAAGATAGCAAACATAGTATTCTTTGTATTCCTGGGTCTGGCGATCCTTGGCAATATCGTATATTATCTGCTGTACGGAGCTGCCATTGGTGCAAGCATGTTTGAGCAGTATTTGCCCAGTCAGTATTAATTGATATAGGTAAAATGAATAACACCCCCGCAGGTTTAAAGCCTTCGGGGGTTGTTTACGGTTTAAAACCTTTGTGCGTTACATAAAAAAGTATTTTGATCAAACGTATTTATCATAGTATATAAAGTGTTTCCCAAACAAAGGCACAGAAGTTTACGAAAAAGATTCTTCGGTCTTCGCCGAACAAATGTCCACTGGACGTTTAATGCCCCTTAGGACGAAGTTCAGAATGACATCAGGTTTGTATTTCAAAAAAGGAGAGTAACATGAAAAAAAGAATCGCATTATTACTCAGTCTGTCGATGCTGGCCGGTTCTTTGTATGTCCCTGCATACGCTGCCGATCAGAATGAAGAGGCAAATGATATCGTTGAGATATCCGATGAGCCTTTTATCGAGGAAGATTTTTCCGAGTCACAGGAAGAAAATGTACAGGAGATTGAGATCCTGGGTGAAGAGGAAGGTATCGAGCTTCCCGGAGTAAATGAGGATTCTGAGGAGGTTGGCGAGACAGGAACTGATGAGACTGCCGAAATAGCTGAACCCGAAGAGGAGATCTTGGGTGAGCCCGATGATCCGGCTTCCTTCAGCGTGTCTGCATGTATTTCTGCCGGAGCCAGGATGAATACCATCCTCGTTTACAATGATTACACAGCCCCGGTTTATGCGGCAGTGATCGATCCCGATGATCATCAGATAAGTGTCAGCGGGAATTCGGTCAAGGGTGTGATGGTAGAGGCTCAGGGACGTCTTGCCGTTACTGAAGTAACCGGGATCGATAACAGTAAAAAGCCCATTGAGTATTCAAAGGGATATCTGGTATATGTTTCTCTTTCGGAAGATGTAGAATTAACGAGGGAGAATCTGGTTTATGGTGATTCTGAGGATCCCCTCATTTATACCGATGAAAAGAATTTTAATGAGGTGGCTGTTCCCGCAGATGCGGCTACTTTAAAGGATGGTGCGCTGATAGGTCTTTCCGCCATGGTGCAGAAGAATAATACCATCAAGTTTAAGTGGAGCAACAAGGCAGAGTCAAAGACCTATAAGACCTTTGAGCTTTCACGCCTTAAGTCTGACGGAACCTGGGATGTGATCATGCCTTCATCCTCAAAGAAGGCATTTGTTCAGGGAGTGGAGGGCTTCCAGAACTTCACCGATTCTTATGTAGAGGTTTACAAGCTGGCATGTACGGGCGATGGCGCTGTGGATAACTATGTAACCGCAGCAGCCCCCATGATCTATTACGCAGAGTCCGGAGATGTGGAAAACTCCATGGATCTTGCCTTTACAAAGGTTACTCCCAGTAATATCCTGGGATATGACATGGAGATCTCCACTGATAAGAAGTTCACCAGTTCAAAGATCGATCATGAGGATTCAATAGAAATAAATACCATTGATTTTACCATCAGTAAGAAGGCTACCGCTAAAGCAGCCCGTTCTGATTTTTATGTAGATGGCTTCACCATGACTCCCGGTACCACATATTATTGCAGAGTGAAGACTACGGTTTCCATGGGAAGCGTCAGCGTATGTTCGGTTCCTTCTCCTGTAAAGGCTGTAAAGCAGGGACCTAAGAAATGTGATTTCTGGGGATTCTGGGGACTTACACCTGAGGGCAAGACTTCTATCGGAGATTCCTGGAGCCCTTCCGTTAGCCAGTGCTATGCAGTATTTACAGGTCCCGAGCCCTCAAAGGTTAAGGGCTATGAACTGGTAGTTTCGGATACCAGTTACGGCGTGTATAAGGTATATAAGAAAATACCTGCATCGGCAGTTAAACCTTATTATCCTCCCCAGTTTAAGGAGGAAGGATGGACCTTCGATGATGGTGAGCAGTTCTATTACTTTATAGTGAATGATCTGCCTCCCATGTCCAGATATTATTCCGTAAGGGCCATATCCCTTACCGGAAATGCAAGAGGCGGTTTTTCCGACGGCATAATTGAAGCCGGCCAGTATTCAAAGGTTCAGGATGTACAGGTGACGAATTCGGATGTTTCTTCCATCACTCTTTCTTTCAAGGGTGAGAGCGGTGTTAAGGAGTACTGGATCTACAGGGATACGGTAAGTGATAATCTCACGAAAGAACTGACGCCTTCCATGTTTGTGGGTAAGGTAAGTAACAAGTTTAAAAAGCCCGGACAGTCAGGAACACTTGTTTTCAAGGATAAGAAGGGTCTTACCAAGAATACGCCTTATTTTTATACTGTAAGACCTGTATATTCAAAGAAATTTGCGAATGTCCAGAAATTTGATTTTAATTATGATGAGCAGACCGGCAAGTATTCATACGGATATGGGGAGTCTCTCTCAGATCTGGTATCCGGAAAGGCTTCACTGGAAAATGCCGTCGTAAAGAATGTAAAGGCAAGCGTACTCAGCGTTAAGGATGTGCAGATTACCTGGAGTTCGGTAAAGGGAGCTACAAAGTATACAATCTATTATGTAGAGGGCCGTGAAGTTAATGATGCTTCTCAGATAGTCAAGATCGCAACAGTAGAAAAGGGCAGCTCTGAATTTTCTTCTAGAAAGGTAAAGGTTCAGGTTCCCAAGGTGGGACAGAAATATATATTTGTGATAAATGTGGGAGATGAGGCCGTGAGCAGTAACTATGGTTCTATTACAGAGGCTGTTTCCACACATCCCGCAAATCCTACAAATCTGGAGACCAATTATTATAAACATGGCAACAGGGCTGCAAAGCTTACCTGGACCAATCCTCAGGCAGACAGAGAATATCGCAACAATATTTATTATGATATTGTGTACAGGGATGGTGACAGCGGTTCATGGAAGGATCTGGCGACTGTTCGCGCTACACAGAGTTCATATGTGGATGATAAGAATCTTGACAGAGGTATCCAGAGGCAGTATTCCCTGAAGGCCGTATATACAGATGACAAGGTGACAGCATCCAATCCCAAATATACCAGCTATGTGAAGTTCTGCAAGCCTTATCGTATCGCAGTGACCAATTCTTCAAAGGATTCCGTGGGAACTCTTACCATAAACGAGGGTGAGACCTATACCTTGAGAGTATACTTCTACGATCGTTATGGAGATAATGACATGGTTACCGATAAGAAGTTTGATATACTTAAATCATCCGATTCAAGTATCGCATCCATCTCATCAACAGGTAAGGAAGGCAACTATGTAACGGTAAAGGTAAATGCCAAGACTCCCGGAACCTGTAAGCTTACCATAGGCGCAAGAGATTATGATGATGATGATAACAGACTTCTCAAGAAGGTTACTGTCAAAGTCAGAAGCAGTGTTAAGAAATAAGGGAAAAAATGCATAATATGAAGAAATTGGTTTTAATAATGGGCTGCACACTGACAACAGTTCTCTTTTTATCAGGATGTCAGGATAAGGCAAAGGAAGAGCCTTCATCGGCTGAAGCATCACAGACAGAAGCTTCTGTAAAGGAATCGGGCAATGATCAGGCCGGCGAGACAGCTGATGAGGCTGCGGATCAGGCGATAGCCGGAGTGTATACCCTGCCCGCTGATTTTGAGCCGGATATTATAACCGTAGGTCCCGATACCAATAAGTTTAAGGTGGGTATGGTGACAAATTCCGGCGGTATCAGTGATCATTCCTTTAACCAGAGCGCCTGGGAGGGCCTGTGCACTTTAAATTCAAATAATCTGGCTACGGTGAGTTATATCGAGACTCATTCGGATGTGGAATATGAGGCGGATCTGTCAAAATTCGCCGAAGAAGGCTATGATGTGATCTGGGGCATAGGCTATCAGTTTGCTTTTGATCTGGAAACGACGGCTCAAAAGTATCCCGACAATCATTTTGCTGTGGTGGATTATGCTTATGAAAAAATCCCAGAGAACGTGACCTGTGCCACTTTTAAGTCTCAGGAACCTTCATTTCTGGTAGGATATATCGCAGCGTCCGTTTCAAAAACCGGCAAGGTAGGTTTTATCGGCGGACAGGATGTGCCTGCCATAGATCTGTTCAAATACGGATACATGGCGGGAGTGGCTTGGGCTGACAAGGAACTGGGCCGGGAAACAGAGGTGATGACCGATTATATCGGATCTTTTGAAGATTCGGTAAAAGGCGGACAGATCGCTAGGAGTATGTATGATGAAGGCTGCGATGTGATCTTTCATGCAGCGGGCGGCGCAGGGACCGGCGTCATACAGGCGGCCAACAGCAAGGGTAAATATGTGATCGGCGTGGACTGCGACCAGTCATATCTGGCTCCGGAGAATGTGCTCACCAGTGCCATTAAGATGGTGGACGTGGCCATTTCAAATATTTCCGTACAGTATAATCTGGATGATAATATCGGAGGAAGGAATATAGAATACGGCCTGGCAGAGCATGCGGTAGGCATTCCCGAAGAACATCTGAATTATTCCGATGAACTCTATGATAAGGTAAAGGAACTGGAGAATCAGATCATATTCAATGAGATCGTGGTACCTGTTGATGAGGCCTCTTTGGAGGCGTTTAAAAAGGAATTATAAATAGTTTTTAAAAAAATTTTTATTTGGTGCGTTTTTGATGCGCCCCCTGTGTTAAAATCTGCACATATCAGCTGGTAACATAACTAAAAAATGATATGCAACTTAACGAAAGGAGACTGAAATCATGTTTTACGAAGAGAATTTACAGGAGCCCATCAATGATGAGGAACTCGAAGACGTAACCGGCGGCAAGAAGAAGCATAAGAAGTTTGACGGCCCTAAGTGCCTTAAGTGCATGACCGCTAATATCAATCATACTACCCGTACCAGAAAGAATGGACATATCTGGGAGTGTGAGGCTGGACATAAGTTCGAGGATGCAGGCGGAAAGCCCAATTTCGACAGGCCTATCTATTGATGATATCCGACAGGGGTCGCGTATAATACGCGGCCCCTTTATCATTCATAGGAGATCACATCATGCATATACTGATAATTGATAACAACAAAAAATCGGCACGTAAGGCTCAGGAGTTGCTTAAAAAAGAATTCGGTGATGTTCAGGTGGACAAGGTGTCGGATTATAATGAAGCTACTGAACTATGTAAAAGATGTGCTGATGATAAAAAGCCGGTGCTTTATGCCAGGTGCTATGGTTATTTTGAAGCATACATAAACGGCGTGCCTCTTCATTTCAAAAGAAGCAGGGCAAAGGAGCTTCTGGCCTATTTGGTGGACAGACGCGGAGCCACGGTCACCAACAGGGAGCTTTGCAGTATTTTGTGGCCTGATGAAGTGGAGAATCCGTCCATATCGTCACAGTGCAGGACTCTGATCGCATCTTTAAAAAAGACTCTGGATGAAGCCGGCGTGGGAGATGTGCTGGAAAAAAGTTCTCAGGGTATACGGATCGTGCCTGAAAAGATAATGTGTGATTTCTACGAGTTCATGGCAGATCCCATGGAAGCGAACGTCTTTAACTGGGAATACATGTCTCAGTATGAGTGGTCTGAGGTGACGGCGGCTGAACTGTGGCGCGTGATAGAGATCGTTCCGGACAGGTGATATGTTGTTTTTTCATTTTTGCTTTTTGTCATTCTGAGCTATTCTGTCATTCTGAGCTATTTTGTCATTCTGAGCGAATTTCGTCCTAAGGGGTACCACGAAGTGGTGGATGCCTTAGGACATTAGCGAAGAATCTTGATAGAGTAGGCATATAATGAATTTCGTTTGTGAGTATAAAGTTTGAAATTATAGTAATAAGTCATCAAAATAGTCCAGACCTTCGTTATCTTGATTAAAGAAATTTAATAAAAACGCCCGTGCCTGGGCATGACGATCCCCCATCAGTTCCAGAGCGGTCTCCAGATTTGATCTGTCGATGGCGCCTAAGGTTACCAGTAGCTCATAGTATCTGAGGTCATCTCCGTGTTCTTCTATCACATGATCCCAGGCCGCCCGGGATTCACAGCCGATGCTGTGTTCCATGATGTAGTTCTTTAATCTGTCTGACAGATCATCCGATATGTATTCATTACAGATAAGCCGCAGCTGAGCAAGCCCGGCTTTCTTTTTTTTGTTATATTCCAGATATTGCTCATAATCGAAATGAAGATCCTCTTCGCCGCACAGTACGTAGAGATGATAGCCTTCATCATCCTTTAGATTCAGGATATTTTCTAGCTTCTGATCCCATTTTTTGTACCATTGAATGCTTCCCACGTCTTCATTTTCCAGAAAATAATCGGCTTCCATCACTTTTACCGCGGAGGCCAGAAGGTAGGAAGTATCCTCATTTTTTCCCTCGATCTGTATGCGGCGAAGTTTTTTGTCCCGTTCGAAGACGCCCTTTCCGAAAAGTATCTGTCGGGGCTTCATGAATACGTCTTTTAGCTGATCGCATCCCGCAAAGCCCCAGTCGCCTATGGTTTGTATGCTTTCGGGTATGGTGAGGGTCTTTAGCTGTTTGCAGCCTAAAAATGCTTTTTTGGAAATGCCGGTTACAGGAAGATCGTTATAGGTGTCCGGAATGGCAGCGTTTATCACATCTTTTGATGCGTCCGATATGACGGCGTGATCTTCTTTTACATCAAAATAAAAGCCGGTATTTTCATCATAATATCTCATGGAAAGGACTCCTTAAGAAAGCAGAATATCTTTCATGATATCATACCCCCGTTTTTCTTGCAATTTATGCGGAAATGGTGTACTCTTTTTGGGTGTTGTCATATATAAATGAGGAATTATGACAGTGTCAGGTGGAATATAGAAAAGATCCTTCGGCTAAAGCCTCAGGATGACAATTGATCATGTCATCAAAGAGGAACGGGGAGTGGAAGAATCTTATAGGAGGAAAAATGAGCGAAAATATTGATGTATCCGCGCTGTTTGGAGAGGACGTGTTTGACGATACCGTCATGAGGGAACGCCTTCCCAAAAAGATTTATAAAGAGCTGAGAAAGACTATAGATGAGGGCAAGGAAATGGAGTCCATGGTGGCCGAGGTGGTAGCTGAGGTCATGAAGGACTGGGCCATTGAGAAGGGAGCCACTCACTATACCCACTGGTTCCAGCCGTTGACGGGAGTCACTGCGGAGAAGCATGATTCCTTTATTTCCGCCCCCGGCGCCGATGGCAGGGTGCTGATGGAGTTTTCCGGTAAGGAGCTGATAAAGGGCGAGCCCGATGCATCTTCGTTCCCTTCGGGCGGTCTGCGCGCTACCTTTGAGGCCAGAGGCTATACGGCATGGGACTGTACCTCGCCCGCATTTGTAAGGCATGATGCTGCAGGCGGTACTCTTTGCATACCCACGGCGTTTTGTTCTTATACAGGAGAGTCGCTGGACAAAAAGACCCCCCTGCTTCGTTCCATGGAGGCGGTAAATACCCAGGCTTTGAGACTGATAAGGCTTTTTGGTAATACCACTTCCAAAAAAGTTACTCCTTCGGCAGGTCCCGAGCAGGAGTATTTTCTGGTGGATCGTGAGAAATACCTTCAGAGGAAGGATCTGATATACACAGGGCGCACGCTTTTCGGAGCCATGCCTCCCAAGGGTCAGGAATTGGATGATCACTACTACGGAGCCATCCGTACCAGAGTGGCAAAGTTCATGAGAGAAGTAAATAAGGAGCTTTGGAGACTGGGCGTGGCTGCAAAGACGCAGCACAATGAGGTGGCGCCTGCACAGCATGAGCTCGCTCCCATATATGCCACGGTGAATGTGGCTGTTGACAATAACCAGCTGGTGATGGAGACTCTCAAAAAGGTGGCTGAGCGTCAGGGTCTGACCTGCCTGCTTCATGAAAAGCCCTTTGCGGGAGTGAACGGTTCGGGTAAGCATAATAACTGGTCCCTGGTAACCGATGATGGTATCAATCTGGTGGATCCCGGCAAGACACCTCATGAGAATGTACAGTTCCTGCTGGTGATGTCATGTATCATCAAGGCTATTGATGTGCATGCCGATCTTCTCAGGGAATCTGCCGCAGACGTGGGCAATGATCACAGACTGGGTGCAAACGAGGCGCCTCCCGCCATCATTTCCGTATATCTGGGAGACCAGCTTCAGGATGTGATGGACCAGCTGATCTATACCGGTATGGCCACCAGTTCCATAAAGGGTGAGGTCCTGGATACAGGAGTAAAGACCATTCCCGATATCAGAAAGGATGCCACCGACAGGAACCGTACATCACCTTTTGCTTTTACCGGAAATAAATTCGAATTTCGTATGGTGGGCTCATCCGATTCCATAGCATCACCCAACACGGTACTCAATACCATTGTGGCGGAAGCTTTTGCCGAGGCCTGCGATGAGATAGAAAAATCGGATAACATGGAAGAATGTGTTCATGATCTGATCAAAAAATATCTGACAGAGCATCAGCGAGTAGTATTTAACGGTAACGGTTATTCCCAGGAGTGGGTAGACGAGGCCAAAAGACGCGGCCTTCCCAATCTTCCTTCCATGGTGGATGCCATCCCTGCTCTGGTGACGGATAAGTCCATCAAGCTTTTTGGAAAATTCGGCATATACACTGAGGCGGAGCTTCGTTCCCGTGCGGAGATCCAGTATGAGGCTTACGCTAAGGCCATCAACATCGAGGCCCGTACCATGATAGACATAGCGGCCAAGACGCTGATCCCCTCGGTAGTCAGATATTCGGGAGTTCTGGCGGATACCGTGAACTCCATAAAGGCAGCAGGCTCCGACACTACCGTGGCAAAAGAAATGCTGGATGATGTGATCAGGCTGGTGACCGAAGCTAAGAGCGCTCTTACCAAACTGATTCAGGTAACCGATGAGGGCGTGGCCATGGAGCAGGGCCGCGACCAGGCAGTCTTCTATAAGGATGAGGTTAACAAGGCCATGAACGATCTGCGCAGACCCATCGATGAACTGGAGACCATCATGGATAAGGACTACTGGCCCATGCCTTCCTATGGCGATCTGCTGTTTGAAGTGTGATGATTTTTGGAATGTGATGTCATTCTGAGCGAATTTCGTCCTAAGGGGGTATCACGAAGTGGTGGATGCCTTAGGACATTAGCGAAGAATCTTAGTATGTAGTTTTTAAACACTCCGTAACTATGGTTGCGGGGTGTTTTTCTTATTTTACGCCCAGTTCGGAGGCGTAGTCGATGAGGAGCAGGCAGCCGGGTGAGGTTTCTTTAAGGAGCCTCACCATCGCTTCTTCACTCACGGCTATGCAACCTGCTCCGCCTGTGGGCAGGCAGTGCAAAAATATGGCGGAACCTTTTCCCGGAACGCAGGCCTCGTTATAGTTGATGGCCAGGGCATAGTTATAGGATTTACCTGAGCCGGCCAGACTCTCGGCGCTGTTCCAGTCTTTTTCCACATTTCTAAGAGAAACAAATTGATTATAGTATTTTGAGGATGGATCATCCACCCAGAAACAGTTTTCATCCACCTGAGTGTAGGGCAGATTTACGCTGCCGGGCTGTTTTAGGCCAAATCCCATGGTAAATCGATAGCTCCCCCGGGGAGTCTTATGGTCGCCTTCCTTTGATTTTCCTATTCCGTTTTTACCGATGGATGCCTTTGTGGTGAATATTTCGCTCCAGTTTCCGTCCGCCTGTCTGTTGTGAAGTGAGAGTGTGGCTGATGAGCCTGTGGCCGCTACGACCATTATCTGTTTCTCGGTCCGGGCTGCAGGAAGTGTTTCTACCCAGTCGTGGTGTTTATTTGAATCATTTTCTTCGGACTGTGTTTCGTCTGTTGTTTCGGGATTCTTCGTTTCGGAATCGTCTGTAGCGGTTTTTTCAGTCATTGATTTTTTATTCATTTCATCGTCAGTTTTTGAGGTTTCGTTGTCAGTCATTGAGGTTTCGTTTTCTGATGTATCAACTGATTGGTCTTGTTTTTTTGCGTCATTATTATCCGTCGCCTTATCAGATTCATTGATCATGGAGTTTTCGAAATCGGAGGCTCTATCGTTATTAATATCTTCCGGTTCCAGCACGATGGTTTTTATTTCTGTATCCTGTGCGATATTTTCTCCGGCGTCAGGCTTATCCTGATCTTTTAATGTAACAAGCAGGAGTGCGCCGGCGGTTATTATCGCAAGCAGGATCAACGTTAAATATATGGTTCTTCTTTTATTTCTCATTTTCAGATCGTCTTGTCCTTTTTATTATTTCGGCTGTTAAATGCCGAACGCCGGATTAATTCGTCATCATATAACGGATAATGAAAATAACTGTCGAAAGGCAGAATGATTTCATTGGAGGCATATATCGCGGTGATGAATAATACGGCAATTAATCGCGAGTATAATAACAAATACAGTTATTTATTTCAAGCGTTTAAACGCTATCCCATTACGACACCTGTTTAATGTCGCGGCCGGAGTAACAACAATAAAACCTTAATGTCTATCCGTATATCCAAAGGAACGGTCAATTGGGGTAATTGGGTGCTATACATATTAGATATTGTAAAACGATTTATGAAAAAGATCCTTCGGCTAAAGCCTCAGGATGACCTTTGATAGTGTCATTCTGAACCCCGAAGGGGTGAAGAATCCTGAAAAAATACAAGGCTGAGAAAAGAAAGGAATAATATGAATATAAGTAAAATAAAAAAGACCACGGCACTTTTTTTGATCTGCAGTCTTGTGCTTAATCTTAGTTCTCTTATATTTGCAGGTACGAATGCGGATGTTCAGGTTTTGGCAAATACGGAAAAGACGATAGCTTCACCGGTCAGTGTGGATGCGATCGTCATTGATGTAGCTTTTCCTTCAGGAAACAGCGTGGTTTATAATGCGAAAAAGCACGTGCCTAAACTTTTATGGAAGGGCGGTGAAAGTGTGCCTGCGGCTAAGAAAAATACAGTCTATGATCTTTCCGTAAGCATAAATTCTTCGCTTCTGGCATATGCCACTCCGTTGATTAAGGTAAAGAATAATAGGGACGTGGCATCTTCCGATAAGAAGAGACCCTGTATGTATCTTAAATTCAAGGCTTCCTCAAATGCTACGCCCGAGCAGAAGTCCACGATAAAGACGGCCAATGCAGGACTTAAAAATAAGCCGGTATATTTTGAAATAGAAAAGGCAGATCTTAATGATGTAAAGCCGGTGGTAACTTTGAATAAGAATTCCACAAAGGTTAAGAGAGTGACGGTCACCTTAGGCGATAAGCAGGTTAAACTTGGAAAGAAGTATTATACGGCTACCGTGAGCGGTAACATCTATACTATTACCGGTCTTCGGAATTTTAAGGGCACCTACACCAATGATAATAACAGGAAAAAAGAGGATGACCCTACTCCTGAGGATGAGGTGGATGCAAAGGATGAAGGCATCAGGAAAACTTTTAACGGCGTCAACCTGAATCTCCTTAAGACCGCTGATATCAGTAAAGATATCAAGGATGGAAAGAATCTGGCGATCTCTTCATATTCAATAGAAAATGCACTGGGTATGACTGCCAACGGAGCAAAGGGCGAAACACTTTCGGAAATGGAAGCCGCTCTTTTTGACAGTGTGTCCATCGATGATTTCAATAAGAATGTGAAGGAATACGGCGATCATCTGAAGAGTCTGGAGGGTGAAGGCTTTACCACCAATCTGGCAAACGGCATATGGACTAATGATCTGGAGGTAAAGGATGATTTCTGTGATAAGGTGAACAAATATTACAGTGCCAGCATCAATACCCTTCCTTTTAATGAGGGGACTGCCGGCGAGATCAATGGTTTTGTAGCCAAAAATACTCATGATATGATCAAAAAGATCGTCGATGATCTGGATGATGACGTGAAGGTGGTACTGGTGAATGCTCTTTATATGGAAGGCAAGTGGGAGTATCCCTTTGATGAAAAGGATATAAAGACGGATCAGGATTTTGTAAATGCAAAGGGTGAAACCGAGAAAGTCACCAGACTTGTGGATAATTATCATTCCAAGTATTTTTCATATAAGGGAGCTGACGGTATAATCCGTGATCTGACTGAGGGTAAGGGCAAGTTTATCGCTATCCTGCCTAAAAAGGGACAGAGCGTCTATGATTATCTCAACAGCTGTGATGAGGATATGATGGCCGGAATAGAGGCAAATATCAAGGCCAGATATGAGCTGACCACTGAGTTCCCTGAGTTTGAATATGAGTATGAGGCCAAGCTCAATGATCCTTTGTCCGAGCTGGGAATGAGGAAAGCTTTTTCCGGCGCTGACTTTTCAGGTATGCTGAAGGATGAAGTGGTAGGACATTCGCTCTATATAGATTCCGTCATTCATAAGACTCATGTGAAGGTGGACCGCACCGGCGCCAAGGCGGCCGCAGCCACTGCTGTTACAGACAAGGCCACTACCGCCGTGGATGCGCCTCCTCACAAGTATGTCATTTTTGACAGACCTTTCGTGTATATGTTGACGGATGATAATTATGTACCACTGTTCATAGGCGTGGTGAATACCTGTAGGTGATAAAGTTAATGTTATTTTGAAATTAACCCCGCGATCGCAAGGTCGTGGGGTTTTTATGTAATAGAGATGATGGACTTTTTGACGGGGAGGCGTGTTTCTTCAAGAGGTACACTGGTTTTACTTAATTGACAGAAGTTTGTATGGTGACATAGAATATAATTGTAACAGGAAAGAAATAACGTTATACGGTAATATAATGGACAACGAAAAGATAGATTCTTTTGCAAAGAAATTATGGCGGCTGGCATCGGACACCATCATCATAAATATGAGGTTTATGGATGCAGCCCTTTTAAAGCTGCCCGTTCGAGGACGCAGGGGTCAGAGGACTGTGGCCTGTAACGGGAAGCAGATCTTTTATGAGCCGCTGTACATCATAGAAAAGTATTCAAAGGATTCACATTCGGTGGCCAGGATCTATTTGCATATCATTTTGCATTTTATTTTTAATCACAGCTTTAATTCAGGGAAACTGAATGCAGATCTGTGGGACTTATCCTGTGATATCGCAGTTGAAAATATGATAATGGAAATGGAAGTGCCGGCTATGGCTCTTTCGGATGATGACGAGCGAAGGCTGAAACTAAAGGGCCTTAAAAAAGGAGTGGATTTTATGAGCGCCGAGAGGATATATAAGTATTTTCTGGCAAATCCTCCATCATCCATCGCTGAGTTTAAACGGCTCTTTTTCCAGGATGACCATGTGTATTGGAGAGAGGTGGAAAAACTGGAAATCTCCGAGCAGGAATGGAAAAAGATAAATGAGAGGATAAAGGCAGAGCTTCGATCTTTTTCCAAGGGCCGCTCGGGCGTGGAGAGTCTAATCAAAAATCTGGAGGAGGCCGTAAAGGACAGGCAGGATTACGGTGCCTTGCTGGAGCGGTTCTGTGCCAGGGGTGAGGAAATGAAGGTCAGCGAGGATGAGTTTGATTATATCTATTACACCTATGGCTTGGAGCATTATGATAATATGCCGCTTATCGAACCTCTGGAGTTTCGTGATACAAAAAAGATAAGGGACTTTGTGATAGTGCTGGACACATCTGCGTCCTGCAGAGGAGATATCATCAGAAGTTTTCTGGCAAAGACGTACAACATCATCCATAATAGTGAGAGTTTTTTTCAGAAGGTGAATGTACACATCCTGCAGTGCGATAATGAAGTACAGTCGGATACAAAGATCCAAAAGCAGTCGGATTTTGATGACTTTATAAAAAACGGAAGTTTTGTGGGCTTTGGCGGTACTGATTTCAGGCCCGCCTTTGATTATATAGACGGGATGGTGGAGAATGAGGAATTTACGGACCTTAAGGGCGTGATCTATTTTACGGACGGGTATGGGATCTACCCTGAAAAGGCGCCGGAGTATGAATGCATTTTTGCATTTTTAAATGAGGATGAGCACCGTGGTCAGACGCCCTGGTGGGCGATACCGGTGGTGCTGGATGAGGAGCAGCTATCATAGTTTGAAGCTATATTAGGAAAAAAGGAGCAGCTATGAATATTAAACAGGCAAAGGATTCAATAAAACAGACAGTGGCCATGTATCTTAAGAAGAATAAGCTGGGAGATTACTGTATCCCGGTGGTGAGGCAGCGTCCGGTATTCCTGTTGGGGGCACCCGGAGTGGGCAAGACCGCCATCATGGAGCAGATCGCTCAGGAACTGGGGATAGCGCTGGTGTCGTATTCCATGACGCATCACACCAGACAATCCGCCATAGGCCTGCCCTTTATAAAGGAGAGGGAATATGAGGGAGAAACCTTTGATGTGACGGAATATACCATGAGTGAGATCATAGCATCCGTCTATGAGACCATGAGTGAAAGCGGGATCAAGGAGGGTATTCTTTTTCTGGATGAGATAAACTGCGTGTCCGAGACCTTGTATCCTTCCATGCTTCAGTTCTTGCAGTACAAAGTCTTCGGACGGCATAAGGTCCCCGAGGGCTGGGTTATCGTCACGGCCGGCAATCCGCCTGAGTTTAACCGCTCTGTCAGAGAGTTTGACGTGGCGGTACTGGATCGCTTAAAGGTTATGGAAGTGGAACCTGACTATTCCGTGTTCAGGGAATATGCTTCAGTGAGTCGTCTGCATCCGGCCATCACCGATTTTTTGGATATGAAGAGAGATTATTTCTATAAGATCGAAAACAGCGCAAAGGGCAGATCCTATGTCACCGCCAGAGGTTGGGAGGATCTGTCGGAGATGATCTGTCTCATAGAGGACGAAGGTGGACTGGCTGATGATGAGCTCATAGGTCAGTATCTCAAAAATGAAAAGGTGGTCCGGGAATTCGGCGCGTATTATGAGTTATATAATAAGTACAAACGTGAATATCAGGTGGCTGAGATACTAAAGGGTGATATCACGGATGAAGTGGTAAAGCGCGCCTCGGATGCTGCCTTTGATGAGAGGCTTTCGCTTTTGTCCATGCTCATGGATAAGGTGATCACGGACATGAGGGAAAATATAAGGACTGCCGATGTGTATTCCGGTGTGGCACCCGTGCTCAAAACCTGTGAAGGTCTGGGTGCAAAGGAGATAAGGGACAGACTGGATAAGGCTCAGGCAGCATCCAGGTCTCGCATCAAAGGTCTGGGCAGGGCCAATTCCCTTTCCCATGAGGAAGAGGCAAAGCTTAAGGGCACCCTGATCCTTTTGGATGATCTGGGTAAAAAGAGTATGTCCGAGGGTGAATCTTATGAACTGATAAAGGCTGAGTTTAACCGGCTGGTGGGAGAGCTTCGAAATGAAAGTAAGCTTATTTCAGATGAGCTTCATAATCTCTTTGTCTTTTGTGAGAAGGCTTTCGAAGGCGATAATGAAATGCTGATACTGGTGACTGAGCTCACGGTGAATCCCCACAGCTCAAAATTCATCGCCCGGTTTGGCAGTCTGGATTATGACAAGCATCAGGATGAGCTCATGGTAAGTGACAGGACCTCTGATCTGCAGAAGGAGGCGCAAGAGATATTAGGGATGATGTGAATTATTTTTTGTGGTTATATATTTGTTTGTCTTTGTTCTTGAAAGCTTTTGTTTTGTACTGATTTAGGTGACAGACATGGAAAAACGTTCAAATAAAAACCCGATACCCGTGATTATTGGTATAATTATTGCCGTGTTTTTTTTAATGGCCGTCGGCGCCGGCATGGCTTTAATATATTTTATCAAGTTTGATAACGGTAATTTTTCTGTACGCAATAACCTGTGGGTTAAGAAGATGAATGACACCTTTCCCGATGATGAATTTACTTATGTGTGTTATGACATGTTCGCAGTTGGAGGACTGGGTGCATTTAAGAATAGGAATGTGATAGTTGTCGCCTCAAAAAATATTCCGGATAAGCGAATTACTGTGGGATGGAACGAAAACCATACCAGGATCGTGACCGATTATAATTATGTCAGGTACAAAGAAAAACTGAGTGAATATTATAAAAACGTCATGAGCAGATATTTTTTTCCTGATGAAATGAAGGCGGTATACTGGATAGTTTTTGAAGAGAAGACTCCTGTTAAGGATTATTCTTTTGATGAGTACCGGGAGAGTCATTCGGATGTCTGTAATCTTACGGTCTATATGAAATATGATGGTGATTTTCCTTCCGAAGAAGAAATGACCGCTGCTTTTGATTCTTATATTGATGATCTGGAGGATAAGGCAGAGCTGACTGTCTATCTGTCCCATACAACTCTTGAGTCCGATGATACCACAGAAGGAAATGAAAGATATATTCTGTCAATGGACAGCCCCACAAAGATCAACTACCTTAATCACAGTATCACTCATTGGACAGTTACAAAGTCAGAGAAAAGATCGAGGGAGGATATCAGAACTGTAATTTATGAGAACAGGTATGTAAATAGATAATTATCTGCATCATCGAATCACATGATAAGGACATCCTTATCGGAACTGCGGTTTTGGTGCTGATGGGATGCGGAACTGCCATGCTGGTGGGATGTGACGCCATAGACGGCTGCGGATATCCTGTTTTTTAGCAGCGGGGCTGTAGGATTATCCTACAGCCCCGTTTTTATTTGAAAAAATTTATAAAAAGTGAAACTTTTTTGAAGTCTATCTGCTCTATATAAGTGTAAGGGGCAAATGAGCCTATAAACCATAGCATAGAAAAGGAGAGATGGATTATGAAAAAGCGGATGATTACAGCAGTCCTGACATTATCGATTTTACTGACAAACATACTTCCTGTAATGGCACAGAGCGATACGTCTGTGATAGCAGAAAATAATTATGAAGATACTTTCAATGAGCGGATAGAAAGTGATGGAAGCTATGATATCGGAGCCTGTGATCATATTCACGGCAGTGATCATGAACATGAGATTGTATGTGACGCTGATAATGCTCAAGAGGAAGACCTGAATGGAATGTCTTTTGGAGCTCACGTGTGTACGGGAGTTGTGGTCACAGCTGAGGATGGATCGCAGTATTTTTGTCCTGATAGCGTGGAAGAAGAGGATGTAGATGATTTTGTAACAGGTGACAGTGAGGATAGAGTATATGACAGGGCGTTTGAAGATACAGAAGTAGAAATAAATGCTGAGTCCGTGACGGAAGAAATAAACGGCTGGAGTTCGTTTGTTGATATTTCTAAATATAAGATCATTTACTCCAGTGAAAAAGTGGGGATGCTTACTGAGGAGGGTGGATGGATCACTCCTGAATATTGTACATATTTGCTTTATCCGGATGGCCATAAGGAGGTCACGGGAGTTAAACGTGATTATTATAATGATAATTATTTCAATATTGACCGCATTCAATATATAAAGGACAGGCTTAAGGTTAATGATATCAATGATGCAGATCCGCAGGATGTGGATTATCTGATAAACTTTATCCTTCCCTATAATTACAGCAACTGTAATTATGCTCAGCTTTATTTGATGTATGGGGATTATGAAGAAACCAAGGATTCCTTTATTGATGGCTCAAAGTGGCGCTGTCCTCTGTGTGGTGAAGAATATGAGATAGAGAGGGATTATTCATCAGAGGTCGAAATACTGGAGGGTGGAAATCGTTATTACATTTGGGAACATTTTAATGGTTGTCAGCTGCGAGAAGAGGATAAATATTGGACCTGTGATGATTGTGGTGAAACCTTTGAACTAAGATCCAGTGTGTTCATAGGCCATTTCAGGGGCTATGATGAGGCCGGCAGTTCAACTATTACGGATCATAATGAATGGTGTACTGACAGAGAGGGTCATTATTTCCACTGCGATATCTGCGGAGAGGATATATTGTGCTTAAGGAGGGGCAAAGGACAGTGGGATCATGATTGGATCATTTTCAGGAATAAGGATGGAAGTGCATATTACAGACCTAAGGAAGTACATATAAAGGACTGTCAGATAGAACAGGCGGCAAAAAATATAATCAGTGAGGTCATCACAGATGATATGAACGAGCTGGAAAAGGCCTGGTATCTCTACAAATGGATAATAGACAATGTGACTTATGATTACAAGGATGTCCAATATGGTTATTATGTGTGCAGCGAAGAGGACTTCAGTACAAGGTACAGTGATGAGCCGGCAATAGGAACAGAGGCTTTTAAAGAATTGTATTTTGTCAAGGAGGGGATAGTATATAAATATTTTGATTATTCGGAAAAGGAGCTTGAACTCATACAGGAGTATGGACAGATTTATTATGGTGAGGCTTTTGGATGTCTGGTACAGACTGATGCAGTCTGCGCAGGAAACTCAAGAGGCTATGTATGGCTTCTGGAGGATGTGGGAATAAAGGCATATTATAAGGCGTCTACGGAATTAAATCATGCCTGGGTTACGGTGAAACTGAATGGAAACTGGTATAATGTGGATCCCACTCATAGGTATTTTATGAAGAGCGATAAGTATAAGGGCTTTGATGAGGTTGATATATATTACAGTTTTAAAAATAACATGGGTACTAATACAGAGATAGATGAAGATGTCCGGTGTCTGGATGAAAGTTATGATAATTATAGCTCTATCTCACAGAGATATGAAGCTATGTATGGAAAGGCTAAACCTGAAAGAGCGCAGGACAGCGAGTATGATAAGCGAGGACTTGACAGTATCAATGATAGTATGTTTCAGACAGTTTCTGTAGATATGGTGATAAACTCTGCCAATGCCGTTATGATAGTCGGAGATAAGGCGGCGCTCCAAATTCCGGGATATGATACCGGAAGCCTTTATTCAAAAAGTAAAAAAGCAAGTCTCTCGGGGGGTGTGATCTACGCAAATAAGAAGGGAAACTGTAAAGTGTTGACAGGAGGCGGTAAGAATAAGAGAACTGTCTGTAAGATCAGGATTGAATCACCAAAGCTTAAGAGTGTTACTAAAATCAAGGAGGGAATGAGCAAGACCGTTAAACTCAGAGGAACAAAGCAGGCAGTCATTTATGATGTGGCAGATCCGAAAATCGCCACAGTATCGTCTGATGGAACAGTCACTGCAAAAAAGAATGGAACCACTATTTTGACAGCAGTTGTGGCCGGCCATACTTACACCGGAACAATCATTGTACAGTGAAAAGGGATTTATATGAAAGAGGAATTTTAGGAGATAAGGAAATGTTCTGCACAAATTGTGGTATATGGATAAAAAAAGGAATGAAAGAGTGTCCGCTATGTGGCACACCTGCGTACATGGGGCTGATGGATGACAGATCAGAGGATAAGCTGTGGCTTTTTTATATCATGCTGTCAAAGACCGGCGTGAAGGGCGTGTCTAAAGTTTCAGTTTTCAATGATCTGGCGTCACTTAAAGCTTCTGCTGAATATAAAGCGTGGAAAGAGGAG
>JAFRWW010000027.1 GCA_017441585.1 Lachnospiraceae bacterium
CCACAGATCTCGGCAATTTCACAGAGGAAACCTTGTATCTGTTTTTATCAATCTCGGTTATGTATTTTAAAATCTCGTTTGTCAAAGCTACTTTGATCATCTTCCAATCACCTCGGTGATATTATAGCAGAACGTCTCTGTAACTTCCATTAAATTTTCACTATTTTTTCACTATTTTTCATTATCCTTGGTCGATAAAACTGGAATTTTTATCAGATAATACACGACCGCCAGTGTTGTCCGATGCTCTTCTGCAGCTACAATTTCTATGATTTCCTTCCACTGATCTTTATATTCCTTATACCAGCTCACCCATTAATCCTCCCTTACCGCCGCTGTAAGCCACCTTTCCGTCTATTACCATGATCTTTGTCTGTGATATTGACTAAACCATTCGCAGTTTAGAAAAGCTTTTCAGAAAAAACCTCAAAGAACAGTTTGATCAAAAATATGGAAAGAACAAGCAGCATGACCGGCCTGACCAGCTTGCTGCCGTTCTTTTCAAAGCCGGATGCTCCGAGATAGTTACCTGCGATATTAAAGATGCCTGCGATTACTCCCAATGGAAATAAAACCTGATGGTTAATGAGAAAAACCGCAAGTGCAGATGCGTTCGTTGACAGGTTTATCACTTTTGTAAGACCGTTAGCTTCCGTTAGTTCCATCCGGGCAATGCCTGTTAACAGCAGGATTAAAAATGTTCCTGTTCCGGGACCGTAAAAGCCGTCATATATACCAATGAAAAATGAGATCATCATACTGATGAGTATTGTAGATCGCAAAGACAGCTTTTCCTTTATGCCGGCTCTGTTTTTGTCTGTCAGAATATATACCCCGGTGAGCGGGATAACGATCATCAATACTATCTTAAAGATCCTGTCGGGCACCATCAAAGCAGCTTTGGCTCCGAGAGCGGAACCAATTAATGCACAGGGAATGCAAGTGATGGCGATCTTCCATGGAATGAACCCGCTTTTTGCGTATTTTGCCGTGGCAACGGAAGTACCCATGAAGGCACTCATTTTGTTTGTTGCAACACACTGATGAACGGGAATGCCTGTAAATATGTATGCGGGAAGTGACACAAGACCGCCACCTCCCGCAACAGCATCTATAAAACCGGCTATAAAAACCAACGGACAGATTATCAGATAATTACTAAGCATTTTTCTTAATTGCTTTCTTTTTCTCCATATTGGAAACGATGAGAGCACAGGAAGCATCGCCCGTAATATTGACTACTGTTCTTCCCATATCAAAGATCCTGTCAACTCCGGCAACAAGAGCTATACCGTCAAGAGGAAGTCCGACTGATGCAAGGACCATGGCAAGCATTACCATACCTGCTCCGGGAACGCCTGCCGTACCTATCGAAGCGAGGGTAGCGGTAAGTATGATCGTCAGCATCTGAGGGAGGGTCAGATTAATGCCATAACATGCGGCTATAAATATGACACATACGCCCTGATATATGGCGGTTCCGTCCATGTTGATGGTTGCCCCCAGGGGAAGCACAAAGGATGTGATTTCCTTATCTGCCCCCATCTTTTCGCAACCTTTCATATTTATGGGAAGTGTTCCGACGCTTGATGAACTGGAAAAAGCAAATATCATAGCGGGAAGCTGTCCCTTAAAGAAGTCCGTGGCTTTCATTCCTCCCAGTGACTTGACCGCAAGGGAATATACAAGGACCATGTGAGTAATATAGCAAATATAGGCGGTGAGCAGAACTGCCGCCAGTGAGCCCAGTATCGCCGCACCATTTGCGGCCACCACAGGACATATCAGGCAGAATACACCTATGGGAGAAAGCTTCAGGATCATTTCCATACATTTCATGAAGATGGAGTTAAAGGAATTAATGCCCTTTACAGCCGGAGCCGCTTCGTCACCCACAAGTATTATGGCAATACCGATGAGGATCGCCATAACGATAACCTGTAGCATTGTGGCTTCGGATAAAGGCGCTATGAAGTTGGACGGGAAAATACCTACAAGCGTGTCCATGAAAGGGGCGCCCGCAGGTGCTTCGTAACTCAGTTCTGACGTTTCGAGCACGGGGAAAAAACGTTTAAAAAGATTTCCGCCTACAAGACCGATGACAATGGCAACTGCCGTCGTGCATAAATAGTAAATTATGGTCTTCACGCCGATGGAGCCTACTTTTTTTATGTCGCTCATGGAAATGATGCCTGCCATGATAGAGAACAGAACTATCGGAACCACTATGAACTTAAGCAGGTTCAGGAATATGGTTCCGAAGGGCTTGATGTAGCTCTCGGCATATTCTACATGGCTCTGCAGGCACAGGCCTGTAATGATACCTAAAACCAGAGCGATAAATATCTGCGTTGCAAGTGGTAATCTCTTTTTTTCTTTCATATGCGTTCCCCATAATCAAGTAGAATTTAAAGTGGTTATTACCTTCAACGTTTATATTGTACCACAGATGGCGCAGAAAATATATCTTGCAAAAACAACAGATGTTAAAAAGCCGAAAACATGCTATACTCTCCATATGGAAAACATACTACTTACACTATATCCCGCAGCAATTTTTATGCTGCTCATATGGGGTGCGAAATGGCATCGCAGCAGCCACGATGTACCAGCGGACGGTTTTGCCCGGGATCATCTGTCAAAAGAACAGGGAAAGATGATCCGGGGTCTTGCCTGCCTTGCCATAATCCTGCATCATCTCACCCAGCGCATCACCACCTACGGGATGATGTACAAAGGTCCCGTCACGATCTTCAACTACTGCGGCATCCTTTTTACAGCCATATTCTTTTTCTTTTCCGGCTATGGCCTGATATTCTCGGTTACCACAAAAGACGATTACCTTCAGAGTTTTATAAAAAAAAGACTGCCGAAGGTGATAATACCCTTCTGGACCATAAACGCGGTCATCCTGCTTTCCGACCACTTCATATATGGTATACACCACAGCCTTTCAGAAATCCTGAGATCCATCACCGGACTTACGCTGATAAACAGCAACGGATGGTACATCATCGAGATCATCACCATCTACCTGGCATTTTATATCATCTTCTCTCTGATAAAACACAAAAAAACAGCCACGGTTTTTCTTATCATTTTTACCCTTATCCTCATAGATCATTCCTTTTCAAGAGGCCACGATAAGACCAGCTGGTTCTGCGGTGAATGGTGGTACAATTCCACCATAGCCTTTGCCCCGGGAGCCCTCTATCCACTGATCAGAGAACGGATCGACCCGATCATCAAAAAACACTGGCTTCAGTTCTTTGCCATTATCACCATTCTGTTTACGATCTGTTTTTCCTTATCAATATACGCCGTGGATCATTTCGGATATTACAATCCCCTTCCCTCGGGGAAAAAATACGCCCTTATCACACTGATCCTACAGAGCCTTGCCTGCCTGCTTTTTGTCTCTCTCATAACCGTCGCGGCAATGAAGCTTTCTCTGAAAGGAAAAGTAAAATCCTATATAGGGCATATTTCCCCGGAGCTGTTTCTGATCCACGGATATTTTCTCACCAGAGTCTTTCCGCCCCAGAGAAAACTGTCCACTCCTGTGCTTTTCGCACTTGTATATATATGCTCCATAGCCTCTGCTTCCCTTTTATCCCCCATTACAGGCCTTTTGACACAGCCCCGCCCTCTTCCCAAAATAAGCCTTCGCAAATATCTGATGGCAGCCATTATATCCTTCACGGCCTTTATCCTGTTTTCATACTTCCTCCTGCCTGTCATAGATTACAGAAGTGAATGCAAAGCGCTGGCCACCGCAAAAAAGGGGGATGTGATCTGCTGGGGACGCTTTGACACCGACGGTATATTTTTTACCCGGGAGAAGCTTAAATGGATTGTCCTTGACAAAAATGAAAATGAATTATACCTTATATGCGAAAAAGGTATCGCCGGAAGCTCCTATAACCGGAAACATGAAGAAGTCTCCTGGGAAAACAGCGATCTGAGAAAAAGGCTTAACTCAAAGGAATTTACGGACAGCTTCAGCAGTGAAGAGCAAAAGCATATGATCCCCGCAAACGAGGACCTTATCTCCCTGCTTTCCCCCGGCGAGGCCGCTCTGTATTTTGGAGCCGACAGTGACAGAGAGCTGGATATCACCCGGGCTGCCGAAAGCAGCGGCACGAACATAAACAGAATGACAAAGGTTCACGGCTGGGATATGCGGGACTACCGTTCCTCCTGGTGGTGGCTTCGGGGAGATAAAACCTCTGTCACCGCACCCATAGTCACATCAGACGGCAGCATAGAAGAGGATTCAAAATATGTGAACAAACCCGGCGGAGCCATACGCCCCGTCATCAGACTGAAGACAGAATTGAGATCAAATGAAAGGATGACACAATGAATTTTCCATTGCCCTCAATATCTTCTATTTTTTTCCATTTTAAAGAAAGGGCACGAATGATACTTCCGTCATATGTGATGTTTGGCTTTTCCATGTAATTATCTGCCCCAAAAACACCTTCTTCATCGACATAGAGAGTTGCTGATAAAATCTCTGTACTATAATTTTCCTTAGGCAGAACAATCTTCAAGAGCTGAACTCCTTCAACGCAGTATCTCTTTCACAGCCAATTCATACTGTGACATCGAAGTGCATTTTCTGATCACCTTAAGACTCTTTTCATGATCCAAAAAGTTCCGTCCCAGATAGCTCCATATTTCTTTCATTTTAAATAAGACATTTCTGTCTGAGGCCATTTCACTTTTATACTCCGACTCCAGGCAGGTCAGGAATGAATACAACACAGCCTTACCATCCTTGGCATCCTCATCATCCTTAACATCATTGCCGTCCTTGGCATCTTCATCATATCTTATCTTTTCTGCCAGAGACGGATCGATGAGCAGTCCGCGGCCCAGCATGATCCTTTTTATCCCGGGTCTTTCATTGATGAGATCCTGTACACTCTCCGGAGTGTACAGATCACCGTTATAACATACTGTACAGTTCAGTTTACTCGTAATGATATCAAAGGCTTCTCTGTCAGGTGTCCCGTCATAAAAATCCTCACGGGCACGCGGGTGTATGATCACCTCGCAAAAAGGATAGCGGGCAAGTATCCCCGCTATCCCTTCGGCTTCATCCGTATTGTAAAATCCGGCCCTTGTCTTTATGGATATGCCGGGGAGTCCTTCATGAGAAAAGATCCTGTCCAAAAACCTGTCAAAGGCTTCCATATCCTTAAGCAGCCCCGCTCCCTTTCCCTTGGAGACCACGGTGCCCATAGGGCAGCCTGCATTCAGATTGATCTCTTCATAGCCCTCATCGGCCAGCCTTATCGCAGCCCATACAAAGGCATCCGCATCGTTGGCAAGCAGCTGCGGTACCAGTTTTTCCTCATGCGGAAGGACGCCTCTTTTATCCCTTCTTTTAAACGCCATGTCAGATGTGACTGCGATAAAGGGAGAATAATATCTGTCTATCCCGCGATAAAACTGACTGTAGACACGTCTGAAAGTTTTGGTTGTGATCCCCTCCATGGGGGCAAAAAATATATACTCTGGCTTCACTTCACAAAAATATACTCCTGCATATTTAACAAATATCCTCTGTATACCTGCAATTCGGGAATCCGGTACACCCAATAAAATCACCGTACCGCCCGGATCTCTTTTGCAGCACGCTTCCGCAACGGGGACACACCCTCACAGCCTTTGGCGCATCGGATGAATTTGCCAGCTCCTGTCCCAGTCGCTCGAATACTATCTGATTCATCCGACAGTCATTCAACGCCCTGTGCGCACCGGCGATGGAAATGCCATAATACTCCGCCAGATCCACCAGCCTGTGATGGTCAAGTCGCGGCAGGCAAAGCCTTGCGATCTTCAAAGTGTCGATATAATCATTTCCAATAGTCCTGCCCCAGAATTTCCCGGCATCACGGTACAAAAACTTCATATCAAAAGTGTGAATATTATGCCCCACAAGCACCATATCTCCCACGAAATCAAGAAACCCCCGGAATGCAGTCTCAAAATCCGGCGAATCCGCTACCATATCATCAGTGATACCATTTACCACGCTGGCATAATACGGTATAGGCCTGCCGGGATTAACCAGGGTACTGTACTCATCAACTACTTTACCGCCGATCACCTTGAGTGCCGATATCTCTACTACCTCATCGTTCGCACAGGATACCCCGGTGGTCTCAAGATCAAAAATACAGTAATCCGGAACATATTTTGTATAACATTTTCCTTTTGAATCTGAAAGCATCTCTTAACCTTTCCGGTGCCTTAACATACCACAGCTCCTCAAACATTATCCCTTTGCCCTTCTATATGAGATAGCGCGACTGAAGCTCATGAATATCATTTTGCGTAAGCTTTAGCCCATCCCGCAGAAAACTGTTGAAACTGCCGTATTTACTATCAATGGTGTGATAGTATTCTTCAATATAATCCCTGTCTGCTCCAAAAAGATACCTAAGGGCTTCCTCTGTGATCAGGCACCCCTCCGGGGCCTGCGACTTTACAAATTCCGTCAGCGCTTCATGATCCGCCTTCAAGTATTCATTTGTCGCCAGATAATCATCAATGACATCATCCCTTGCCACACCCAGGATTTCCTCAATGATGGCAGCTCCTATACCTACGCGATCCTTTCCGGCAGTACAATGCCAGACCACCGCCTTCTCCCGCCGCTCCAACAAAAGCCGGATAAACCGCGAATACTGAGCAACTGCAAAATCACTTTCTGCGAAAGTATGATACATATCACACATATACTGTCTGGCCTCAGCCGGTTTTGAACCGAGGTTTTCAAAGACATCCTGATCTGCAGCTTTCTCCCGCGTGATACCGGCGGTCAGTGACTCCATGATGGGAATGTGATGATACCGGATCCCCTGCATCTGAACATCTGGCTTTTCATTCCGCTCTGTATCAGTGCGAAAATCAACCACATCCTCTGCCAGTGAAATAAAAGCTGTCCTGTCCTGCTCGGAAAGATCCGAAAGATTACCGCTACGGATGAGTTTTCCATCGACTATCCGGCCTCCGTCACCGGCAGCCATTCCTCCAAGATCCCGGATATTATGAAGCTTTTCAAAAGATAACAGTTTGCTTGTATTCATATTGTCCTTTTCTTGAAACAGAAAAAATACCATCAGAATGATGGTACCAATCACAGACCCGCAACATCTTAATTTTACTACATTTTTATATGATTATACAAGACCGCAAAATGCCGATATTCTCACTTTCGATTTAGCCATTATTCCGTCTTGTAATGCTGCCTTTTGCGTGATAATATCTATCTATCAACTACATAAAGCCTCTACCCTATAAGGCTTTGGTTGTTTGAAATATACAAAGGAGGTACGGTCCAAAGGCAACTTTATAAGCACCCGCTTCTATCATCTGCAAAGGAAACCGTGACATTCTTTATAAAAAAGAAAATCCAAGTGCCAAGCTGGAACGAGTCATGAGTGATCGATATTCGGAATGAAGGATACGGGGAAGATCGGACGATTCTAAGATTGGAGGTATGGACCAATGGGAACATCACATTAGAAGGCCGCTACGGTAGTTAACCGCAGCGGCCTTCCTCGTTTCATACATAATCCTGATAACCAGGAGTTTAATATCGTATCATTTAGCCAGATCCTTTACTATCTCTCCTGCGATGAGTAACCCCGCAACAGCCGGAACAAAAGCAGTGCTTCCGGGTATGGATCTTCGCCCTGTATGTGTACTCTGCTCTTCCAAAGGATCAATGCCGTCAGACACATCGATGTCAGACACATCCTCCCGGGGGCGTATGGGCGGTTCATCGGAATAGACCACTTTCAGTTTCTTTACATTCCGCTTCTTTAATTCCCTGCGCATGACTCTGGCAAGGGGACAGATCCTTGTGTCATAGATATCCGCGATCTTAAACCTGCCCGCATCCAGTTTGTTTCCCGCGCCCATGGCACTGATAACAGGGACACCTTCCTTTTGCGCCCTCATGATAAGTTCTATCTTCGCGGTCACCGTATCCACAGCATCCACCACATAATCATATTCCGAAAAATTAAAATCATCCGCATTTTCCGGCAAAAAGAAACACTTATGGACCTCTATCTTCGCATCAGGATTGATCTCCAGCATCCTGTCACGCATCACCTCCACTTTATACTCTCCTATGGTCTTTTGGGTGGCGATGATCTGGCGATTCAAATTCGAAAGACATACCTTATCATCATCAATGAGATCAAAGGCGCCTATCCCGCTTCTCACAAGAGCTTCACAAACATATCCCCCCACTCCGCCTATGCCAAAAACGGCTACTCTCTTACCCGAAAGCGACTTCATCGCATCAGGTCCCAGCAAAAGCTGAGTTCTTGAAAACTGATGGAATTTTTTCACTGACCTTTTTTCTCCTCGTACTCCGCAATGACGCTGTCCAATATTTCACCCACATTTTCCACCGTAAATTTACATCTTGCCACCTTGTCAAAGGACTGAGCCTTTATATCCTTGCACAATATGGAACCGTATTTTTCATTCACCTTGCGGATAAACGCCATCGTCACGGGCCTTATATCCTGACTCTCATGAGCCTTCTTTTCTATGTATTTCATGGACAGGACGGATACTGCCGCAAGGACTGCTCCGCAGGTATTTCCTGTCTGGATACCGCCTCCGAATCCGCCGAAAGCTATCATATCCCTGTCATGAAGGCCCAGTTCATAATACTCATTGCCTGCGCGGATCATGGTCTCGGCACAGTTGTAATTCCCTTCATCATAATATTTCGCCAGTGTTTCCTTAAACATATCTGATCCTCCTTCAAGTCCTTTTATCTGACCTTTATTAACAGCTTATACTTCTTATCCAGATACTCATATCTTACCCTGATATCGTTTTTCTTCGACGTATCAATGATGACCGCATTCCCCGACACCTGCGCCGCAGCCGGATCTTTCTTTGACGATGCAAAAAGAGTTCCGGCGTCTATATCGGTTGCAAACAGATCCTTTATGGTCTTTATGACCTTTTCCTTACCGGTCGTAAGTTTCTTTGCGCCCTTCACGGCTCCCGGTTTTTGGACTCTGAAGGTGACCGTATAAATATTCCCATCCTCCATGATAAAAGTGGCGCTGCCATCGTATCTGCACTTGACCTTAGCCCTCATGGTGCGCTTATCCGCCTTCACCCTGATCCCTCCGGTTGAGGTTACGCCTGTCACCTCACGAAGCCTGCCTGAGGTAGTGAGCTTTGATCCTGCTATCACAGTCATCGTAAGAGCCCCCGGATTCACGCCGGAAGATGAAACCTTATCAAAATCCAGTTCCAGTTTTTTTATACTCCCCAAAGCACATACCGGTGCGAAATTATCATCAGCACAGGCATAATTATCATCCGGTGTTGATACCGGTACCTTTAACTGCGAAGGGACCGACGGTACCAGGGGATCAGCTTCATCATCAGACTTTGCCTTATCATCCGGCTCAGGCTTATCGTCACCGCCGCCCCTGTCAACATCCTTTGTATACGCCCTAATCCTAAGTACATTTGAGGCATGCAAAGGATCCTCATCCGCAAGAGCCTTTGTCACATCCATTATGCTTCCGTCAATCTGAACATATCCATCGCCCTCTCTTGCGGCACTATTAAAAACATAGCCGCCGTTATTGGGAGCACTTTGATCTGTTATGACAGTGAAGTTTTTCCCTTCATGGACAGGGGTGATCACCACCGCGAACCTTCCCCTGTCCATAACCGTCACAGGCTGTGACAGATCCACCGTATAGACTCCGGGATAGGGCGCAGGAAATGACCTGACAGCCGAAACAGGCTCACCCTCCCATACACAGCCTCCGTCCTCCATGGGCAGTGAAAAGATCTCTATATCAAAACAGCCTCCCACACCCTTACAGCCAAAGCTTATGGCTCTTAACTCCTCACAGCCCCCGTCTTTACCCAGGATAAAAACATTGGCGGCCTTTTGTACACCGGCCAGGGATGCCGAAGGATTGTGGGATCCGTCATATCCGTAATTATGATCGAACCTGTCGTTTATATCCATGCCGATAAAAGTAAAGACCCGGCCTTCACTGGTAAAATAGCAGTCCTCATAGGATATCCAGCAATAACCCCTGCTGTCATATCCGCCTGTGCCGCTCATGGCTCCGGTTTCGGTGCCGTAACTGTTTTTTACCAAATATGCCCCGTCATCAGCCGGAGTATATGTAAAATTCTCTTTCGGATAATCATCATCCCAGCCCACTACGGTCATGGCATGATTGGACGGCAGGTCTTCAGGATTTTCCTCAGGCGGAGTATATTTTGCCCCCTTTTCATTACACCCATAGAGTCCCTTTTCGGCATAGCGGGTCAGCATGGTGGCAGAGCCATACTCCATGATCAGTTTTTTTATGATACTTTTATCCGAGGTCACATCGATAAATCTGAGATCCCGGGCATGCCCTGCCGTGGCATAGCTTTCCTCTTTTTCCTGATCCGAAAAAACAGGCGCTCTCCAGTTCATAAGCTCAAAAGCTGCCAGAAGTGGATTGCCTGTATCGGCTGCGGAGGCTTTCGCATCCTTACCATATCTGTAAGTGGAATCACCCTCTGTAAGGCCTAAGGGATCCACACTTTCACCGTAGCAATTAAGCGCCATCTGTGCCACGGACAGCGATGTTTCATTTACCTTATAGTCCTGAGGATATTCTTTGATGAGTGACGTAAGCGCCACGGAAGATACGGCCCGGGCCCAGCAGTCATTATCTCCCTGCCTTCCCGGCTTTTCCACATATCCCATGGACACGGAACTGTATGCCCTTGGAAGCTGCATTTCATCCGTACCGTCTCCCAAAGGCACACTCTCACCGGCCCACAGGGCGGCATCCCGTAGTTCATTTTCATGCACCGCAGGCACGGATATCTCTATTTCCCGTGCCTGCGCAAAAACGTCAGAACGACCTGACAGAGCCAGCATCACTATAACTAATGTGATAACCCTTTGTAATCTTTTCATGTTTTATACGATACGCTTTTATTTGTATTTGACGGTCGCGTTATACTTCTTTCCGCCAAAGACAGCCGTGATCTTGGCGCTGCCCCTGTTTCCGGCTGCATTCACGCTTACGCTGTCCAAGGTAATATATTTTCCGTCTGCCTGCGGCATACCTTCCCATTTGAGGACACCCTTGATATCCTTCTTCACTGTTACGGCGTATTGTCCACCCTGTACATCCGGCATCAGCGCTTCCAGTCCGGTAAAGAGTTCCGATAACGTGAAGCTCTTCTTCTGTGCATTGAGAGTCACTTTCTTTTTCTTTACCTTCATTGCCCTCATGGTGACAGTCTTGGTCTTATCACCCTTTTGAAGAGTCAGCACAGAATCCTTTCTGACGATAAGCTTGAGCTTTCTGGGCTTCTGCTTCACTGCCTTCTTCACCGCGGGCGTAATTATAAGTCCCTCTTCATAAGTGTACTTTCCACCCTTTAACAGGTAAAGGGTATCCCCGTCCTCAACAGAATCAAAGGTCAGTCTGTTTTCGGACAGTGTCTGTACCACGGGAACCCGGACGTCTTCCTTTTTGCCGGCGCCGTCAACAGATATCTTCACCTTAGTGTAGGGCAGGCCGTCAGCTGCGGAATAATCGTAAACATATATCGAACATTCGCCATCACCGATAGCGGTCACTACGCCATCTTCAGAGACAACAGCTACATCCATATTATCTGAGACATAATTAAGATCTGCACGGTCAGAGAAGGGATGTGAAACCATGTCAAGATTTACGCTCTCGCCCTCAGCCAGTTCAAAGCTTTCCAAGCCGTCATCCCTGCATATACCCACATTCTCACTTGTATATGCCATGAGGCTTATCTCATCACCGATTTCCTCACCGTCCACCGTTACATCAAAGCTCAGATTCAATACTCCGATATCGTTGAATAAAGTACCCTTCTTTGTGTCTATGGGAATGGCCAGTCCCTGTACATCACGCTTTGCAAAGGATTCTATGGTCCTGCTTTCGCCGAGTATCTCACCGCGCACACTGCCATCCAGGACATGTGTTGCGCTGGCCTTCACATTCTTTGCATCCTGATTTCCAAGATTTGCAAAATATGCGATGGCATACCATTTATCCAGACCTAACCCTTTCTCTACGGGATCTATCTTACTGAGCTCGTTCAGATTCTTTGTGCCGGTGATCAGATAGAGGTCATAGAGATCCAAAAGTTCCTGATCATCCAGTGCATCCTCGATCTCATTCATTTCGGCTTCGGTGAGTTCCCGGCCACCCTTGGCTTGGTATCTCAGCATCGCATGATCAAATGTATCTATGATACTTTGACCGTCAAAGATATAAGGCTCTGATGACTCGATCAGATAATCGCCTTTTTCCACCTCAACCGTGGCCTTATTTGTGCCATAGGTTTTAGATCCGTCCCCGGCCTCTGTCTCAGTCACGGCCACCTCATAGGAAAGACCATCCACAGACGCAGGCATATTTACAGAAACGCTGAACATCTTTTCCTGTCCTGTATATATGGTATTATCATATTCATCCGGATCCGCATTATATATGATGGGCTCGCATGCCTGCTTCTCCTGCCCGTTTTGTATCTGTGTAACATCGATACGGTAGTTCTTTGCCGGCAGCAGACCTTCATTCTCCAATGAAAAGCTTATCCATGCTTCCTCTCCGGGCATGGGATACCTGTTCCACCCGTCAAAATAGGGCTCATAATTAAAGACAAGGCTTGTCTCAGGCTCACAGTCCAGTTCCACCAGCTTATAATTACCGGAGGAAAGGCCGGTCTCATCCACCTCATTATCATAAATGTTTGCCAATATCGATGCCTGATGGTTTTCATTTACCGCAAGGGACATCTCATCAATTATCTTTTTGTAATGAGTGATCTGTGTAAGCTCACCCCAGCCGCTTCTCTCGCCCGTGGCAGGATCGCCTCTGTAATAGGTGGCTCCCCACAGTTCCTGTCCGTTCTCCTCGGGATCTTCATCACCAGGGGCAAGCGTAAAGAGATAATCATTTCCGTCAGCCCCTGATACCACCTGGTACTGGAAGAGGGATACGAGCTCATCATCATTCTCCGCGAACTGCTTTTGCGAGGGAGCTATCTCATACTTCCTTGTCTCGTGTCCGCCATCTTCTCCGGTCTCGGCCTCATAGGTGTCATTGTTGCAGTAATGTTCAAAGACGGTGATGCCCTCATCATCCGTTTTAAACAGGCTCTGAGCACTTAAGGTGTAAAGGGTTTTCGACTCACCCAGCCAGGTGATCAGCACGTCATCTGACATGATATTGAGACGGGCGTTGGTCACATCACCCTCTGCAAGTTTAGCGTAGAATTCCTGTCCTTCTTCGCCGGTCTTTGATGCGCAAAGCCAGATCTCGGAATCCGCAAAGGACATTCCTTCACTCCTCTTATCCTCGTCATCACTGTTAAGGCCTCTGTCCACGGTATAGAGCGACATACGCCAGGAATTGGAGCTCACTGAAATATTATCTTTATCCGGATCAAATACCGCCGAAGCATAATCGAGTACCAGAGGATCATTCATGGGCTTTTTGATCTCGACAAATTTCCAGTTCTTCCAATCGTCACCCTCTTTATATTTCACAAAATCTTCCGAAACGGTGTCGTATTCCGCCATAGCCCAGGTGGTGTAATTGGACTTTTCTGATATCAGCTGCTGCATAGTCTCCACGGCATCGATATCCTTCTTATAGAAGTACATATCCACCTTGTCATCCTCGGCAAAGAGACGTACATTCCCGTTCAGGAAACGGTCATCCGTAACTGCAACGGGCGATGACATTTTGCCCGAGGCAAAGTCATATACCGCAAACTGTAAATTCATGGACTGCAGCGCATCCTTTGCATCCACAACAGACACCACATCCTGATCACCGACGTTTGCTTTAGCTGCCTCATCGGCATGAGTCCATGCAAGGTAAACCTTTCCATCTGCATAGAGCAGGTCACTGGTGGTATCCGTTCCATTCGTCACATCAGGATCCACGAAGCGCTCCTGTGAAAATCCGTGGCCGTCATCCACCGCATAGGCTATCCTGGAGTTACCCTTTCCATCCTTCTTAAGATAGGTGATAAAGCGCTTATTCCCCTGTCCATATACTATATGAGGTCTTATGTATTCAGCCGCATTATCCACCAGCACATTCTGTGCTTCAATATTTGCAGGAGCCTTTATGCCAAGACCGGCGCTCTCCAGATCACCCTGTGAACTTCTTTTACCGAAATGACTAATCTCCTTTCCCGAAAGATCGAAAGCTTCAAGCTTCCCGGTATCCTTCTGCATGGCGCCGACATTCTTCACATAATTCCCCTCTTTAAAGCATCCGGTGCGGTATGTGGCCACGGGGAAGCTCTTATTGAACTTAAGGGCGAGCAGATCTATGCCGATACCGCCTCCAAGGGACACAAGCAATCCGGCCCGACTCTTACCTTCATCGAGTTTTGCATTGGTGAAACGGCCGTTAATGGCGAAATCAATCTGTCCCCTCGCTCCGATAACACCGTAGATACCTACTCCCGGCATGAATTTACCCTTAAATCCAATGGTACACCAGGGCCATTTGGGAACCAGGTACTCCTCCAGATTCTTGGTCTGCTTGAATTCCGCGAAATTCTTTTTCCCTGCATCGCTGACCCATGAACCGTCAAAAACCATACTGATTTCAAACTTCATGGAAAAATAAACGGGAACCACAATCGCAAACCAGTGCCAAGTCCTGCTATAACTGCCCGCAAGTCCAACCATATACTGGCCACCGGCAAAGACATAATCATTTGTTTCCGTATCCAGCACATATTCAAGTATAAAGGCCACACATACCTTAAAATCCCATTTAGGCTGCTCTTCCTTAATGCTTCCATTATTATCATTGAGCTTGGTTATGGAATCGGCGATCTGCTGCTTTCTCACAGCCTTTTTGATATCGTCTTCATGAGCACGCAGTGTGCTATCCTCCCATTCTTTTGCCCGATCTTCAAAATCATCTCCATCTTCAGACATCTCCCAGGCATTCCTAAGGGCCTGTTTTTCTACAGCATCAGCATAATTATATGGATTACCCTCCCTTTTTTCCTCTTCAAGTTTTTCATTAAAGTCCTTCTGCTCATCCTCATGCTTTCCATTCCTGAACCGGTCAAGCTGCCTGTACTGCTTTTTCATATCCCCCACCGACAATGACAGACCGACAGTCATATAATAAGGCGAGGTATCCGGATGCTCGGGATCAATGTAAGTCTTTTTCAGATTAAGGGATCCGGTATTTGACATCATGTCACTGCCTGTGTCCCCTATGAAAGGAAACTTCTGCATGGCATCCCCGGTATCGGGGCGGATGGTAAAGGTCTGAGGATCCGGTCTCTCGATCACATCTCCGAAGGTCAGACCGGAATTCAGCTTGGGATACTTCTTGTATACCTTATCAGTATCGCCGTTACTGTAAGTCACGGTAGTATATTCAGATCCCTGAATCTGCACATAGAGGGTATCCCCCGCCTTAAGTCCCACGTCTGACTTAAGCTTTACCTTGTATTCGGTTCCGTCTCCATTCGACGTACCGTGCTGGGTACCACCGCCTTTCTCATCCAGTTCCTTCTCTTTTCCATTCTTATCATAGAGGATAAAATCAACGCCCTTGATCTGATTGTCCTTCTTTTCAAGTACCTCAACGCTCACCCATATCTCCTCGTCGGGACGCAGTTCCACCATATTCTTTGTAGTATCACGCATCTCATGTTCATCGTAGGTGTAGGTAAGCTTTTTCACCTCCGGCGCGCGGGGAGATATTATGGGCATGCCCATGGGCTCGGTATGTACTGCATAAACCTGCGTCTTCTGTGATCTTGTTTCCATGGTTTTGGTAGAATCATTGGGGACAAAGACTTCAAGGGTACACTCTGACGAAGACAGCCCTCGAATTTCTCCATCATCCGTCCCCGGCAGATCCACATACTTAACCTGCTGCCTGTCGCCGTTGTCAAGGCGCACGGAGATCGTATCTCCCGGGACAGCCTCGATCCCCTTTAGGATGAAGTTTCCGTCCGTATCGGAAACAGATGTGCTTCTGAAAAGTACCTGAGTCTTTTTACCGTCCTTATAACCGCTGACAGAACGCCCTGCCGTCTTTATCTCCACTCCGGTAGCAGCCTCGGTGGTCTTTGTGCCGTCAGCATTGCGGAGCTTTGCGCTGGAATAAACGGCCTTGCCGGTTATCTCAAAGTATTTATACTTTCCGGGATCCACCTTCTTCGCATCTACCTTTATCCTGTTTCTCTTACCGTCAGCGCCTGGCTCTGCTATGAAATCCATCACATGACCGTTCACGGTCTGGCCTGTATTCACTATGGTAAATACAGGTCTGTAAGACCCGTCATTATTGCTGGTATTGAGAAGCCTTATCTCATAAGCATCTCCGGGAACGGGTCTGGTCACGGGATCGCTGTCTGACAGCCTGTTCTCGATCCTCAGGATATTTTTTCCCTTAAGATAATCCGGAAGCTCATCCTGACTGCACAGTCCCTGGATCTCAAAATACTTCTTAGCATCCTCGGTCATCTCGATCTCTATGCGGTTATCCTCCTGAATAAAGACGGGACGTATTACATAGAGTTCATCATTGGATAACTTCACATCAAGCGGCGTTAAAACCACAGGTGCATCCGTCTTTGCCTGGGTATCATCATAATTCTTATAGGTGGTCAGTGAATAGCCGCTATAATACCACCCGTCCCCCGGGGTTCCGGAAAGATTTATGGTATCACCCACATTGAAGGTGTATTCTTTCGGCTCTTTTATAAGTGATGATGAAAATGATCCCTCTCCGTCGGAAGGGAGCACCCTGACATGGACGGGGATGTATTCAAAAACAGGCTTGATACTGACATTCATGAGATAGCCGGTATCGGTCATATCACCCTTTTTCACCCCGATCTCCTGTTTGCTCAGGGTATCTATGAAATCATCATTGATCGTAAAGGTAAGGCCATCCCGGGAAAGGTAGCTGACCTTTCCCGCAACGGCATCCGCCACATTCACCGTGAATTCTTTTCCGTCCTTAGGTTTGATCACCCAGCCCTTTATCCTTCCCTTGGGGACACGGATATCGGTATCATTCTGCTCTATGTCCACCGTCAGTGTCTCTCCGTAAAAACGGGGATGATCATCCGGAGCAAATACCCTGGCCGGGAAATCCGCTGAAGTAGATCCGTCCGCCTTTTTGTACTGCAGCTTTGAAGGCTCTTCGACATTAAACTTTATCACCTTATACATGCAGGCCACGCCATAGACATGCTCCGTGGGATTGATGGCACCAAAGGAAGTCTTTCCCGTGTAGGTGACGAACTCGGTATTCTGTATGCCCATATAAGGTATCTTGCCTTCTTCCGAATAGGTCTTCATCTGGCTGTTTTTTCCGCCCTGGCCGACGTATTTGCCATTGAGCATACGGATGGGGCCCATGAATTCTCTGTTTTCTATGGACTTATCATCATTGTCTTCTGTACCGTTCTGGCGTCTTGTCACCCTCAGATTTTTATCAATCAACGTGGAGCCCATCACGTACGCATATTTTGGCCTAATCCCAGGCAGAAAACCAAACCCACTAGGTGCCTCTACCTGTTTTTTTTCAGTAAACTTCGCCGAAAAGCAGGTTTCAACGCTGCTCCAGTCAGAAAGGGCAGTATAATCCAGAAGAGCTCCTGCATAGGGACGCATAGGAATTTCAAAGGACATGGAAGCACCACCTTCTTCATGTGGCCAGTTTGAATACCAGTCCAGAGTCATATATTGTCCTGAAGAATTCCACCCGCTGTAGTCTTTATGGGGAGAATCACCCCAATACCACATATTCTTGGTTCTGAAATAATCCGACTTGGCAGCATAATAGTCACCCACCTGAACCGGATTCTTCCTGTCCAGTATGGTATCATTCGGCAAGCTCATGATCTTATATACAGATTCAGGTTTGCTTCCGTCAGTATAGGCTTCCAGGGTATAAAGATGATCGTTGATCTTGATCTGGCTCCCGTCTTCTGCAGCCTGATGTTCCACGCTCTCAGGAGCGGCGCCATCCGCATCCTCCTCCCGTGAGATGACATCGGATGAAGAGCGCTTCACTGCGCTCTCCACATGTATTGAAGCCTTTATGATATCACCGGGATCACCACCCTTAATGTCACAAAGCTCCAGATCATAATCCATCGCTTCATCACCGAGGTTAAAATTCAGTTCGATATCCTTTTCCATAAGATAAGGCTGAAAGGATATCTCCTTTACCATGGCATCCTTTGCATCATTCCGGTTCTTTACGGACAAGGAGGCGGTCATCAGATTATACTTCGCGCCCTGCCTTACCAGTGTAACCTTTATACTGTCACTGTCCGTCTCATAGGTATCTTGTAAAAAGGCTATCTGTGAGCGCTCCTTAGGCTCATCATCCTTTATCATGATGGTGGACATGTTGGGTTCCAACACCACGTCTTCATTTTCCGGGGTGACCAGAGAGAACTGTATTATCTCATCTCCTTCAGACTCTTCATCCTCCAGCACCTCAAATATCAGCTGCTTTTCCTTTTCACCGGGGGCAAAAACCACCTCCGTTACAGATGATCCCACAAGATTATCACCTGTATTGACAGACTCATCCGGTATCAGCATATTCTGAATGCTTCCGAGAAGATCACCGCCCTCTCCGGCTTCTTCATCTTCCACGGTCTCTCTGGTAGGATGTCCTGTCTCCCTGTTTTTTAACTGTGAAAGGGACAGACTGCTTTCAGGCCTCTGCGTCTTTTCGTCATACACATCGTTCTCACCTAAACTATCTTCCACAAGCTCATCGTCACCTGAGGTATCTTCCACAAATTCATCATCAGCCCCTATGCTTTCCACAAAAGCTTCATCATCCGCTTCCATACCTTCAATATAAGCCTCTTCTTTTTCCGGAGATTCACCATAGGCTTCCGGCTCGGCACTCTCTATGACATTGTCAGTGCCATTTAAAAGCGCATCTATTGCATCCCGGGTTTCTTCAATGTTTTCCTTCTCGGCGGATTTTTCAAGAAGCGTTTTTTCCGATTCCAGTCTCTCGGTCGAAAAACGCTCATCTTTTATCTCATAATCTTTGCCGTAAAGCGCGGAATAGTCGATACTCTTTACCAGGACGCTGCCTTCACTGTCGGTGTCTCCCAGACGGCACACCGTAATGGCATAAATTCCCTTCTCTTCCACGTCTACCTGTCCCGTTCCCATGACATAATAGGATATCCCGTTCCCACTTAAGGAATCATCACGGTATTCCTCAGGCAGCTCCAAATCGGTCTGCGCCGGCAGTATCACCACTCCCTCGGGAATGGTACTGTCAATGGCATGCAGCTGTGCGCCGGGAGCATCATTCTCCGATGTCATCAGCCGGTCTTCTTCGCTTGCAAAAACCTGCTGAACCGGCATGGAACTCACCAGCATCGCGGCACTTACCAGGCCGCTTATAAACCTTTTTACACTCTTCCTCATAACATATCCCCCTTCGCTCATTATTTTCCGCATTAATCTATCCATCATATTGGGGCATCCCCCATGTACCTTTCTGTTTAAATTATAAGACCATCACCTTGCCACCAGAACGGCGCTCATCCTCTCATCCAGTTTCCACTCGGTTATGCTGCCCATCTTCTTTTCCTTCCCGGGTGCATAGGACCTTCCGCCGCTTTCGGATACCAGATACCACTCATACCCTTTAGGGACCACAGGAAGAGTAAATACATGGGACTCCCAGTGTGCATTTACCATCACATATATAAAGCAGTCCTTCTTTGTGTCATATTTCTCATGATCCTCAGCATACATATATGCAAAGACCAGAGAAGGCGCGCACCTGTCAAGCTTCCATGGCTCACAGCCGTGGAAGGACAGTTCGGGATAGCCGGTGCCGTTTTCACCGCTGTCAAAGCCGCCGCATCTCATCACCGGATGCGCATGCCGGAATGCTATCAGATTTTTGACATACTTAAACAGGTCCTTATTTTTTTCTGCCAGTGACCAGTCGATCCAGGATATCTCATTATCCTGACAGTACGCATTATTGTTTCCGAACTGGGTGTTTCCGAACTCATCCCCCGAAAGCATCATGGGAACTCCCCGGCTGGTAAAGAGGATCGTCAGCATATTTTTCATTTGACGCAGTCTCAGGCGGTTTACCGCCTCATCTTCAGTCTCGCCTTCCACGCCGCAGTTCCAGCTGTTATTGTCGTTTGCGCCGTCATTATTGTTTTCGCCGTTTGCCTCGTTATGCTTACAGTTATATGAGACCAGATCATGCAAAGTGAACCCGTCATGACAGGTGATAAAATTCACCGTAGCCGACGGACTCCTGCCGGCGTACATATCCTCAGATCCTCCTATCCTGCAATAAAGCTCCGGAGCACACTCGGCCCCGCCCTTTATAAAGCGGCGTACGCAATCACGGTAGCGTCCGTTCCATTCGGACCACCTGTGCCATGAGGGGAAAGAGCCCACCTGATACAGTCCTCCCGCATCCCAGGCCTCGGCGATCAGCTTACAGCCACCCAATACAGCATCATGGGCGATGGTCTCCAAAAGGGGCGGCGACAGCATGGGAGCGCCGCTTTGATCACGGGTCAGTATGGATGCGAGGTCGAATCTGAATCCGTCCACATGATAAGCTGCCACCCAGTAGCGAAGACAATCCAGAATATGATTTCTCACCACCGCATTATTGCAGTTCATGGTATTGCCGCATCCGCTGAAATTATAATACCAGCCATCCGGTGTCAGCAGATAATAGGTCCTGTTGTCTATTCCACGGTATGAAATAGTAGGGCCGTTTTCATTGCCTTCCGCCGTGTGATTAAAGACCACATCCAGGATCACTTCTATGCCGTTTTTATGAAAGGCGCGGATCATATTTTTGAGCTCATCCGCTTCCAGCCCACGGGGACCGGATGCGGCATAGCCCGCCTTGGGTGCAAAGAAATTCACCGTGGAATAGCCCCAGTAGTTATACAGACGCTTTCCGTCCATTACTCTGGAATTTTCAAACTCATCAAATTCAAATATGGGTAAAAGCTCAACGCAATTGACCCCCAGATCCTTAAGATAAGGTATCTTTTCGATCAAACCGGCAAAAGTCCCTTTACGCTTCACGCCGCTGTTTTCGTTTGCGGTAAAGCCACGGACATGCATCTCATAGATCACCAGATCCTTCTGCCTGATCCTTAAAGGAGTATCGCCCTCCCAGTCAAAATCATCCATTATCACCCTTCCCCGGTGAGGAAATGACTCACCGGGGGAAGGCTCGACGCCCCACCTGGTACGCCCTGATACGGAGCGGGCGTATGGATCAAGTAGCATGGCATTTTTGTCAAATAACAGGCCCTTTTCTTTATCATAGGGGCCATCCATCTGATAGCCGTATTCCAGATCATCTATATCCAGACCGAATACCATCATTGCATACACATTGCCTATACGAAATTCGGGTGGAAAGGGAATTTTGACAAAGGGTTTCTTATCTCCCTTATGAAATAAAAGAAGTGTGCAGGACGTGGCCTCCTTGGTAAAAACGGAAAAATTAACAACAGTCCCTTCGAAAGTAGACGCTCCAAAAGGAAATATCCTTCCGATACGATATTCCAGATCGCCGATCCTGTTAGTGGGATAACTGTCCGCAGGTCTCATTTATTCTCCCCCTCCCTTGATCATCTTTATTGTACCCATATTCTACTTCCGTTTTTTCCGGAAGTATCTTTACTGTGCCCTTCTTCCAACTTCGTATTTCCCGGAAATATCTTTACTGTGCCCTTCTTCTATCTTTGTATTTCCCGGAAGTATCTTTACTGTGCCCTTCTTCCATCTCCGTATTTTCCGGGGTTTTCTTACAGATCAACTCCTTGTCATTGCTCCCATGGCTTTCAGTTCTTTCTTCCGCTCATACATCATCTGATCCGCTCTTTCAAAGACATCCCTAAGAAGCTTATCCCCCGGCTCCAGTACAGCATAGCCTATGGAGATGACCACTCTGTCCTTTTCTATGTTCTCCTCTATCATGCGGTTTGTTTCGGCTATCACGTCATCCATCTTGTCATAACCCTTTCCCTGCAGGAGCACCACGAATTCATCACCTCCGATCCTGAATACCGCGCCATGGATAAACTGCTCACAAAGCAGAGCACAGGCATCCTTGATCAGCTGGTCTCCGGCCGCATGTCCCTTTGTATCATTGACATGCTTAAGTCCGTTGACATCACAGACTATAACCGCCAGTTTATTCAGTTCTCCCGAATGAATCTGCCCGTTTATAAGCGCTTCATTTTCCGTATATGCATGTTTATTCCTGACGCCCGTCATGGAGTCGGTGGTGGCCATATTGCGTAAAGCATTGCTGTTTTCTTTTTCTGCTTCAAGCTTCGCCCTGGATAAACTGTGGAACATAAACAACAAAACAGCAGCAAGGGTCACTGCTGACACCAACGTGAATATTATCAGGTTTCTGTTATTCTCAATGTTGTTATCACTGATATCACGGAACTGTTCATGTATGACGCTCTCACGGATCAGGACAGCCATCTCCCATCCCGTACCTTCGATCGGCACATAACTGAGGGTCTCATACGTATCATCAAAGGCAAAGGACAGGGTCCCTTCCGTCTCATTTGCAAAATTATCATAATGAACCGCCCATACCTCATCAGGGACGATATCCTTTAAGACATCAAACAGATTCCGATCTGCGATCTCAGGTCCCAGATCGGTACCGGACAGATTGCCTCCATTTTCTGAATACAGGGCAAAATAGGTTCTGCCATTATCGTCAAAGGCCAAAAGATTCACTATATCATTGATATCATACTGCACGAAACAGGCTTTGAAGTGCTTTCCCATGATATATAGATCAGGTGTGGGAATAGCCAGAAACAGCTGTTTGGAAGAACCGTAAAGAGAAACCGTGCTGATGATCCTGTCATTCAACTGCCCGTCTGTCAAAAAAGGATGCCGGCTCCTTCCGGTATAGGTAGTGTACTGGGTATAGACGACATCATCCTCATCTACCAGAGCAAACCGCTTAAGGCCAAGCAAACCTTTGACCTTTCCTATCTTTTCGCGCAATTCCTCCTGGGAACCAATATTTTCATCTCTGATAAAGTCTACAGCCTTTTCCATCTGGTCATAGCTATTACTGATCAGATTTGTGATGGTCTTCGCCCGGCGGTCCGCCATCGCTTCAAGATAAAATGAACTTACTGCCGACACCGCTTTATCCGTTGCCATAACGGTCTGTTTAGAAAACCTTAAGGTTTTGACCGTCACCAGGGTCATGATCAGAAGGCTCCCTATGACAGCCGTCATCACGAAAGTTTTATTTGTCACTTTTTTATCTCTCATCAGATCTCACCATACAAAAGCTCAAGTATCAGAGCCGCATCCTTTTGATATATCAACGTGGTTGACTCATCCTTCTTTTCCGGGTACAGGTCACCTGCCGGATTGCCGTCTGCGATCTTTACGGCAGTCTGGATCGTATCAAAGCCTATGGAATAGCAATCCTGTACGCCCAGACAGTATATCACTCCTTCATCCAGGTATCGAAGCGCCTCCTCGTCGTGATCCATGCCCACGATGACGGCGTGACTCTCCATCTGTGTAATGGCCCTCGCAGCGCCCACTGGATTGCTCATGTTACAACAGATTATTCCATCCAGATCCGGACAGTCCTTAAGGATCTGCATGGTCAGATCATAGGCCAGATCCACGGAATCCATATCATACTCTTTGGCCACGATCTCCATATCCCCATATTGGGCTATGGTGTCCTCAGCTCCCTTGGCCCTATCCTCATGACATGGAGCGCCTTTGCTACCCACCAGAACGGCCACCTTTCCTTTATATCCCAGTTTTTCACAAAGCGCCCGTGTCAGATCGGCTCCGTCACGATAGTTATGGGTATTACCTACATAGGCCAGTCTTTTACAGCCTTCGGCGGCATCAGAACTTGAAAAGGTCATGACCTTAACCCCCGAATCCACCATCTCATCAAGAACGGGGGATATGATCTCTTCATCCGCCACATCTACTCCGATCACATCATAATTCTTTTCCTGCGCTGTGTGAAGTTTCTGTATCTGATCCTCAGCGGAAGCACCTTCAGGCGCCATATACTCATAGGTGATGGTGATACCTTTGTCCAGATACTGTCTCTGAGCTTCTTCCATCCCCAGCGCCACTGCATCCCACCAGGGATGAACGGTTTTATAAGTAAAATAAAAATTGTAAGCGCGCTTTTTGGGTTCATACGTATCCAGCTCATGATCAAAGTCCACAGCACTCTCTGCCGAAACTTCCTCCCCGGACTCATCAACGGTTTGCTGCGTCCCCGTCGTCACGCTGTTATCCGCGCTGTTATAGCCGCTGTTATCCCCGCTGTTATAGCCGCCGGTATCCCAGCTATTATTCCCGCTATTATCCCTGCCGGTATCATAAGCAGCCGATGAGCAGGCAGAAAAAACAAACATGGCCGCCAGCCCTGATAATAATATAATCTTTATATTTCCATTTATATTTCCATTATGCTTCAACACAATGACACCTCGCGCAAATTCGAACTTTCCTTTGTGTCCCTTTAATGCCCCTTTAAGACACTATACTCCTTTAAAACACTCTACCCCTTTAAGGCACTATACCCTTTTAAGGCACTCTACCCCATTATACCACAAATCCTCAGTTTTTGTTTAAAACAACCATTTTAAGAATGTGTTTTCCCATTTTCGTCCGTACAATCTGACAAAAAATCTGACACCAAAACACGACTGCCGTGAAAGCAGTCGTTTTTGTATCGAATTTAAGCATTATTACTGTGGTTAAGCATTAAAATCAGTTTTAAACATCAATACTGCTTTTAAACATCATTATCGCTTTTAATCATCATTATCGCTTTTAAATATTGTCCCTGATCCGTCATCACTTAACTATAAGGCTCTGTCCAGTCATCTCCTTGGGCTGGGGCATCTCCATAACTTCCAGCAGCGTGGGCACGATATCAGCCAGACATCCGCCCTCACGAAGCTTCACATCTCCTGCACCGATCAGTATGAAGGGAACGGGATTCGTGGTATGTGCTGTGAAAGGAGCCCCTGTCTCATAATCGATGAGCTGCTCTGCATTACCGTGATCCGCGCAGATGAACAGCGCGCCCTCATGCTCCAGAACCAGATTTACGATCTCGCCCACACACTTGTCAATCACCTCGATAGCCTCGATGGCTGCCTCCAGCACGCCGGTATGACCTACCATATCGGGATTAGCCAGATTGCAGATGATCACATCATATACGGGTGAGCCATCCTCGTTCTTTGCGGCGATGGCCTCGGAAAGCTTATCGGTCACGGTATAAGCGCTCATACGGGGCTTCTTGTCATAGGTGGGCACATACTTGGGAGAGTTTACCAGGATCCTCTCCTCGTCCTTATTAGGCTCCTCCACGCCACCGTTAAAGAAGAAAGTTACATGTGCATACTTCTCAGTCTCAGCAATCCTGGCCTGCTTCTTTCCGTTGGCAGCCAGATACTCGCCAAAGGTATTTGTAACTTCCACCTTCTTAAACGCCACGGTCTTATTCAAAATGAGGGGATCATACTCGGTGAAGCACACGTAGGTGACATCAAGTCTTTTGCCTCTCTCGAATTTATCAAACTCATCATCACAGAAGCAATGGGTGATCTCCCTGGCTCTGTCGGGACGGAAATTAAAGAAGATGATGGAATCCTTATCCTGAATGGTGGCCACACACTTTCCGTCTTTCTCCACAGCAAAGGGAACCACGAACTCATCATTCACGCCCTCTTCATATGACTGTTTTATACCGCCCACAGCGCTGTCAGCCTTTCTGCCCTCACCCTTGGTCAGCAGATCATAAGCCTTCTGCACGCGGTCATAGTTATTATCCCTGTCCATGGCGTAATATCTGCCGTGAACCGAAGCGATCTGTCCCACGCCGATCTTTGCCATCTCATCCTCCAACTGCTGTACAAAATCAGCTGCGGACTGGGGAGGCGTATCCCTTCCGTCCAGGAAGCAGTGAACATATACCTTCTTGAGGCCGTTTCTCTTTGCCAGTTCCAGCAGTCCGTAAAGATGCGTATTATGTGAGTGTACGCCGCCGTCTGATACGAGACCATACATATGAAGGGCCGAATCATTCTCCTTACAGTTATTCACTGCCCTCATCAGCTCCTCATTCTCAAAAAAGGTGCCGTCCTGGATCTCCTTTGTGATCCTGGTCAGTTCCTGGTAAACTATGCGACCGGCGCCCATGTTGAGGTGTCCCACCTCGGAGTTACCCATCTGTCCGTCGGGAAGTCCCACAGCCATCCCTGAAGCATTCCCCTTTACAAAGGGGTACTTCTTCATCAGCTCGTCCATGACAGGGGTCTTTGCCTGTGCCACGGCGTTGCCCTCGGTTTTGTCATTCAGTCCGTAACCATCCAGTATCAGCAGAACTACAGGTTTCTTACTCATTTTCTTCTCTCCTTCTTACTATTATTCCTTAAACCATTTGTCCGAAAACAGAATAGCCATTAAAAAGGCTCAATCTAAAATTTTATGTGATGGCTGATTTCTGACATATTCCTTCCGGCTAGAATCCATTATCTTCAGGAAGAAATATTCATCATCAGGATAACCATATCCATGCCGGCGCAGGGTCTTGATTTTCTGATTGATTCC
>JAFRWW010000028.1 GCA_017441585.1 Lachnospiraceae bacterium
TTATAGACCGGCTTCCTGCCGTTTAACTGAAATGTATCATGGGACTTGATATCCCTGATCGCCCTCCGAAGTGTACCGCATCTGGAGTGGCTGTGATAGGGGTGGCTGATTTTATGCTTGTGATAGACCAGACAAAGATTCCTGTCCTTCAACTCCACATTGTGGATGTACCAGACGTGCCGGGTATTATTACTGATTAAGGTCACGTCATAGGCATCCGCCACAATCACCGTAAAATACTTTCTGTCGATTGACTGCAGTTCTTCCGTGGTAAACATGATCACCACCTCGCTCCCGGCTCCGCCACCATCTGAGCCCTTATTTTGACTTTCTCAGCCTCGTAGCGCTTCTGTAAGGCTTTCATCTCCCTCTCCATGAACTCAGTCTCTGCGGCCTTCACAGCAGCCCTCTCGGCGTCCTGGGTGATGATAATCTTGCCGTCTTCGCAGGTGACGGAGATATAATCCCCGATATCAAAGCCCGCTTCCTTGAGCCACATCCCCTTGAGCATGATCGTCGGCGTTTCCCTGTACTTATAGCCGCTCTGTCCGTAGACTTTAACACTTCTCTTCTTTGCCATTATGATTTCCTCCGTTTCTGTGATTGTCATTGATTGTCAGTACCATTCCAGAATCACCGGATCCAGATCATAGGCACCACCTCCCTTCGATGAAAAAAAGCTGCCAATGCTTGTTTGCATCAGCAGCTTTCGCTCTTAGTTCGGTGTTTTATTTTCAGTCCTGATTCTTCTTAGAATCCTTGATACGGTAGTAATCTTCCAGATCCACATCGATTCTTACTTTCGTATCTGGTTTTCGGTTGCTCAAGAGGCACACAGTCTCAACGTGCTCAGTCTGAGGGAATTCATCAACTGCCACGGCACGGACTATTTTATATCCGCGGTCCTGAAGGATGATAAGGTCTCTGGCCAGGGATTTCACCTTGCAGGACACATAGACTATGTGCTTTGCATCAAGGTCGATTATACCTGGCAGAGCCTTCGGATGGCAGCCGTCCCTGGGAGGATCCAGGATCATGAGATCAGGGGATCCGTCAGACAGTTCCTTTACTTTCTGCATCACGTCTCCCGCATGGAATTCACAGTTATGTAAACCATTTAGTTCCGCATTTTTCCTCGCTGCCAGGACAGCTTCCTCCACTATCTCCACTCCGATGACTCTTTTGGCCACAGCAGAAAGCACCTGAGCTATGGTGCCGGTTCCGGAATACAGGTCAAAAATGAGAGGATCCTTTATGGTATCATCCCCGGACAGAGCTTCCATGACATACTCTCTAACCACTCCGTAAAGGACCTCGGCTCCTGAGGAATTGGTCTGGAAAAAAGAAAAAGGGGTTATCCTGAATTTAAGACCCATAAGGTCTTCAAAAAAGTGATCCGCGCCGTGCAGCACTTCGGTACCTTCATCCTTTACCGCATCGGAAAGGGTATCGTTTCTGGTATGAAGTATACCTGCGAATTCTCCGATGATACGGCCTTCTTTTTTAGCTGTAATAAGAGTATCCGTCCATTCTTTGAGGAGAGCTGTTGACTGTGCTTCATCCATCTGTGTGGTGGTGACGAGATCCACCAGGATCTGGCCTGAATTCACGCCGCGTCTGACCATGAGATGGCGCAGGAACCCTGTGTGCAGCTTTCTGTGAAAATATGGTATATTTCTTTCGGAAAAAAAGTCAAGCGTAAGACGCAGGATGACCCTGAAATCCGGATGCACCAGTTGGCAACCGTCCACAGTCACGATATCATGAAAACTACGCTTTTTATGCATGCCAAGGGCCAGGGGGCCGTCCTTGTACTCGTCCCCAAAGGTAAATTCCATCTTGTTACGGTACTCAAGGGACATGGGGCTTGACTTGATCCCCTCAAACCAGTCTTCCCTTAAGGGATCCACGACCACGGGAGAAAGGGTTTCCCATACGAGATTCTTTTTTTCGTTAAGCTGCTGCTCGTAGCTTTTGTCAAGGCCGGAGCAGCCGCCGCATTTTCCAAAATGCGGGCAGATGATGTTTTGATTTTGCATGATCATTTTCCTCATATATAAAAGATTCTCCGTCAGGAGAAGGTTCCTTACTTCGTTCCTCAGAATGACAAAAAATAACGGATTAACTGAAGGTAAGACAGTTTACTCTTAATGACAGCAGACAACAGGATTGAAAAAAGGCAGGCACCCTCAGGCACCTGCCTCATACTCACAATTCCTGTCGCAGAGAACTGCCTCTCAGTCCTCCTTAGTCTCGGGAACCTCTTCCTTATCATCCTTGGCTGATACTACTTCATCATCCTCATCCTCAAAGAAATCATCCTCGAACTCATCTTCCATATCATCCTCATACTCATCCAGATAATCGGGTGAGAAATACTTATATAATGCATAGCAGATAACAGCGATGATAGCGAGAACGGCGATAACTATGAGAATGGTCTTTACCTTATTCTTAGCCTTTTTCTCTTCGCCCTCTTCCACCATCTCATTTAACTTCATGGTAGCCAGAAGTTCGCCGGCATTAACATCCTCAAGTGAATTACCGGAGAAACCGGCCCTAATCCTCTTGATACCGTCAGATACACCTACAGCACCGTTTCTGACAAAATCAAGAACATCCCTGACTTTTTCATAATTTGATACTAAACCCATCTTACATCCTCCTTTTTCAATGAAATGCCTTCATATCGCCAGCCGGTCATAAACCGACCCGTTTTTGTAATAATATCATATCTTTACCAACTTTGCAAAGGCTGCGAACATTTTCCTGACCCCGTATCCGTCAAAGTCCACGGTGACCTCATAATCCCTTGCACCCTTTTTTATCTCAAGAACGGTGCCCTCACCGAATTTCACGTGCTTAACCCTGTCTCCCACCTCGTATGAAAGACCCTGTTCGGAAAATATCTGGGCTCCCTTTTTCATAACGGAGGAATAGCTGGTGTAAGCATTATCGGGCTGTTTGGGCTGTGCCGTCACCTTCCTCCTCACCACAGCCGATCCGCCGGAGGAACTGCCGGACATACCATATCCACTTCCTGAAGATGCGCCGTAACCGCCTGACGAACTGCCATAGCCAGCCGACGAGCCATAGCTGCTTCCCGATGTACTGCCGTAACCAACTGACGAACTGCCATAGCCGCTTCCTGTCGAGCCACCAAAGCCACCGGTCGAACCATAAATCTTCGTCCCATGTATCTTGCCGGAAGTACCGGACGATTTCACCGCTGCGCTCATATCGATGAGATTCAGAGGTATCTCCTTCACAAAGCTCGAGGTGGTACACATATGCAGCTCACCCTTCATCATACGACGCTTGGCGCAGCAAAGAGTCAAAGTCTCCTTTGCCCTGGTGAGCGCCACATAACAAAGGCGTCTCTCCTCTTCCATATCCTCGGAATCGGGGCTGAACATAGCACCAAAGCCCGGAAAGAGTCCATCCTCCATACCCACCAGATATACATGAGGAAATTCAAGTCCCTTTGCATTATGCATGGTCATCACCATGACCCGGTCCATCTCTTCCTCCTCATCCGACATGGGATTTATGCCGCCGAAGGTGTTCTTACTGATATTATTGCCCTCCACGCCGTTAAGCCGCATGAAGTCCATCAGATCCGGCTCTTCCACACTTTGTTCATATACATCCAGTGCTTCCTTTAGCTTATCTATATATTCCTTCTGCTCTTCAAAGCGCTCGGGGGTCTCGGACTCCGAATCCAGATAATCGATATACCCCGTCACCTTTACTATCTCATCCAGCAGAGCAGAGTAAGACATCTCCTCCGCCCTGCCACGCAGATAAGATATCATCTGTGCAAACTCTTTGACGTACTTAAGAGTCCTGCCTATCTTATCCACCTCCTCGGGGCACTTAAGGCACACGTCCATCACGCTCATGTCATGTTCCATGGCGTAGGCGGCGATCCTGTCCATGCTGGCCGCGCCTATATGTCTGGCGGGCACATTCATGATGCGAAGAGTGCGCACATCGTTTATGCCGCTGGCTACCGTCATAAGATATGAGGTCAGATCCTTTATCACCTTTGTATCCCAGAACCTAAGGCCCTTTACCAGCTCATATTCTATGCCATGTACCCTGAAGGCGTCCTCCAGTTCCTTGGACTGGATGTTGGTGCGCATCAAGATGGCAAAATCCTTATAACTATTCTCTCCCTTTGCCGTGCGCCGCTTAATATCTCTTGCTACGAAATCTGCTTCCTCATAGGCGTTATCCAACTGTTTAAAGCCGATGAGATCGCCCTCCTTTTTCTCAGTCCAGAGAGTCTTCTGCTTTCGTCCCGTGTTGTTTGAAATAACCGCATTAGCCGCATCCAGTATCACCTGGGTGGATCTGTAATTTTGCTCCAGGCGCACCACCATGGCGTCGGGATAGTGCTTCTCAAAATCCAGGATATTGCGGATATTTGCACCCCTGAACTTATAGATGGACTGATCGTCGTCACCCACCACACACAGATTCCGATACTTTTCAGCCAAGAGCCTTATGAGCTCAAACTGGGCGGTATTGGTATCCTGATACTCATCCACCATGATATATCTGTATCTGTCCTGGTAGCGCTCCAATATCTCAGGCTCTTTTTTAAACAGCTCCACAGTCTTCATGATCATATCGTCAAAATCGAAGCTGTTATTCTTTTTAAGGCGCCTCTGATACTCATGATAAACCTTTGCCACCAGCTCATACCAGAAATCACCCATGGCCTCGGCCTCGTAATCATCGGGCGTCACCAGTTCGTTTTTTGCAGAGCTTATCTCCGCGATAAATGCCTTTTCCTTAAACTTTTTGGGATCGATGTCAAAGTCCTTGCAGATCTGCTTTATCAGGGTCTTCTGGTCAGCCGCATCGCAGATCTCAAAATCCGGATCATACCCCAGATACCTGGCATTTCTGTACAGTATCTGAAGGCACAACGAATGAAAAGTGGAGACAGTCACCTCAGGTTTTGCCTCCACCATTTTATCGATCCTCTCCTGCATCTCCCTCGCCGCCTTATTTGTAAAGGTTATGCAAAGGATGTTCCAGGGATCCACGCCCTCTTCCATCAGATATACGGCTCTGTGGGTTATCACCCTTGTCTTGCCGCTGCCGGCTCCCGCCAATATCAAAAGAGGGCCTTCAGTCTGCTTTACTGCCTCCTGCTGAGGCTCGTTTAACCCCTTCAAATTCATAGTCATCTACCTTTTTTACAATATCGGAAAAAGCATCGCCCTGTGTCTTAACGGAGGACTGGGCCAACAGCATATCTCCCAGATTATCCAGATTATCCCTCTGCCAGGTATTGCTTGAACGTTCCTGTTTCTGACGGCGCATCAACATGGTGTATTTAAACGCAGTGGCTATTGATGCGTTCTCCGAAACGCTCTTCACGATCTTGTCAGACTGATTCTGTATACGCATGGATGACAGCATCGCGCGAAGATAGGCATTACTACCCTTTTGGGCGAAGCCTTCCTTACCATGTTTCCAGGTCTCCAGTTTAAGCGCGGAGGTGGCGATGGGGATCTCATTATCACCCTTTTCCATTACATAGGGAGTCACGCCACCGATGTATCTGTACACTCTGTAATCACCGGTAAAATTATACTTGCTGACCGCTGCGCTTCGTGCGTTCACGTAATTTTCCGTATAGGATCCGGATATGATATTACCAGTGCTGGAAGGGTATACCTGTCTGATCACATCATTATCCGTCCAAATAAAGATATGGTCATGGATTATCCTGGCGGGCGCGGCCTTTTTCTTTTTGACTACCTTCTTCTGCGCTTTTTCCTCGCGCTTTGCCTTTTCCTGGGCCTCTTTTTCCTTAGCCTCTTTTTCCCACACGTAATAGTAATCGTAGGGCGGCACATAGTGATCCTCGGTATTTACTCTCTCCCAGTAACACTTCCAGTATTCGGCCTCCCACTCGCCCACTTCGCCGTCTCCGTCCTGATCGGGACAGAAAACCTCATAGGATGAACCCGTAGGATCCTGGGTCTCATAATTCTTATGACCGGTGGAATCATAGCCGCCGTTATACTCATAGACATATTCTTCCTCTGTCTTATACTCCACGTCCACCATGGCGCCGGACTCATATTCCGCGGCATGGGACTTCCTGTCGATGAAGATCACGTCTCCGGGACGCAGCACCTCATTATCGCTGACCTGTCCTATGCAGATCCAGTCTGAGTGGGTCTCAAAATATTCCACCAGACCTGCCGTGGCCGCCGACTCATAGGTCATCAGTCCCGCCGAATTAAGGGCGGCGGACACTACGGTGGCACAGGATCTCAGGGTGGTAATGGAAGGACAATACTCCTGCATCACATGACGGTAAAGATCGGTTCCGTCATTACCGAAGCTCTCATAATAATCTTCATAGGAAAAGAGGACTGCCGCCAGGGCCGGATTGCCTCTGACCAGATAGGGATAAATGGTAATGAGATCCTCCTGGGACATACCGGAAAGATCCTTTACGATGAGTGACTCCAGATTCTCATTCCTGCTTATCTTTTCCACGCCCTCATGAGTCAGTCTGGTATCTATGACGATGTGCTTGGCAGTCTCCAGCTCATCATCATTACAGCCACTCTTACGCTTACAGTAAAGCAGGTCGGAATCCTTAAAATAATAACAGGCATTGGCATCCACGCAGAACAGACCGCCCACAGTCTCCAGGATCAAAACTGCGGCCAGTACCATGGCTATGCGCTTTATTAAATTAAATTTACGGTTAAGACTGATCATCATTTTTCCAATCATCGGGTATCCCTGCCCGCTCAAATACCACATCATATATACCGCTGCCGTCGGTAATGGAACGGTTCACACGGCTGATGGTGGCTGTGGACGCTCCGGTCTTTTTAGCTATGTACTGATAGGTATGGCCCTGTGTCAAAAGCGCTGCCACTTCATACCTCTGGGCCAGTGAATGTACTTCCTTTACGGTAGCCAGGTCCTTAAAAAAATCATAGCACTCCTCTCTGTCTTTAAGAGAGAGTATAGCATCAAACATCGCATCTACGGCTTGAGAATGCATTCTGTCATTCATTATCATCTACCCCGACTACAGTGTAAGAAAGGCTTTATAACCCTTATACGTTTCATATATGTCTATTTTACTGGTGATTTCCCAGGGCGCATGCATGTTCAAAACAGCCACGCCGCAGTCCACCACTTCCATGCCGTACAGGGAGAGGATATAGGCTATGGTACCGCCTCCGCCTATGTCCACCTTGCCCAGCTCCGAAGTCTGGTAAACCACATCATTTTTGCCCAGGACCGCTCTTATCTTTGCCAGATATTCCGCATTTGCATCATTAGAGCCGCTCTTGCCCCTGGCTCCCGTAAACTTGTTGAAAACTATGCCGCTGCCAAAGATGGCGGCATTCTTTTTATCAAAGGCGCTGGCATAGATAGGATCAAAAGCCGCGCTCACGTCGGAGGAGAGCATGTGGGAATTAGCCAATGCCCTGCGAAGGGAAAGATTCTGATCACAGCCCATCAATGCCAGTATCTCAGCCACGGTATTTTCAAAAAACTTTGACCTCATACCTGTGGCACCCACCGAGCCTATCTCTTCCTTATCTACCAGCAGGCAGCAGGCCGTCCTCTTTACATCACCGGCTTCGAGAGTCGCTATCAGTGAGGGATATGCACAGACTCTGTCATCCTGACCATACGCCATGACCATGGATTCATCGATACCGCAATTCCTGGCCTTGCCCGCAGGAACCACCTCCAGCTCTGCAGAGACGAAATCCTCCTCATTTATTCCATATTTGTCAAATAAGAGCTTTACCACATTTTCCCTGACTGCGTCCTTTTCCTCATCCTTTAAGGGTATGCTGCCAAAGAGAATATCCAGGTTCTCACCTTCCACTACCTTGGACGCCTTCTTCTCCATCTGCTCGGAAGCCAGATGGATCAAAAGATCCGTCACGCAGAATACGGGATCCTTTTCATCCTCGCCTATGACTACATCCACCACGCTCTGGTCAGACTTTACCACCACACCGTGAATGGCAAGGGGAAGGGTCACCCACTGATACTTTTTGATACCACCATAATAATGGGTGTCCAGATATGCCAATCCATCCTTTTCGTAAAGAGGATTCTGCTTTATATCCATCCTGGGAGAATCAATATGCGCACCCAGAATATTCATCCCCTGCTCGAGAGGATCCTTTCCTATGTTGAAGAGGATCACGGACTTGCCCATCAGGACTCTGTAGATCTTATCGCCTGCCTTTAAGGTCTTTTTATCCTTGATCAGTTTATCCAGGTCTTTATAACCGGCGTCCTTGGCCATGCGCACTATATTTTTGACGCACTCCCTCTCGGTCTTGGACTCATCCAGAAAAGACCTGTAAGCGTCGCAAAACTCATTCATAGCCTTGATCTGCTTTTTCTTATACCTGTTCCATGCGTTTGCTTTTTCCATGATCTTTCTCCTTAAGATTCTTCCTCACTTCGTTCCTCAGATTAACTTCGATCAATGGTCATCCTGAGGCTTTGGCCGAAGGATCTTTTTCATAATAATGTTTACACTGTGCTCATATAAAAAACCGCTCAACGACCTAATGAACAATAAAGTATGCCAGCAGGATAATGATGGCGACCAAAAGCACTACGAGAAACACCACCAGCTCCGGTGACACGGCAAACTGCTTTACCGGACCGCCGTCGGGCGGGATCACCAGGATAGTATACTTCTTCCTGTCATCATCCCTGTTTTTCTTTTTAGCATCAACATATGATGAACCGTCATCGTAGATGAGCTCTATCTCTTCCTCGTTCTCGGCGAAGGGGTCTGTATCTGTTTCGACAAGGTCGGTTGTTTCAGAGGATACATCTGCTTTGGAGTTTCCGGTCTTTTCACGGGATGTACCGACTTTGTTTTTCTCGGATTTCCCGCGGGATGAACCGGCCTTTGAACTTATGGATTCCTCATGGAATGTACCGATCTTTGAACTTTCGGTTTTCTCGTTGAAAGTATTACCTTCGGTAGTTTCCATACCTTCGGTCTGATCTCCCGACTCTACAGACACGTCATCCTGAGATGTAATCTTATCCCTGACCTCAGATACATTCTGCCTATTCTTATTATTCTTCTTGTTCTTATATTTGTTTTTAGCCAAAACTACACCTAAAACAGCATATGGTTATCAATTTAATAAACGCAGATAATTATTATAACACTTTTGTTCGAATAAAAAAAGGGTTGTTTACTTTTTAACTAACTTGTGGTATCATTGACAACGTAGTAAGTTTCACACACATTGGAGGTAACACAATGAACAAAGGTACAGTTAAGTGGTTCAGCAATCAGAAGGGCTACGGTTTCATCAGCGATGAGGGTGGCAGCGATGTATTCGTACATTTCTCCGGCCTTAACATGGAGGGTTTCAAGACTCTCAACGAAGGTGACAGCGTAGAGTACGAGGTTACTGAGGGAGCTAAGGGCCCCCAGGCTGTGAATGTAACCAAACTTTGATTAACAGATTGCTTAATCAGTTTTAGTTATATCTTGCAACACTTACAACAAAGAACCCACCGCCTGATGGCGGTGGGTTCTTTCTTTGTTTATTTTGTTTTACTGCCAAATAGCATAAATCTTTATCTTCGCCTTCTTCTTAAACGACATCTTTCCGTATCCGGAAGCCTTATCCTTCTTGGGATCATACAGGGTCACCTTATTAACTACCTGTCCGGGCTTAAACATAGGAGTTGTATCCTTCTTGTTAAAGCTCCATCCGGCCAGTTTCCTTCCGTCGGTCTTACCGGGGATAGTGGTCACTCTGTTGGCCGAAACCATATTCACCGAAGTGGTGTACTTATACTCGGTGAGATCCTTAAGCTTCTTGGATCCGTCTACCATACCGCCATTACCGTCAAAGGTGATGAAGAATACATTCTCAGTCCATATAGGCACTACATAAATATCCTTTGCACACTCGCTTCCCTTAGGTATGCCGCTCTTATCCGTTGTTATCTCCTTACCGTCCTCAGCATTTCTGATAGACCACATACTGAAGGTATAGCCGGGTTTCTTGGGCTTTAAGAGCTTCAGCTTCTTGTCAGCGGAGTGTGTCATCTTGCTCTTCCTGATGGTCTTGAGCTGCTTAGCGGTGTAGAAACCGCCACCCTCGGTAGCCTTTTCCTCATCCTGAGGGAAGTACCACAGGCCGTCGGAGCTGACGGAATCCAGACTCTTACCATACATGCTTCCGTCTACGTTAAACTCGTAAGCGCCCCATACAGCGTAAAGGGTTACATCGGAAGATGATGAAGTATCCTCGTCATCCGCCTTGGCAGCTATACTGCTCTTTATCTCCCTGAAGTACTCAGTCTCGTAAGAATATGTAGCCTTCTTCTTGCTCTTGCCCCAACCCTTGAAGGTGTAGCCATCCTTAACCGCTGCATTGTATACAGGGATGTAGAAGTGCTGCTTCTTGCTAGCCTTGATGTTGGAGGGAAGAGATCCGTTCATTTTACCGCCATCCAGATCGAACTTCACATTATAGCTGTTCTTGTCATAGCTGAAGAATGCATAGAGTACGAGGTCTCCGTAGCAGTTAGCGGGGATCTTATCCATCTTGGCATACTGCTGGATATCTGTTCTGTAAGCATACCATCCTTCGAACTTAACATTCTTATTTGAAGGAATAGCCGCTTTGATAATAGCCTGATCCTTCTCAGAAACATTATAGGTCTTAGGATTATCAGGATCATTTGAAGCAGAAGAATCAGCGATCATATAAGTGATATTAAACTCTTCTCCGACAAACTTGCCATAAAGGGTTATGGTACCGGACTTATCCACCAGCCTGCTTACCTTCTGGCCACCCTTGAAATCAGGTGTTGCTCCGTCTTCTGCGGCCTTTGCCCTGTCACGGAACCATCCTACAAAGGTGTATCCTCCAAGTTCAGGTGAAGGAAGAATAACCTCTGCATCTCCCTCTACCTCGATGGGTTCTATCTTCTCAGCCTTTGAGTTACCGGGATCAAAGTTTATGGTGTACTTAATACCACTCCAGTCTACATCCCACTTAGCATATACCTTAATGTCGGTTTTCTGACCTTCAGTGGTCGTGATAGGCTGAGTCAGCGCTTCATCCAAATACCATCCGGAGAACATATGACCGGCAAATGTAGGCTCAGGCAATCCGGTAGGTGCACCCTCAAAGAACATCTTGGGTGCATTGACCTGATTAGTACCACCATTAAGCTCATATTCGATCTTATGAACGCCTTCATAGCTTCTGGGGATGTTATATTTCTCACCATACTTATCTGCTTCTGAGCCCTGGACAGTGACGATGGTCAGCGCGTCCGAATGATCCTCGAATACACTCAGTACAGGTGTGGTGGTCGTATCCATCAGCTTAGTCACCGAATCAGGAATAAAGATAGTGATCAGGTTCGGACAATACGCAAAAGCTGTGGTTCCTATAGTAGTCGCTGACGCAGGAACACTAAATGATTCCAATCCGGTACTTGAAAATGCTGATGAACCAACCCCCTTGATTATCGCGCCATTAAGATCAACTGTCTTTAACGCTGCATCATTCATGAAAAGCGTATTAGGAATGGTATCAAGCTTTCTGGAGAGAACCACGCTCTTAAGCTTCTTATTATTGGAAAGTGCACCCTCACCTACAGTAGTCACGGTATCAGGCATAGTAAACTCTGTAATATCCGTATAAGCAAACGCATTCTTTCCAATGCTCTTAAGCTGGCTGTTAGGACCGAATTCGATTGCCGTGATAGTGGAGTAAATATCTTTGGCATCCTGACCGTTCTTTAACTGATAACCGGATATGGAGGATTCTCCTATTGTAGTTACGCTATCAGGGATCTTCACAACCATATCGGACAGAAGTTCTGCCTTATAAAGCAGGAAGGAAGGAACCACCTCCACACTGTTGCCAAACTCCAGCTTAGAAATATACTCACAACCCTCAAAGAAAGGATTACTTGAATTACCGGAGCCCTTATTTGCATTTACAGCATCATAGTAAATATTCCTCAAATTCACACAGTTCTTAAATGCACCTGCACCAAGAGTAGTAACTCCAACAGGAATATATGCTGACTCTATCCTGCTTCCTTCAAACGCATTGTCACCGATAGTTTCCAATACAGTAAGTCCTGACAGGTTCATAGATGTCAAAGAACCACAATTATAGAACGCTTTTTTACCTATAGAAGTCATCTTATAGCTCTTGGAAATATCAAAAGCGGCAAGATGTCGGCACTCTGAAAATGCAGATTCACCAATCGTTTCAAGTGCAGGAAGATCCGTCTCTTTTTCAGGCTCCTGTCCCAGGTTCTCCTTCAGGTTATATATTGCAGTCAGACTGTTATCATTTTCGAAAGCAGACTTGCCAATGGTAACCAGGGCAGATGCAGCCTTTGTGGTATCGATCCTGATCTCTGTAAGAGCTGTAGCTCCCTTATACGCACTTTCATCTATGGTAATGACAGTAGCGGGAACTGTCATCGTATCGATTCCGGTACAATTCTCAAAGGCACCGATTCCAATCAGTGTCAAGCCCTCATTCAACCTGAAATTAACTATCTCAGTACAACCCTTAAATGCGCCTATGGTAGTCTTCTTATCCTTGGCATCTATCTCGCCCTTGATCTCCTTGACAGTGGCGGGCAGCGCAACACTGGTCAGTCCTGTACAGTTTTCAAAAGCACCTGCACCTATCGTTTCAAGCGGAGCAATGAAGGGGAAGGCCTTGATCGACGGACAATTCTTAAATGCATTCTTTCCGATAGTCTTTATCGAAGTAAACTGTTCCTTCTCATCCGCGTCAGGATTAACTATGGCAAACTTGACCGTAGACAGATTAACATCATCCATGAAAGCTTCTTCCGGAATCTCCGTCAGCTTATCTGACAGAATATCTACGTCTTCCAATCCAACACACAGATAGAACGCGCCTTTCTTTATAGTCTCCACTTTCTTGGGAATTGTGACAGTTGTAAGAAGAGCACATCCCGCGAAAGCTTCTTCGCCAATTGACTTAAGATCCTCACAGAACGTTACCGACTCAATAGTGGTTGCAAGGAAAGCAAAATTATCAATAACCGGCGCCTGCTCGTCCGATGCGGTAAGCTGTGACAGATCAACCGATCTAAGCCCCTTAGCAGCAGCGAATGCTCCAAGACCTATGGTCTTTACATTTTTATCGACCACCAGATCAAAATTCTCTGCAAAACCACCCTGGTAGAAAATACCAGCAGGGATAATATCATTGGTGCGGCCGGCTGCATTTGTACCCATCTTAATCTCGGAAATCTTACATCCTCCGAACGTAAGGGGCTTTAAACCGGTTACCATCATAGTATCCGATACAGTAACGGTAGATGAAGCAATGCTCAGATCACTACAACAAATTGTTATCGATGCAAGATTCGAACATCCATTAAAGGCTTTCTCTCCCATGGAAGTCAGATTCTTGGTAAGGGTAAGCTCTGTAATATTTCTGCAGCCCTCAAATGCGCTGTCCCCTATGGAAACAAGTGCGTCATCAAATATGATGGTCTTTATTCCGGAGCAACCCGAGAAAGCGCTGTTACCAATACTCTTTAACTTAGATGCATTTGAAAAATCAAGTCTGGTAATGGAACCACAGCCAGAAAAAGCACCCTGACCTATACTGATCATGCTAGATCCGGACTCGAAGGCAACGCTGTTGAGTTCCGCTTTTCTTTCATACTTACTGAATGCATTCTTTGCTATGGATGTACAATCCTTTGTGATGATCATCCATTTGCCGTTCCAGTCCTGTCCGTCAGCACTTGCAAGCCATTCATCACTCATACCCATGATCATGGTTTTATCAACTGCTCCGGGAATAGCCGGATCATAATCCCACTCAAACATTTCATGAATGGCTTTTTGCTCACTGAATTTAGGATATACAGTAAAGCCAGCATCATGACTCTGAGTATCGGGATTATATGCCACTGTACAATTTTCGTCGGTAAACCATCCCACGAATGCCTTACCCGGACAAGCCGCATCCTTAAGAGTCAGATCACTGTGCTCATCAAAGCAGGTCGAATTACCCTTATCATTTTCAGCTCCAAGAGCCTCGTATTCACTAAGATCATAGGTTATATACTTAACACCCTTGACCAATAAATCGGTATCAGTGCATATACCTTTTTCTGTAAGATACTTATATGCCGAAGTATCTTCACCTGTTCTGAACGCTGCTGCCTTCATACCGGCAAAATACGTCACATCCTTATCCAAAACAACCGTTGAAGGGATGAACATATGATCAAGAGAAACGCACTGATCAAAAGCACCGGCGCCGATAGTCGCAACACCGGCGGGAAGATCCATGCCATCACCTTTCTCACCAAGCTTGGTGCAATTCTTAAATGCTCCGGCACCAATCTCTTCCAGTTTACTTGCCTTCGCAAAATATACACCGACAAGGTTGGGATTAGAACCGGTTTCACCGGCAAACGCATTGTCGCCTATCTTTTCCACAGAAGAAGCAATCGTTATGGTAGCGCCCTCATTATTATCATAACTGGCAGCATAAAACATGCTGTTGGGGATCTGAGAAACGCCTTCCTTAAACTCAATTTTCTTAAGACCGCATTTAAAGAAGACTGAAGCTTCACAAGAATTGATATCTCCCTCGATCGTAACATTTGCCAACCTATCACAACTGTCAAAGGCCTTTGTCTTTATGGTATCGACAGAAGCCGGGATCGTGACGGATGTAAGCGAAGCATTACACAGATAAAATGCCTGTGTTCCGATCGTTTTCAGGGTATCGGGGAAGGTAGTATTGGAAAACAGACCGCACTCATAAAATGCCTTGCTTCCTATTTCCTTAAGACCTTTTCCAAAAGTCACTGTCTTAAGACCTGTGCTGGTACCACCGCTCACATAAATACATCCGCTAAAGGCACTTGTACCTATGGTCAGTTCCTTACCTTCATCCAGATCCGCAAACGTAACTGTCGCCAATTTCACACATCCGGAGAATGCACTCTCGCCTACTCCGATCTTCTTATCATCATTATTATCATTTATATTTCTGGGGATGTTTATGCTCGTTAATTCAGGGCACCCGGCAAAAACAGATTTCGGCAGATACCTTAACCCGTTGGCCTCGGAGTTCAATTTTACAGCCACCATACCACATGTTTTGAAAGATGACTCACCCATCTTTACCACTTTGGTAAGATCTAAGGTTTCAAGCGGATCATTGTAAAAATTGCCCTCTAACGCCTCTTTACCGACATCTGTAATATTTACAAATTTGTCATTGTAATCGGTGATATCACACAACTGAAATACACCATCAGGAAGTCTGGTGTATGTGGAAGGTATGCTGACATCCCACAGGCTCAAACAGTTACTGAAAGCATATGTGCCTATGCTGTCATTGTCCACACTGTCTGGGATGCGGGCCATAGAAATCCTCGCACAGCCGGAAAAAGCACTGTTTCCGATAAATACGAGGTTTGATTTGGTAGCATCCATCAAAGGCGCCACATCAGGCATCACATTATTACCTGAAAAAGCGCTATTTCCGACATAAGTTACGGATATGGGAAGATTTATCTTAGTAAGACCCCACTGAGTGATCTTCCCATTATTGTCAGCAGTCAGTTTAATTGATGAAAAAGCGCTGTTTCCGACTTTGTCCAGCTGGGATCCGTCTGCAAATCTGACCTCATCCAGGTTTTTAGCACCACTAAATGCATAATCACCGACTTCTGTCACAGTTGATGAAATATATACTATACCACCACCTACGATAACTGTCTGAAGTTTTCCATCTATCTCCTGTTCTTCGGTGTCGGGCTTAAAGGCAATATCTTTAAACAGATAATCAGGCACCTTGTCTACGCCTTCTATAATTTCAATGGAAGTCAACTCAGCCTTAGAAGTGTTGGTATTAAAATAGGTTCCCGATGCAAGACGTAATTTGCTGCCGGTCTTTACTACTATTTTTTCAATCGCTGTACAACCGGCAAACGCCTGAGTGCCAAGATTGTTCAGATTACTGGTAAGCACAACATTTCCGGAAAGCTGAGTACAACCATTAAAGGCATCTTTTCCGATGGTATTCAATGGTGTGGTAGCTATCACTTCGCTCGGATTATCGGGATTAACCTTTTCAAATTTCAATGATGTGATCTTTGTTCCCTTAAATGCCGCCTCATCAATGAGTTCCAGTGCACTACAGTTCGAGAAGTCCAATTCCCCTGTAAGGTCCGAATTAGATGAAAATGCATTCTTGTATATTTTTGATAGCTTTACAGCCTTTGTGAAATCTACTGATTTCACGGTCTTACCTGCTTCTTTAAACGCCTCGGGATTAATAGCCGTGGCGTCTGAGGGAATGACCACATTCTCACCGCCATGCCAGCCGGTGATAACCTTTCCTGCCTCACCTTCTATATAATCAAATCCTGCCCACTCGCCATCGCCATTTACATCAGCTTCATCGGCAGACTCCTCTACTGCGGAGACTTCCATCTCTTCAGTATCCTCAGTCGCTTCAAATTCGCTCTGAGAATCATCAGCAGCGTCATCCCTAACAGCCTCGGCAGCTGTATCATCGCTGCTCTGAGCTGCCTCATCATCTGCGCCTTCAGCATCCGATGCCACAGCCTCACCACCGTCAGCCTGCTGCGAATCGTCCTCAGTCTCATCAGCCACTACGGCAGACTCCTCGTCCCCGGCCGCATCACCGGCGTCCACGACAACGCTCTCATCCTCTGCGGCATAGACGCTCATAAGACCGCCTGAGCCCAGGTCCGAGATCACCATCATAGCAGAAATGATACCGGCCAGATACCTCTTATACTTAGTCATCCTCCCACACTTCCTTTCTCATAAATGAAATTACAAATAAAACCGATCAAATAAAAATCCAATCCGTTTTATTCTACAACATATACCGCCATTTTTCAACAAAATGTCACACTTTTAACAAGACAGTCCCCGGGCAGAGCCGGAAAACTGCAATATCCATAGTATATACGTTTATCCGTAAATAAAAATAAGGCAGTTCTTACCAAAAAGAACTGCCGCACAACTTATTATCTATATTATTCTCCCCAATAGTCCTTCGATTCCTGACTTCGCATCTCAATCCCAAACAAATCAAATATAAAATCCTGTCTATTATCATACATCTTCAAAACCGTCACAAGCGTCTCTGTCCTACTGAACACAAAATAATTCATATGACTGTATAATAAATACCAATTGTTAGGACAATCAATATCAAATCGTTCCCTTAGATTACTTCCTATAGACCCAAACGTTCCAAGATTGTCTATTGACGCAATAATCTCTGAAAAAGTTTTCTTTCCTTTCTTTTCTCCCTGACTGTCGATCAAATAATTCTTCAGTTCAGCCAACTGATTTTGTACTTGTGTCTCAATAATAACTTTACGCATACTCATACGCCCAGATTCTCATGCAACTGTTCCAATGTTACATAATTTCCTCTGGCCACAGACTCCTCCGCAGCTTTTACTTCTGAAACAAACCTCTCTTCAGCAGCCTTCCTTTTCTCTGTTTTTATAAATGACGAATTCAGATATATGCACAAACGCGAAAACTCTACGTCTGACATAGAATCAATCATCGAAAACACATCACTTTTAGTTGACACCATGATAATACCTCCTCAAAATCAAACTGATCCTCCATTTAGTGCCATTCGTTTATAATTGTATTCTACAATACAAAATCCTTTTTTTCAATGAATGTTACGCATTTCGACATAGTTCTTATATTAGCAATATCCCAACAACACTTCACTTAAAAAGTGGTGTGGAAAAGTATCTCTCCGCAGTATCGGGAAGCACCGTGACCACGGTTTTTCCCTTGCCCAGTTTTTTGGCCAGTTTCAAAGCGGCGGCCACATTTGTGCCGGAGCTGATGCCGCACATGATGCCCTCCTTGCGGGCCAAGTCCTTGGCGGTTTGGATCGCCTCCTCGTCCGATACGATGTAGATATCATCATAAATATTCTGATTGAGGTTCGCGGGGATGATGCCATCACCAATGCCCATCTGCAGATGGGTTCCGATGTCTCCCCCCGCCAGAATAGCGGCGTTCTCGGGTTCCACAGCCCATATCTCGATATCGGGATACTGGGCCTTCAGCACTTCTCCGATACCACTGATGGTACCGCCGGTGCCTATGCCGGAGCAGAAGCCGTGGATCGGTCCTGCCACCTGCTCCATGATCTCAAGGCCGGTATGATGCTTATGGACCTTAGGGTTTGCAGGGTTTTCAAACTGCTGGGGGATATATACTCTGGGATCCTCCTCGGCCATGCGAAGCGCCGTCTTAAGACACTCATCCATGCACTTGCCGATGTCGCCTTCATCATGAATGAGGATGACCTCGGCGCCATAATGCTCCACCAGAAGACGTCTTTCTTCGCTGACGCTGTCAGGCATTATGATCTTTGTGGTATATCCGTAAACAGCGCCTATGAGGGCTAGTCCTATGCCCTGATTGCCGCTGGTGGGCTCCACGATGATGGTATCATCATGTATCAGGCCGTCCTTTTTGGCCTGCTTTATCATATTATAAGCGGTCCTCGTCTTGATGGAACCGCCGACATTGAGGCCTTCATATTTTACCAGCACCTCCGCAGCTTCGGGATCATTCATGCGGTTCAGCCTGATCATGGGGGTGTGGCCTATATATTCCAAAACGTTATCGCAGATCATTATACTTTATTCCTTTCCATGAGCATTTAAAATCATCTATGTTTCGTTACTCTTATATGATAAAAGAGAAAATCATATCTTAACAGTCGGTATAAAGGAATACTCTAACACTTATCCCGCCAATCCGCAAGACGTATACAGCCCCATCTTCATTTATATTCTGAAAAATACCGCATTTATCTTCAAAAATAACACCGCTGTTATTGCTAAAACGGCGTATTTTGTATATAATTAGAATGTTTTTGGGAAAACAGGGGAGAAGTATTTCATGCTGAAACGTATAAAAAACTATGCTTTATACGCCGATACTGACGAGGTCAGCTTTAACTCCATCAGGGAGCAGATGCAACACTATAATTGTTTTATAGCTTTGTGTTTTGCGTCTGCAGCCACCGCCCTCATCACTATCATGTTCCTGCTCTCCTTTATCGTGGAGGGCCTTGCGGCGACCAGACCGGTGTACATATACGGACTGATACTCTCCGTCATCCAGATCCTGATCGCCCTTTTGGGCAAAAAACACCCCCTTCTTTCATATATCTCAGTATACATGGCGATCTCTGTATTTATGATCTACGGAATAGCCATCGGTACCGTCACCAGACCCGAAGAACAGACCGTTACCTTCATGGTGCTGCTGGTCTTAGTTCCCCTGCTTTTCGTGGACAGGCCCATAAATATAGCTGTCAGCCTGATCTTCTACATCATACTGTTCATCTTCATGGCCTGTAAGACCAAAACAGGTACCATCCTGACCGTGGATATTATCGACGCCATAATTTTTGGCCTGCTCTCCATAATATCCGAAACCGTCGCCAACAGGGCAAAGATCAAAGGATATGTCCTGGAAAGGTGGCTTCGGATCATGAGCGAGACCGACCAGATGACGGGACTGCGTAACAGGAACAGCTACGAAATGCGGCTTCCTCTTTATAGCACTCTTTACCAGCAGTCCATATGCTGCATCTATATGGATGTCAACGGTCTGCACGAGCTCAACAATTCAAAGGGACACAAGGCCGGAGATGATATGCTGTGTTTCATAGCCAACACCGCCCTCAGACAGTTCGGACCCCACGACCTTTACAGAATAGGCGGCGACGAGTATGTGGCCTTCGTCATGGACACTCCATTAGATAGTATAATCTCGGATATCAAAACCATTCGCGACACCATCACCGAAAAAGGTTATTTTACCAGCATCGGCTATGCATTTCATGAGGGCAAAGATGTAGACATCAATAAGCTGATCATAGACGCCGAGACCAGGATGTATAAGGACAAAGCGGAATTCTATGAAAAGAACAACCTGAATCCGAGATGACAGAACACTACAGGTACTGATCGTCCATGATATTTCTCTTTTAACTGAAACAATTATAAAAAATACAAGACCGCATCCCGACGAAATGGGATGCGGTCTTTTTAAAATCTAACAATATCCGGTTTTCAATCATTCCGTAACCTTGAGTTTGATCTTATATGTCCTGCCGCCAAGGGTAAAGGTGATCTTTGTATTACCTTTTGCAAGGGCCGTTATCTTTCCGGTGCTGTCTACCGATGCAATCTCACTCTTTTTTACGGCTATGTCTTTTGCCTTAAAGGTGGTGGTAGAGGCTGCTATAAGATCGCTTATATTTATGCTCTCTCCCTTCTTAAGTTCTTTCTTTGTCGTCACCTGGGGATCCTCCACTATTATCTTATAGGAAAGTCCCGTATCGACCCATTTCTTATCCACCTTGATCTTTGAGGTAATGACTGCTTCTCCTGCCTTCTTAGCCTTCACCTGGCCTTTTTTATTCACGGCCACAGCCTTGGAGCTTACCACATATTTTATTTTCTTAGCGCCTGTGGGATTAAGGATGGAGGCTATGTTAAGGCTCTTATCCTTTACCACCAGGATCTTGTCAGAGCTGACCGAAGCTGTATTATCACTTACGGTGGAACCGCCATCCACACCATCGGGAGGAAGCTGACCGTCGGGAGGAAGCTGACCATCGGGAGGTGTCAGGCCGTCGCCTGAAACTGTCTGATCACCTGAGGGGGGAGTCGGAGGAGTCAGGCCATCGCCGCCCTGCTCTCCATCGGGAGGGGTCAGTCCTTCGCCGGAAGAACCGCCCCCCGAAGTCTCACTGCCTGCTGTCATGGCGGTAACCGTAGTGGTGGTATCGCCGATTGTCAATGTGTAGGTGTTACCTGCCGTCAGCAGGGGTGAACCAAATATAAGGAAGGATGCACTGTACGGAAGAGTAGTGCTGAATATTTCATTCGTGCCATCGCTTACTGTGAACTTTGAGCCTGCGCTTATGGATGCCGATGAGGATTCCTGACCGGAGAAATCACCTGAGGGAGGAGTGGGAGGCGCGCCATTTATATTTTCATCCGAGTCAGACGCTCCCATCCTGGGATCAAAACTGCCGCTGCCGGGGCCGCCCATCCCGCTGCTGCTGCCATAAGTGATATACACTCCGTCTCCTGCTTCGGGCTTTGCCTCATTCATGGGATCCACGCCGGTTCCAAGTACAGTGGCGTCTTTTCCAAGTGTAAAGCCGTCATTGGTATCTATGGGTGAATTGTCTCCTGAGCTTTGTCCGAATACAAATACCGTGCCGTCTTCTATATCAAGAGTCCCGTTGCAGTCTATACCGTCTCCGCTGGACTTATAGCTCACAGTCTTTGTACCGCTGCCATCGGGAAGAGTGATGCTCTGTGAATTCTGGCTGTCTATGTTGATCTGCACGCTGCCTCCATAAATATTGCAGGAGGTTCCGTTCGTCACGGAAACGCTGTACTTATAATAATTCTTTTCATCATCATAATCGCCGTTTTCATCTATACTGTCATAGGTATAGGTCAGGGTCTTTGACGTGGAATTGATTCCGTCGTCATTTGACTTGATATTGATCACGGGATCGCCGGTCTTGCCGATGACGATCTCGGCGCCTTCCATGCCTTCATAGGCCATGGTGATGTCTATCTGAGTATCTCCGTTAACCGTAAGGGCTCCGGAACTGGTAATACCGTCATCACCTGCTGAGAGTTCCATGGTACCACCGTTGATAGTCAGGGTATTGTTTGACTTTAAGGCGTCATCTGGTGAACCTATGATATACACTCCCGTGGCCGCTGCAGTATAACCGCTGACGCCGCCGTTTACCTTTATTCCGCTCTGGGTGGTATCGATCTTTATATTTCCGCCGTTGATGGTAAGACCGCCTGACGCCGTGGAAGATTCAGCCTCACCAAAGGCACCATCGCTATCTCCTGATGCAAAGGTCACGGTCTTGGCCTTGGTGCCGGCCTTGATGCCGCTGTGGCTGCCGGTATCCACGTTCACTCTCTCAGTCTTAGTACTGCCGGATTCCCAGATGGTATTATATCCGTCCACACTTGTCTTGCCGCTCGTATAATATGAGGTGGCAGCATTTTCATAATAAGTATCTATGGTGATATCACCACCGTTTACCGTGACATTTTCGCCCTGAATACCGTCTCCGCCGCACTTGTCTATCACGACAGTGACGCCGTCTTCTATGAAGATATCACCTTTTGATTTGATACCGTCATCCGCACACTCACTGACTGTGATTGAGCCAGAGCCCTTTATGTACAAAAATGAACCGGTACTGTCCTTCTTTTTCTGGGAAATAAGACCGTCGCTTCCGGTGAGAGTCGATTTACCTTCCAATATAAGATTAACCAGAGTATCTTTTCCGGCTTCTATGAAGGCACTGCCTGTAATGGCCGAATCATCTATTATGAGATCGTTTAAGGTAAGATTTACGTTGATCCCTTTCTTCACGGTTATCAAAAGGTCGGAACCTGATCCGCTAAACTCGTAATCGCCGGCCTTGGTAATAGCCGCCGTGGTGATGCCTTCCTCGGTGGTAACTGTAAGTCCCGTGATCTCTGCCTCGGACAATGCGGTGCCATTGATGGTTACGGAATCGATGCCGGCGTTTACTTCTTCTACCGCTTCTTCTACTACATCTTCCTCGTCATCACTCAAATCACTTTCCGTTTCATATCCGACCAGAACTTCATCTGTGTCTTCTTCGGATACGACTTCAGTCACTGCTTCGTTTTCATTCAGGTCATCTGCATCTTCTACGCCTGATACATCCACTTCCTCAGATTCATCAGATCCGGTCAGTTCCAAATCTGCACTTTCCGATTCGTCAGAGATTTCATCTAAAGTATCAATCTCGTCTGATGTTTCAATAACCACGTCTTCCTCTGCCGCCAGTACCTGCACAGGTACCAGGCCGCTTAAGATACTGCTCGTGGCATATACCGCCGCCATCAGGCCGGCTATGTTCTTTTTAGAAAAATGCTGTCTTCGTTTCATGTGATACCTCCTATATTTAAAAACTCCATAAAGATTTTTCGCAAACGGTTTTTTAACCATCTGATCATATATTCGCAGGTCGTTTTATAAAAAATGGGGTATCAAGAAAAGTTTTTTATTTTTAGAAAATAAACTAAAACAGACGAAACTGAAATGAATAAAAAAAATCGGGCAGATCGCTCCGCCCGACAACAACACTCAAATCATATTAAAGATTATCCTTTATAACCCATAAGTTTTTGCATATATTTCCAGATACTGTTATTAGTATCCGCTGTCTTACCCCCTGCGTTTGCAAGAATATACAACTGAAGTTTAACACCATTTTTTGCTAAAACGTTATTATCATTATAGGCACTTCCTTTAGGATAAGTAGTGCTCCAGTTTGTCCCATCATAGATCAAAACCTGTGAATTCGGTGTTTTCTGATACATTGCCAGATACACGGTATAAGGATAATGTGGGTTATCTTTTTTATACTTATCATAATTTCCCAAACCCACAATATACAAATACGGTGTCTCGTCCGCCGTCTCAAACACCTTTTTTGCAAACTCGGAACCTGCGGCTTCCACATCATTGTTCTTATTTGTAAATGCCGGAGTATCTCTTAAAACCGACTTTGTACTTAAATTTTCACCAACCGCATACAATGCCGACAGTTCCGCCTGGGTGGCTGTCATACAATTCTTGGCACTTAGGACATCCTTACTCACCCTTGCCCTGTCTATATAGCCCAAAAGCGCGGGAACCAGGATGCCTGCCAGAATGGCCAGTATCACCAGCACCACGATCAGTTCCACCAAAGTGAAGCCCTTATTATCTTTTATGTGAAGTCTCTTATTCATATCAACCTGCCCTGTAAATTATGCCACCTTCAACATATGTACGTATTGTACCATAGATTATATCGGCAGAAACAGAAGTTTTTTTATATTTTTTGCAAAAAGAGAGCGGCCTGGGAAAGCCGCTCTCAACAGGGGGATGGGATTCACTTACGCGTCACCCAATTAAGCAATTGTTACTGAATCTTCTTTATGAAGATGCTGTTCTTGTTCTCTCCGAAACCATGTAAGAAGAGATCTCTGTCATATGTACTGTTGGAAGGAACGCCCCGGTTTGACAGTTTTACGCTGGTCTTGTAGTTTCTTCCGTTCAGCGTGTAAGTGATCTTTACCTCCATTATTCCTTCTTTGCTATAAAATACACATTCACATTAAGTCCGGAAGATTGATCGATAGTGCATTATTAACAAAAATTATACCACACCATTTTTAAAGTTAGCACAAAAATAACTAAAAGTAAAGTGTGGCAAGAATGTTTTGCTCTAAAATGCACAAAAACTCCGCAAAGGTCGTTCCCTTTTGCGGAGTTTTTATTGATCATTTCATAAATTTTTATATTTCCCGGAGGGCTTCATCACTGCCATTGTCCCGCATATCCGGAGGCTGATTTTTGTCACCTTGCTGTTTATCGGATGGCTGCATCTTACCGCCTTGCTGTCCATCAAATGACTGATTCCCGTCTCTGTCAGGCATGTCAGGCGGCTGCATCTTATCACCGTTCTGTTCATCGGATGACTGATTCTCGCCCCTGTCAGGCATTTCGGATGGTTGCTTTTCACCATTTTGAGACTTATCAGGTGATTGCATTCCTTTTTTGTCCGGCATATCGGACGGCTGCATTTTTTCACCATCCTGCTCATCAGGTGGCAGGGACGGTCTTTCCTTTCCTTCTTCTCCATCAGGAGGCGGTGCAGGGTTACCGTTTTCATCGAGAGGCGCATCAGGGGGCGGAGGCGGTACATCTCCCGCATCTATCAGCAGGTCATGTATATGGTCATGTCTTCTCTCCCTTATGGCATCATCCATTTTCGGTCCAAAGTCTCGGTCATCAGGTTTAAAGCCATTTATCTTTCTGATTTCCTCAAACCTGCCGGCACTGATACCATGCTCTCTGGCCCTGTGATGATCCTTGAGGTCAGATCCGTTTATTATCATGGTAAATTTATCATCCTCGGGATGCTGCAGCGCTCTGTCCACTTCATCATGGATCCGTTCACGGCGCTTCTCATTATCAGAACTTATATTTACCAGATAATAGGTATCTTCCTTGCCACGATAACCATGCTGAGCCATCAGTTCATCAGCTCTGTTCAAGGTTTTTGTAAGAGGAGCATTTGGCCGGAAATCTTTCATCAGCTCGTCCCGTATCTGTCTTCCTTCATCATTGATCGCGTTGACCGATACCACTCTGTTAAGACGGTTCAGTGAAAATTCTATGGAAGGATCGGCATCAAGGGATACATACGAACAAGCGGGAACAGTGAGGTAAAATCCGGTGGAAAGAAGCATCACTATGACAGCAGCGGCCGCAGTCATCCTACGAAAAGCCGCACTGTAAATGATCCGGGGCAGATCCGTTACCATTATCTCGTCCCCAACTTTACAATTTTTTCTTATCTTCCGGAAGGTTCCGTCCTCACACAGCACTGCCGCGTGGGAGTCCTTCACTTCCATGACTATTGCTTTTTTCATGGTTGTACCTCGTGTTATATCTATGAAAGATTCTTCCTATTGCTTCATTGCAAGATGACAATTGTCAAAATGAATAACAGTCTTCTTACGTAATAAACTAAAACACGTCATCCTAAGGCTTTAGCCAAAGGATCTTATCACAGATCACATAACAATGATAAACTCAACAATACCCCCGTCACTATAGGCGGGATACCGGCTTTCGATGCGTCAACATTTTTACCGGTGTCGCCATTCTTAATATCCCGCATGTACTCCGACAACAAAGGATAATCACCGCCCAGTATGATCCCCGCTGTTATTATATATTTTCGATGGCGCTCCAGAATTTTTCGGGGTAGGGATGTAATTTTTATTATTTCCACCATAGGCAGCGTTTTTGATGTGATCATTTTTGAATAAAGATCTTTGTGCTCCAGCAGACATCTTACCGCTTCGCCGCAGGCCTTCTTTGTTTTAGCCGCCTTGGGAGAGCACTCGGTCAGATCAAAAAATGAAAAAGAAAAACCATCAAGTACTGACTTAAGAGCCTCTATTTCATCCGTGACCGTAATGGCAGAAGATGTCGGACCGGGCGTTTCTTCAGACAGGCGCGACACCTTTGATCTCACCTGAGTCTCCAAAGCTTTTGAGCCTCCATCCTCTTCGTCCGACATTTCCATATCCGTCATGTCAAAGGCTACTTCTTTGTCATGTCTGCCTTCGGAGCGCAGGTGATCTATGACACGTCTTTTGATAATGAGCGCAGAAAAAGAAGCAAAGCTGCCCTTATTTTCATCATAAGCATCTATTGCTTCGTTAAATGCGATCAGAGCTATGGACCAGGCATCATCACTTTTGGTGACAAAACGGCCCACTGCCTTGTATGCGCTTGCGAGAATGAATTTCTCGTTGTCCGCTATGAATTTATTTCTGTATTCGGGATCTGATTTTGCCCTGTTTACATTATCGGGTGAATTCATGATTTTAAGTTTTTTCCTATTGCTTCTCAATCCCTCGATTTTTATCCTAAGGGATATCGCTTGAAGTGGATTCCTTAGGATATTCCAAAACGGCATCACACCCTTTTATAGTGTGATCAACGTCGCTACGGCCCAAAGTGAAGGTATTTTTCAATTACCAAAAGCTTAGTAGGATTTCTTGCCGAGAGGTTTAGTGGGGCCGGGAGCCACGCCGGTGCCTGCGCCGTCGGTAACATATCCGTCCTCGTCTATACTCACATCGTATGAAAGAGTAGTCATGGCACCCAGGAGTCTGTCATACTCACTGCTGCCCTTTTCATACATGGTAGTGTGGCAGCTTTTCTGCACACAGGGAATGAATCTTACGGACTCTATCTTTTTATCAGCGGCCACCACCTGAAGCACGCCGGAATCCAGGTCCTTTGAACTGAACCAGAAATTGCCCAGGCTGTAGAGCACGGGCACACTGCTCACATACTCAAAACCCTGAAGGCAATGTGAATGCATGCCTACTATGAGATCGGCTCCTGCCGCTGCATATTTTTGCGCCAGTTCTCTCTGGGACGCATCTATATCATAAGTATTTTCAGATCCCCAGTGCACGAAGACAACCGTGAGATCCGCATTCTGATCCGCCTCCTGTATGACGCCAAGGAATCTTGTGGGCTCAAGGGTTCTTAACACTCCAGGCGTAGTCTCGGTGGCTTCTTTTGTATCCGGTGTAGATCCCCTTTCTATCTGGGTCGCCGCCACATAAGCTATCTTCATGCCGCCTGCGATAAAGTACATGGGCGAGCATGCCTCATCAATATTTCTGCCCGCTCCCACATAAGGGATATCCGCGCCATCAAGAATATCGAAAGTATCCATCAGGGCATCGGGGCCATGATCGTAGGCATGATTATTTGCCAGGCCCACTATGTCGGCGCCCATCTTTGTCAGGTTTTCCACCATCACGGGTCTGGCCCTGAAGGTGAATTTTTTACCTGCCGTGGGAGTGCCCCTGTCACTGTAGGGGAACTCATTGTTTATCATAAAAATATCGGCCCCGTTAAGCTCCGCCATCAGGTTTTCGGACAGCACACCCGAAATGCCACCGGAGGCCTTATACGTAGCCATGTTACTGTAATGCTCATCAAAATTTATATCCCCGGCAAAGTCCATGATCACGCGGCCTTCTGTGGCCGTCTCCATGAGCCTCACCCTGGGATCGTTTTTTTCTTCCTCGGAGACTATGTATCCGTGGAAATCATTTTCATCGGGGGGTTCTTCTTTTATGCTATCAGAGCCGTCTTCTGTTATCAGAGACATGGCCGGCCCGTCCTTAGGATCCAGGACCATGGCGGGTCTACCTGCTTTGGAGGATTTAGCAGAAGGGGTTTTAGGATTTGCTTCAGAATTCATTTCATTGCCACCGGCAGCATTAGGATTTACGTCTGAGATATCTGCGGCAGACTTTGTATCTGTCGTAGATTGATTATCCGCCGTAGATTGATTTTCAGCCATAGATTGCGTATCTGTCCCGGATTGTGTATCTGCCATGGACTGCATATCAGTCGTGGACTCTGGATCTGTCGTAGCTGCGGCTTCACTCTCCTGACTGTTATGCTTTCCGTCAAAATATATCTGAGTCGGACCATCCTTCTTGCATCCGGCCTGGATAGAGCACAGAATGAAGATAAGAAACAGGCAGACAATTTTTTTAGAAACAGTTCTTCCTGATGCAAGTCTTTTTGATACAGTTTTTTTATTCCAAGTTTTTTTCATTCTCGCTCTTTATGTTTCAGATTCAGGTGATCTGTTTTTCACTTTCATTCTTTTACTTCCAATTCAGACGAACTGATCCTTCTGATCACAATCTTCCACCTGCGCTCCAGTTGGTTACCTCTACGAGTTCCCCGGTCTGATTGTTAAATACCGCTATGCTTAAAAGCGCATTCCGATCATAATCGTCCGCATAATCCGTCCAGAAAGGAGTGTCCTCCACAGAGGAAGGGTTAATGATCTCTTTTGTCTCACCATTCATATTTGAGTAGAAATATGTGCCAGTCAACGCATCCGCATCTGCATTTGAATCTGTGTCATCTTTCTTTATCAGTTTATACAGCAAGCCGTCATCATTTGCAGCCGCCATATCCGACACATATATGGCAAAGGAATAATCCGGTGAATACACATTCGCCAGATAATCCTTGTAATCTTCGCAGTCATTCCTCAGTCTGTCCAGATAAGTGGTGTAATATCTGTATTCCTTATTCCACACAGAATCAGGATCATCCGAGCGGTAATCGGTAAACTCATATCTCTCGCTCAGATACTTTCCTATATAGTCCGTCACCTTATGTCCGCCCAGCAGATTGACGTGAGAACCCAGATCCGCCATGTCTGTGGCGAAGTTAAAATCCATCTCATCCGTATGGAGCATTAGGTTTACATAATAACAATTATCATATTCATCCGCAAGCTTCTGAGCCTGGTTCAGCACCCTCTGAGTTTCCTGATTACAGGGGAAGGGAATGCACATAAAATGAATGTCTATCCCTTTTTCCTTACAAAGCTGTACTATCTTTTCGGCATACTCACAGGACAGGTCCCCCGCCCACTCATACTCTTCCTGAGGGATGACTTCAAAGGGTTTGGCATTTGCCACCCCGTGGAACAGTCTGCCGCCTTTTCCGTAATTGTTGAGCACCGGATCTTCAAAATCCTGTCTTTCCAGTTCCACCCAGCGATTATGGTAATAATACAGAGGAAAGTAGTACTCGGGCCAGGTATCGGGAAGGTCTGATAACACATCCTGTATGGCCTGAATTTTAAGCCGGCTCATAGGCATCCCGTCAAATACGCCATGGCATCTGGTAGGGACTTCATGATCGTTTTTCTCATCACCATATTCGAATGCATGGCAGTCTATTACCACCACCTTCGGCACATGATAATTAAAGGCATCCAGCATGGAATAATAGTTTACTGCAAAGCGCTCACCTGCAGTGGAAAGATTGAAGGAAGATATACCATATTTTCTATACAGTTCCATAGGCTGGTAGCCTGCATAAGCGTGGCTGGTTCCGATGAAGAGTACATCGACGTCTTCCTTTTGCTCATAGAAACGCTGACGATGGATGGCGCCGTTTTTTGAAGCGTAGAGGCGCGTCAGGCCACAGACCAGGGCTGTGATGGCCACGATCGTCAGAAGGAAATATATGAGGTTTTTGGTTGTTTCTTTTTTCATATCATCTTTACGGACGATTCCGTATTTTTTCTTTTTCGTCCGTATCGCATTTTACGGCATACAGACTAATCCTGAATTATTCACGGGGACTTAAAATATAAAACGACCGTCCCCGATACGTTGTTTAAGACTGTTCCTTTGATGACAGTATGGGGTATTACCTCAAAAAAGAGTATACTATCCCCTTTGAAACCCTATCATCATATGAA